>CAJTVT010000039.1:21374-27422 GCA_910580015.1 uncultured Lachnospiraceae bacterium
GAGGAACATTTGAGTCCGTCTGTAAACGTGACACAGACAGCTCCTGTCGTACAACAGCAGGTTCAGAATAGGAATCAACAAGTGGGAGATGAAGAGAGGGGAAATAATGTTCAAAATAATCTGGCACGAGATAATATTCGGGAGGATATACGAGATCTTAGTCTCCAGGTAACCAATGAGAATGGCGTGTTAGTGCAAGGGGGGGGAGGGGGAGAAGAAGCATTTGACACTTTAAATGAATTGAAAGCCATTAGGGATGTGGAACCAGAAGAGGAAGAAGAACGGGAAGATCAGGAGGATGTTCCAGATTCAGGGAATGCCAGGGATGAAAATTTGGATAAATTAAGAAAAGACGTGCAGAGTACCAGGAAAGGAAATCTCTATACAGCAGTCGTTCTGGCAAGAGCGTTGGAAAAAGGAGACACCAACCTTTTGGCGGGGAGGAACCGTTTTTCACGCTTTTTAAAATCTTCCAAAGTGAATGCTGCGGCGGATGTTGCGGCGGACGTGGGAAAAACAGTAGGAGCAATTTCAGGTATGGTGGGGAATTTTGATACGAACTATCTCCAATCAAATGCCTGTGCGGCAGTTTCTTTAGTTACTAATATGCTGGGACTGGTAACATCGATTCGTGATTTTGTAAAGAAGATCAGAGAATTTAAGGCGATTAGACATGAAGAAAATAAGAAAAATGAAAAGGTGTTTGGTATGATCGGCATTCTCTGTGAAGGATTTTCGTTGATCACCAAACTGTGCAGTATTGGCAAGGCAATTGCAACTTTTGCAGGCGAAGGAAAAGGACTATTTGCTCGAGTAATGACGTATGTTACCCTTGCTGGCGGCTTTGCGGCACAGCTTGGGGGCATGGCATCGGCGATCAATGGTATGATACAGGCTCAAAAAAAGGTTAAGCAGATGGAAACAATGCGAGGGGGCTTGGGCCGGAAAGTAGAGGATATTTTCCAAAAATATAAAGCCATAGATGAGCAAAGTAGTGTCCAACAAGAAAATCATGTAGATTCAACCGATGTAGATTCATCCGATGCAGAATCAGATATAGGTGGAGAGGGAACCCCAATCACAGAACAGACAGCCGGAACACCACAGACGTCTGTTGTAACAGGAAATACACCACAGCAGGGAGGGTTGCAGACCGAGGAAGATGACGTAACGACAAACAGACGGAAAGCGCTGGCGCTGTTAGAGAGAACAGACTTGACAGAGGATGAGAAGGATAAGCTGATCGAATATCTCATGTGGAGCAGAAGGATTGATAAAGTTAGGTTGAATACGTCGGATGTAGGACTTAGCATGTTAACTCTAGTATCAGGGATGGCGTCTGGCGTTGCTGCAAGCATACATGTCAGTAAAATGAGCGCAGATTCCCAGAAGGGAGTTCAGATTTTTGGAACGGCAGCAGGCGGGCTGGGAGTTATATCTACTGCAAATAAATATGCAAAGAAAATAGCCGAAAAAAGAGAGAGTAAGTATGATTTTGAAGGAAAGGGTTTGCAGAACATGGCTCATGACGCTCTTGGAGAATTAAATAAGGATGATTATGGTCTAAAGAGAGTGGCTGCCTCTCTGATAAATCCCAATAAGGATCAAAAAGAAGAAGCAGGAAAAGTGCTTAGCAAATATGCTGCTGTTGATAAACGTCTTCAGAGCCTGGGCGTGAAATATGGGCCATTATTAAAAGCGTCCAATAAAAAGGAGTTTGATCAATTGTTGGTAGCGGGAATTTAAAGGAAAGGCTGTGCGCAGAATGGAAAAAGGAACGATGTATTTGGGACAGGAGGAGTATTTCCAGGATCTAGTAATTCTCATAAAAAAGGAGATCAGCCTTTATGTGGCATATGCAGTTCGTTTAAAAGAGGATGGGAGGATTCGCCATATTTTTCAGACCAAATTGTTTAAAGAGGAGCTCTCTAATGTGATGGAGGATCCCTTTAAACAACTAGATCGCACTTCTTATGAAAAGGAAAGGGAAAGTCTCTTTGCCCAGTGGAGTGCATTTCACGAGAAGGCTTACCGCACCATGAAGGAAAGTGGGATGGTACTGCCCTTTGAGTATATGCTTCGCAGCCTAAAGCTCAGTGAGTTTGAACAGTATCTTGTCTGTCTTGCTATGGCTCCTGAGCTAAATCGAGAATTTGAGCGGATGTACTGTTACCTCCAGGATGATTTGTCTTGGAGGTATCCTTCTTTGGATTTGGGTGTCAAAATGTTTTCCATGGACGAGCTTTTACAAAATGCCTTAATTCATCAGATATTTGCCCGCAGGGAGATTCTCTGTTGCATATTTTGCCAAAGACCCTTAACCCAGGAAAGTGAATTGGCTTGGCGACTGAAGATTAGGAGCAGCTTGATTGATTATGTATTTTTTTATGAGGCAGATCTCTTGGGAAGAAGGACAGAATATCAGTTAAGGTTTCCCATAGACGTCAAAAATTTTTCATGTAATATCAATCAGAATGTGGCAGAACATATAAAACAGTGTCTGAAAGAGGAGACAAAGGAACAGGATCCTATGAGGCTATTTCTTCTGCGAGGGCCATATGGGAGCGGAAAAAAGCTTCAAATTTGCCTTGCAGCACAGGCCCTTGGGCATACGGCCTTATTCGTAGATTTGCGCAGACTTGTAAATCAAAAGGAGGACCAGCAAAAAGAAGCGGTCTGTGATGCTGCTGTGCGTGCAGTTTTAAATCGGGCATTCTTGGTTTTTGAGCACTGGGAAGTAATTTGGAATAATGAATACAAGAATCGTAAATCTGCGGAGGAACTTCTACAGAAATCGTCTCTTTTTTTTGAATATGTATTTCTCATGGCTGAGGAAGGGCAGGAGGATGTTTTTCAGGGGGAATATCCCATGGGGTATCACATACAGGAATATCATATGCATTTTCCTTCTATACAGGAGCGGAGTCAACTTTGGAAATCTTTTCTTCCAAAACAGGTAGAAGGGGAGAAAGTCTTTGACAGGCTGGCAGCACAGTTTGATTTTTCACCAGGAGTGATTCGAGAGGCAGCCGAACTTGCTGTAAGAAAGGCCCAGACGCAGGGGAAAGAAAAGGTTCCTTCGGTTTTTTTATATCAGGCATGTCAACAGAAGATTTCTCATCGTTTGGGAGAGCGTGCAGCCAGGGTAAATGCAGCTTATAGCTGGGATGACCTTGTGCTGGAGGAAGGACCCAAAGAATTGTTGCGTCAGGCATGTGGGCAAGTGTCTTACCGGGGCAAAGTATATGAAAAATGGGGGTTTCAGGATAAGATTGCTTATGGACGGGGAGTGTCTCTGCTATTTGCAGGCCCTCCGGGTACAGGAAAAACCATGGCAGCGCAGGTGCTTGCACGGGAGCTGAATCTGGAATTATATAAAGTAGATCTTTCTGGTGTGTTGTCCAAGTATATTGGGGAGACGCAAAAAAATCTCAGAGAAATCTTTGACGAGGTAAAGAAGAGCAGAAGTATTCTATTTTTTGATGAGGCGGACGTGCTGTTTGGCAAGCGTGTGGACGTGACAGATTCCAGGGACATTAGCGCCAATGCTCAGACGGCATACTTGCTACAGAAGATGGAAGAGTATGATGGGATCACCATTCTTGCCACAAACCTGATGCAGAATTTTGACGATGCCTATAAACGTCGGATGAAGTTCATTATCCGCTTTACCTTTCCTCAGACAGAGCAGCGAATTCAGCTTTGGGAAAAAGTATTTCCAAGACAGATGCCCTTGGGGGATGATATCGATATTGAGTATCTTGCGCAGAATTTTGAACTTTCTGGGGCAAGTATTAAAAACATTGCAGTAAATGCCGCTTTTCTTGCTGCCTCCAGACAGAGGATAACAGGAATGGAGCATATTATGGCGGCTTTACAGCAGGAATATGAGAAGTCTGGAAAAATACTTGGAAAAGCAGAACTGAAGGAGTATTATATGTATAAAATTTAATGGAGGTAATCTATGAAGAAAGAAAAAAAGGAATTGAGGGAAGGGTTGAAAAAGCTGGATGCATATGCTGGTCAGTTGGGAATTAACAGTTTGTTTTTGGAGGAAGGTCCCACAGTTGCCATGGATTCACTTATTCTTGGGTTGGCGATTGGGGGAGAGTTGAGTATAGACATAACTTGTAATTTTATCCATGTACCAGAGCTTGGAAATGTTGTGCAATTTTATGGACAGCTTCAGTTGGATCAGATATTAGAAGAGGAACCAAATGCATTTACGGAACAAAGTATCTTGCAGATGATTAACTGTTTGAATCAGACGATTCCAGTTGGACAACTCCTTTATATGCAGGGGCAAGGAGAGGAAGAACCAAGACATGCCATTGGAATCCGCTATACGATGCTCACGGATCTAGATGAAGAAAAGGAATTGGATAAATGTGGAAATGTCATCAAGATGTTGATGGATATTTATGAGGTTCTCTGTAGCACACTCCTATTGCTATTGGAAGGAGAATCTCTCGAAAGTGCAATGGATATCGTGGAACATTTTATGGAGTAATCCTATATCTACGCTTTATAAAATTTTCACACAATTTAGAATGTCGTATCTATTCTTGAGATACCATGGCTCTAAATTCGGGTGAGTATTTCGATTTTGGCATGAAAAATACCTCCAAAGTAACAGATTTTTATATTTAATCTGTCTACTTTAGAGGTATCATATCATTTGCAATGGCTTGTGGGTCAATATCAGATAATTTGGACGGTTTTGGTATATTGTCTCCATCCATTTGGCAAGTGTGAAGATAACCAGCTAAACACTCGACAGCCAGTTCCATAGATTCTTCAAAAGTATCACCGCACGTGGAAAGCCAGTTAAGGTCAGGAAACACTACGGAATAACCATTATCTTCGTGAAAAAAACAGGCTGGATACATTGATAACATTTCATACACCTCCTAATTTGTTAATTGGTATGTATATACAATATCACATTATAATGTGCATGTCGATGAGAAAATTGAAATTTTTTTAAGAAGTTTTTATGTTGATTTTTTTGTGAATATGAAATACAATCAAGCAAAGGAGGCGATACGATACAATGTATAAATATGACGGAAACGAAATAATACAGAAATTAGCCAACAGAGGATATACAAGTTATAAAATAAGAAAAGATAATATATTACCGCAGGGAACGCTTGCAAAAATAAAGAACGGAGGCAATATAACTCTGGAAACTCTAAACACTATATGCTGTCTGTTAAAATGTCAAATATCGGATATAGTAAGCATAGATATAACGGATGATGAAAAGATAAAATATTTTTAAAAGTTAGTTGATGTGCACACTATAATGTGATGGTGTATGATTAGTCTAAGAGATGCAGGACTAATAACCCGAACGGGAGAAAGGAGAACAGATGGAAGTCATGAACGAAAAGGAAATCAAAATCGTAAAGAACTCAACGATTTACGAAATCCGGCTTGCATTTGCCAGCGGAGAGAAAGAGGATTACAAGAAAGAAGAAATTCTCGAAATGCTTGACAAAATCGCTCTTGCGAAAGAGTAGGAATAGTCAAGGGAATGGAAAAGGGCGGCAGGCACACAAGCCGCCCGATTCACAAAGATTATAGCACATAAGCCGACTATATCGCAAGTATAGGCGGCTTAAATTGATATATATCTTAGGATGGCTGTATTATTATGTTATATATCCGCAATATGTCAAGTATTTGAGTTTCCCCATTTTGTAATTCATAGTGCCAAAATGGGGAAACTCAAAATAAAACATGGATTGTTTTTGGTGATGAGATGTGCTATATTTTATAATTGACAAATTGGAGTTGAGAAGATGTTTTGTAATGAGATAAAAACTATACAAAGCCTTACAATATATAGTTAATGGGAGTTTAGGCTAGTGTATTGACTGTATTATATTTAGTTAAACCTATTTATGCATTTTTCAGCTATTTTTACTGATTATAGAAAATTGAATTAGGCTAAATATCGACAGGTCAATACACTAGATATGATTTTGAAATGAGGAAAAGCATATGGAAGAAAACTACAATACCCTCATCAAACAAGCGGTT
>CAJTVT010000040.1 GCA_910580015.1 uncultured Lachnospiraceae bacterium
ATCAAGCTGCTGACGGGAATCGGACCCGTGACCTCCGCACTACCAATGCGACGCTCTACCGACTGAGCCACAGCAGCATTCCTATAACATTTTGTCCAATCGACTTGTCTAATATACTATAAATTTGTCCAATTGTCAATAGTATCTTACAATTTTTTATCTATTTTTTATTCACTTCCAAACAAACTTCAAACATAGTTCATGGGTTCTCACATCATACTATCATGCAATTACCATTTAATCGTGGTAACAAACCTTCCCACGAATGCGTTGCAGAGCATTATCAATCGCCTTCGGCTCTTTTTTTAAATACTCTGCAATCTGACGGTAATTCATCCCTTGAAGGTAGAGCTGCAACACCTGACGTTCAAATTTACTAAGATTATTCTTAAGTTTCTCATGGATCGCCTTGGTATTTTCTCGGTCAATGAGTAGTTGCTCTGGGTTGACATTTTCAAAGGATTCCAGCAAATCCAGCAACGTGTCCTCTCCCTCCTGCCCCATCTGCGCATTCAATGAAATATAGCCGTTTAAAGGCTGGTGTTTTTTCCGTTGAGAAGCCTCCACAGCATGGTATATCTGCCTGGTAATGCAAAGATCCGCAAAATAATAAAACGATGAATCCCGTTCCAGACGAAACTCACGAATGGCCTTAAATAGTCCAATCATTCCCTCCTGGATCAAATCATCTGTGTCTCCTCCGATGAGAAACATAGTATTCGCACGTTTGCGCACCAGATTCTTATACTTTTCCATAATATAATCCATAATTTCTTCCTGGCCGCCCCTAAGCTGCTGGATTAACGTTTCATCTGTTTGATTTTGGTATTGTATCTCTCTTTGCAAATTGTTCTCCCCTATCCTATGTTTCTATCATACTTACGAACAAAACTTTCTCTGACGCACAATTTCATAGGCCAGTACCCCAGCAGCCACTGAAGCATTGAGAGAGTCTATCTCTCCTGCCATGGGAATCGATGCTGTAAAATCACAGTGTTCTTTTACCAGCTTACTTACCCCGTCTCCCTCACTGCCAATCACAAGCCCGATCGGGCCTTTCAAATCCAACTGATACATAGAAGTCCCATCCATATCGGCACAGACAAACCACATGCCTTGCTCCTTTAACTCCTGAATGGTCTTGGAAAGATTGGTAACCTTTGCCACAGGTGTATAATTCAAAGCGCCCGCAGAGGTTTTTGCCACCGTCGCTGTAAGCCCCACCGCCCGGCGTTTAGGGATGATCACACCATGAGCTCCAGCGAGATTCGCTGTACGGATCACCGCACCCAGATTGTGTGGATCTTCCATATTATCAAGAAGAATCAAAAAGGGAGGCTCCTCTTTTTCTTGAGCCAATTTTAACATATCCTCCACCTGAGCATATTCATAAGCAGCAGCATAGGCGATGACTCCCTGATGTTTTTTCGTCTCTGAAAGTTGATCGAGCCGCTCCTTTGCCACAAAATTTACAATCACATCGTGCTTTTTCGCCTCCCTGACAATCGTTCTGACAGGCCCATCCTGACAACCATCCAGCACAAACAGCTTGTCTATGGTTTTTCCAGAACGGAATGCCTCCAAGACTGCATTCCTTCCCTCTATGGTTAATTCTTCGTATCTCAATCCTGTACTCCTTTCCCAGTCTTCTCCATTCCAGACAAAATCAGCTCCATAATCCGGTCCATTTGATCTTCCAGATACAAATACCCAATTAACGCCTCAAATCCTGTAGCCCTGCGATAATCACTGATCGTAGCGTTTTTTGCTACTGTGGTGGATTTTGCATTTCTGCCCCGTTTATACACCGCTGTCTCTTCCTCCGTCAGTTCTGGCAGCAAAGCCCTAATTAGCTCAGACTGTGACTGTGCCTTTACAAGGCGACTTGCCCGCTTGTGGAGATTATTGACGTGAGAATTTCCCTTTCCTACCACCACAGAACGAATAATCAGATCGTAAATGCCATCACCAATAAAGGCAAGGGTTAAAGGCGAATAACTGCGTATATCCTGAGCTTTCATCCCGAATTTCTCTAGTATATATGCATTTATGCCCTTTTCCATTTTACCCCTTCTCTAGTATCTTCCAGAATAATTCCTTGCTCCAACAGTAATTCACGGATTTCATCGGCACGTGCAAAATTTTTCTCTTTTCTCGCCGCCTGACGCTCTGCAATCAATCCTTCAATTTCCTCATCCAGAATGATTTCTTTTTTCTCCAAAAGAATGCCCAAAATATCACAAAGCTGCGTCATACGACCATAAAGTTTCCCCAAAAATTCCTGAGAACTTTCTTCTGACACACTTGTATTGCAGAACTTCACCAGCTCAAACACCGCAGAACAAGCGTCCGCCGTGTTAAAATCATCATCCATCGCCGCCTCAAATTTCTCCGCAAAAACGGAACTTTCTTGCCAAAGCGCTTCTTCTTTTGAGGTCATAAGCTCCAACTTACTGCTGCTTTTCAAATGCTCCAAATTCTCTGCTGCATTTAAAATACGCTCTAACCCGTTTTTAGCCGCTTCCATCAGCTCGCCACTGAAATTCAGCGGACTTCTATAATGAGCGCTGAGCATAAAGAAACGCAACACCTGCAAATCATATTTCTCACCAATTTCCCGAACCGTAAAGAAATTTCCTAAAGACTTGGACATTTTTTTATGATCAATATTTAAAAATCCATTATGCAGCCAATATCTGGAAAAAATTTTCCCATTACAAGCCTCACTCTGGGCAATCTCATTTTCATGATGTGGAAACACCAAATCTTCTCCCCCAGCATGGATATCAATCTCATCTCCCAGATATTTCTTTGCCATAACAGAACACTCAATATGCCATCCTGGCCTTCCCTGACACCAGGGAGATTCCCAATAAGGTTCTCCATCTTTCTTAGGCTTCCATAACACAAAATCCAAAGGATCTTCCTTCTCGTCCCCTGTCACCTTGATCTCTCGGTGGCCCGCCTGAAGATCATCCAGATTTTTATGCGACAGTTTGCCATACTCTTCAAATTTGCGGGTGCGAAAATACACTGTCCCATCCGCTGCTTTATAGGCAAAGCCCTTATCAATCAACGTGGAAATCATTTCCAGCATACCCTCTATTTCCTGGGTTGCAAGAGGATGGAACGTAGCAGATTTTACGTTCATCCCTGCCATATCCTTTTTACACTCTTCAATATAGCGGCTAGATATTTCCTGTGCAGAAACTCCCTCCTCCACCGCTTTCTTAATGATTTTATCATCTACATCGGTAAAATTTGATACAAAGTTCACTTCATAGCCTTTGTATTCCATATATCGGCGCACGGTATCGAATACAATCATGGGTCTTGCATTCCCAATATGGATGAGATTATATACCGTAGGACCGCACACGTACATTTTTACCTTTCCCTCTTCCAATGGTATAAAATCTTCCTTTTTTCTGCTCAATGTATTATAAACTTTCATGTCTTCCTCCTGATTTTTCTCTATTCTTCCTTTCCGCTGTTCTGGCTGCGCAGTTCTTTTAACTCCTTTTCCAAATCAATAAGACGATTGCACAGCGCTGAATTCTCATGCTGCAACAGTGTGATATCTTCCATCACTGGATCTGGAAGATGTACCTGGTCCATATCGCTTCTGGGCACCTTAATATTGTCCCGCTTCACAATTCTTCCTGGCACACCCACAACAGTACAATTGGGAGGAACCTCCTCCAATACCACACTGCCAGCTCCTATTTTGCTGTTCTCTCCAATTGTAAAAGAACCAATTACCTTGGCTCCCGCGCTTACCATCACATTGTCACACAGCGTTGGGTGGCGTTTTCCGGTCTCTTTTCCAGTCCCCCCCAGGGTCACCCCCTGGTACAATGTCACATTGTCTCCGATAATCGTAGTCTCTCCGATAATGACACCACTTCCATGATCAATAAAGAATCCTTTGCCAATAACAGCTCCTGGATGAATCTCAATTCCCGTTTTTCTCGCCGCTTTCTGAGAAATCCTTCTTGCCCGAAAATAATGGCCCTTCAGATACTGCTTATGCGCTCTACGGTAACTTAACATCACTCGAAAACTTGGATATAACAACACCTCCATGGGTGATTTAATTGCGGGATCTCGTTCCCGAATAATCTCATATTCTTCTTTGATCTGTTGAAACACTCCCATGTTCTGAACGCTTCCTTTCTAAAGCAGCAATCTCACTTATTCAAAGTTAGTTTATGCAGAAACTTTGATTTTGTCAAGAACAAAGTACCTACACCCACTCATTCAAATATACAGAGGATTCGTTGAGCAATTCTTGTGCCAACATCGAGATATCTATCTTTCTCGTCACCTGCTCTTTCGGAATCTTCTGGATTTTTCCCCCTTTTCTATTCGTTGTAATCCAAAAACAGCCATTATTGGCCTCCACAATGGAATCTGTCACCTTCACATAGAAATTTCTTTGATTTTTACTTCGGATCCATGGAACAAACTCTCGAAGACTGGCGATACGCACCATCATTTCTGAAGAAACTAATTTTACGTCCAAATGTTCTTTCTTTGCCACCTTGACCTCAGACAAGGCTTTGCTACAAATTAATTCCGCTTCCTCCTCCAAAACCTCTTCCTCTAACAAAAGTTCCTTGACCTGCGCTTTGCATCTTCCTTCCGAATCTCCCTTTTCCATAGCGTAAACCAAAAGTCCACACACATAGCCCTCTTTTTTTAACAAAAGCACTCCGCCCTCTTCCACTGCTGTCTCTTGAAGCAAACGCTCATAATAGAACTTATCGCGGGTGATAAATATATCATACCTCTCCTTAAGTATCTGATTGGAAAAGGCAGCCAATTCTGAAAGCGTTTCTCCACTGGCTTTCTGCCACGTTCCTTCCGGCAAAAAACTGTCTGCTTGTGCGGCTCGCAGCGTCTGACGCTCTGTATATTGGCTGATTTTACTTTGATTATTACAGGGAAAATATACAAATCCTAGTCCAAGATAATACACGGAATTTGCAGGAAGCAAAAATGTAAAAGGTGTATGCTTTTTTTCCAAATCTCGCAGCACCTGTCCCATTACTTGTCCCATTTTTCCCTGTCTGCGGCAGTCTGGGTGAGTGGCCACCGCCACAAGATAGGGAATCTGCATCTGTTGTCCAGCGCACCAAAGAATATAAGGATTGAGATGAATCATAACATGGAAGAAAGGGCCTTGCACAGGCCCTGCTTCTTCCATTACAATCACTTCATTCTCTTCGATTTTCCACTGATAATAATAATCTACAAACGCCTTAGAATCCTCAGGAAACATCATTTCATACATGGATCTGGTTCTTTGTTTTTCCCACTGTTTTAAATAGCGTATCTGTCCATCTCTCATATTATGTTTCCCTTTGCTTAGCGCATCCGCCGCAGCCGCTGCAATTCCTGTCGCTTTCAAATACTGTGCTGCTTGCCTCATACAATCCAATTAAGGCGCAGATTGCTTGGGCAGAAATTCCTTCCTGTCTTCCTGTAAATCCAAGCCCTTCCTCTGTGGTCGCTTTTATATTAATCTGATTCTTTTCAATCTCCAAAACCTGTGCAATATTAAGCTCCATCTGTTCGATGTAAGGACTAAGCTTCGGTTTCTGTGCGATAATTGTAGCGTCAATATTTTCAATAACATATCTCTGCTGTCTCATAAGCTCACCCACATGGGTCAACAGTTTCATACTGGAAATTCCCTTGTACGCAGGATCTGTATCTGGAAAATGTCTTCCGATATCTCCCAAAGCTGCTGCCCCAAGCAGGGCATCCATTATGGCATGTACCAGAACATCCGCATCGGAATGTCCCTCCAATCCCAAGGAATATGGGATCTGTACGCCTCCCAAAATAAGTTTGCGATCCTCTGTCAACTTATGCACATCATATCCAATTCCAACTCTCATTTTCTCTATTTACCTTCATAAGTTATGATACTGTCAACTTGGTAGCCGTTTAACTTCTCTCTCCCCTTTAATCCGGCCAGTTCCATGACAAAACATATTTTAACCACCTCTCCGCCAAGTTCCTCAATCATTCCAATAATTGCTTCAATGGTTCCTCCAGTAGCAATTAAATCATCAATAATTACCACTTTCTGCCCTGGCTTGATAGCATCTTTATGTATCTCAATCACTGCACTTCCATACTCCAGATCATATTCTGCTGAAAGGGTCTCACGGGGAAGTTTACCCTTCTTGCGCACTGGTACAAAGCCTTTGTGCGCTTTATATGCCACTGGCACTCCAAAGATAAAACCTCTGGATTCTGGTCCAACCACCACGTCATATTCCACATCCTTAAGACTTTCAAGCAGGCCGTCAATGGCAAGCTGTAAACCATCTGCGTCCTGCAAGATGCTTGTCACATCTCGAAAAATAATACCTGGCTCCGGAAAATCTGGGATGCTTACTACATATTCTTCTAATTTCTTCATGATTTTATCCTCCATCCTTTGTATTAATACAGCCAATAATTCTGACAATTTTTATCTCATGTATTATTTGAGCAGTTGTCTGGCACACTGCAATGCAGCTTCTATAGTGTCATCCATATCATAATACTTATATTGTCCCAACCTGCCGCCAAAAATAACATTTCCTTCCTTCTTTGCAAGATCTTGATATTTCCCATATAACTGTGCATTTTTTTCATCATTCACAGGATAATATGGTTCCTCTTCTCTGGTCCATGCCTTCGGATATTCTCTAGTTATCACCGTCTTGGGCTGTGTCCCATACTCAAAATGCTTATGCTCAATCACCCGGGTATACGGAACCTCATAATCCGTATAATTTACCACAGCATTACCTTGATAATTCTCCTGATCCAAAGTCTCTGTCTCAAAGTATAAAGATCGATATTCCAATTCACCAAAACAATATCCAAAGTATTCGTCAATCATACCTGTGTAGATAATCGTGTCTGCCAGATCTTTGTATTCTTCCTGTTTCTTCAAAAAATCTTCACAAAGCCGAACTTCCGTTCCATCCAATAGATTCTGTACCATTTTCGTATAACCACCGATTGGGATCCCTTGATAATTATCATCAAAATAATTATTGTCATAGGTAAACCGCACTGGCAAGCGCTTAATGATAAATGCTGGAAGCTCTGCTGCCTTTCGTCCCCACTGTTTCTCAGTATAGCCTTTCACCAGCTTGTGATACACATCAGGTCCCACCAGATTGATTGCTTGCTCCTCCAGATTCTTAGGATGCTCCACTGCATACTGGCGCTTCTGCTGCTCAATCTTGGCCTGCGCTTCCTCTGGCGTGATAACCCCCCACAATTTATGAAACGTATTCATATTGAATGGCATATTATAAATCTCACCTTTATAATTCGCCACTGGAGAGTTGGTATAACGGTTAAACTCTGCAAATTGATTTACATATTCCCATACCTCCTTATTGGAAGTGTGAAAAATATGGGCGCCATATTGGTGGACTTGTATCTGTTCCACCTCTTTGGTGTAAATATTTCCAGCAATATGGTTCCGTTTCTCTATCACAAGGCATTTTTTTCCTGCTGCATTTGCCTCTTTCGCAAATACTGCCCCAAATAAGCCTGCCCCTACAATCAAATAGTCATACATTTTCATTGGCAACTCCTATTCTTCTCCTATCATTTGGCTAACTGTACAACAGTATACCAACACTTTCAAGTCCATTAATAGTATAGTATAACCTCTTTTTTTATACAAGGGATTTTTCAAAAAGCTTTCCAAAGTCACTGCATTTATTTTGCTTTTTTCGACGGCAAACTCCGCGATTTTCCATAATAAGCCAGCATTCCCGACCATTTCTTTCCACAATTTTAACACCAATTTTTCCCTCGTTCTGCTATAATGTTAATGAGGTGATAACGATGGCAGCTAGTAATGTTTTAACCAGCGAAAACATTGAACTTCTTGAAAAACTGCGGACGGAAAATATGTTTCTCATGGAAGAAAACAGAAAACTAAGCGAAACCGTAGATTGGATGCATGACACTATTTGGCGTCTAGTGCGCACTCAGCATCCAGAAAATTAATTTCTTTAATGTAACTTGCCGGATTAGCCACATCCGGCAAGTCGCTTTTTATTATATGCATAAAAAGAAAGAATTTTTCCAGAACAACTCAATATTTGTAATTAAATTTTATCACGAAAACAAGAATTCTCTAAACTTTAGACAAGAATTTTTATTTTTTCTAATCTTTTAAGCAGCACCAAGAAATTCTCTTTGCAATCTCGTCTGCCATAGTAATATCCACAGAAGAATAATTCATAACATATATATTGTCTGGCTTTTCTTCCTCTCCATAATAATAACCAGACAATGGCGCCAATTTTATCCCTTTCGCCATAGCACGCTCCATAAATACAGATTCCGGTATCTTGGCATATACTGTCATCAGAAAATGAAGTCCTGCCTCTCCTCCAGATATAGAAATCACTCCCTTGTCCCTACACGTTGCAAATGCTTCCAGAAGACAATCTCTTTTTCTGCGGTAATAATTTCTCAAACGATTGATATGACTTTCAAACTTCCCCTCCTCAATAAATTTAGCAAGGGTATACTGCTCAAAGTTGGAAACAGTACACGAATAAAAAGACATTTTTTCATAAAACAATGAGAGTAAATTCAATGGCAAAACCATATAACTGATACGAACAGTGGAACAGAGTGTCTTTGTAAAAGTATTCATATAGATCACCCGTTCTGACCTGTCAATACTCTGTAATGTAGGAATCGGCCGACCGCTGAGTCTTAGTTCACTGTCATAATCATCCTCTATAATATATCGCCCTTCCTGGCGACAGGCCCATCCAAGCATCTCATACCTCCTACTGATCGGCATAACAATTCCTGTGGGATACTGGTGGGACGGCGTGATATGCACAATATCTGCACGCTGTTTTTCCAGATCTTCAATACTCATCCCCGCCTGGTCCATGGAAATCCACTTACATTCAACGCCAAAACTGCTATAAATTTTTTCCAGTTTTCGATAACCAGGGTTTTCCACCGCATAGACTTTCTTCTGCCCCAAAAGCTGGATCAGAAGGCCATATAAATATTCTGTTCCTGCCCCCACGATAATCTGCTCTGGTTCCACATGCATATCACGGAAATCTCTTAAATACCTAGAAATACTCTTTCGCAGCGCCAAAATTCCTCCACAAGCTGAATTCGTCATCAGCTGTACCCGGCTGTCACTTAGGATCTCTCGGATAACTTTAGACCAGATTGTAAATGGAAAAAGGTCAGTCTCGGTCTGGTTACTGGAAAAGTCCGCCAGCCAGCCTCCTTCTTCTCCAGTCAGCGGCGTCATCTCCCTGGAAAAGTCTTTCGGATCTTCCTGAATCATATTTTTGAAATCCGACACATAATAGCCCCTTTTCGGCAGCGAATAAACATATCCTTCTGCAATCAACTGGGCATATGCATTTTCCACGGTAATCACACTGACCCCAAGATTTTTGGCAAACTGCCTCTTGGAAGGTAGCCTCTCCCCTGCTTTTAATACTCCCCGAAAAATATCATTTTTTATACTTTTTGTTAAAAATTCATACAAGGAATCTGAACCTGAATCTGCTACATTATACGTAATCATACTGCACGCTGTTTTAAATCTGACCTTTCTGAATATATTTAAATTGACTATTTTTTTAATATCACTTTCCTATTATACTCTTAACGTTCCCACAAGTAAAGCATCGCTCTGTACACTCGCAAAATCAGTACAAAGAGATTCCGAGAATACATTTTCATGAATGGAGGAAAGTATGGAAAACAGATATGAATTGAACAAACAGCTTGCACAAATGCTAAAAGGTGGCGTGATTATGGATGTAACCACCCCAGAACAGGCCAAAATTGCAGAAAATGCTGGAGCCTGTGCGGTTATGGCGCTGGAGCGCATTCCCGCTGATATACGGGCTGCTGGCGGCGTTTCCAGAATGAGCGACCCAAAGATGATTCAGGGCATCCAAGACGCCGTTTCCATCCCAGTTATGGCCAAATGCCGAATCGGACATTTCGTGGAAGCTCAAGTGTTGGAAGCCATTAATATTGATTATATCGATGAAAGTGAAGTGTTGACCCCGGCTGATGACGTATATCATATTGATAAAAGGGACTTTAAAGCACCCTTTGTCTGTGGAGCCAAGGATCTTGGGGAGGCTTTGCGCCGCATTCATGAAGGCGCGTCCATGATCCGCACCAAGGGAGAACCTGGAACTGGGGATATTGTACAGGCAGTCCGCCATATGCGGACAATAAACCGAGAAATTTCAAACATAACCGCCATGCGAGATGACGAATTGTTTGAGGAAGCCAAACGATTACAAGTACCATATGATCTTGTGCGATATATCTACGAAAATAAAAAGCTTCCTGTGGTAAATTTTGCAGCAGGCGGTGTGGCCACACCAGCAGACGCAGCGCTTATGATGCAACTGGGCGCAGAAGGCGTTTTTGTAGGATCTGGAATCTTTAAATCCAAAAATCCTCAAAAACGAGCAGACGCAATCGTAAAGGCAGTGGCAAATTTCAATAACGCCAAGATGATCGCAGAACTATCCGCTGATCTAGGAGACGCAATGATCGGGATTAATGAGCAAGAAATCCAACTTCTTATGGCAGAAAGAGTGATATAATGAAAATTGGTATTTTAGCAGTCCAGGGAGCATTTTTGGAACAGGAAGCTGTCTTGAATCAGCTTCAGATTCCATGGAAAGAAATCCGATGTGAAAAAGATTTGCAGGACCATTTTGACGGCCTGATCCTTCCTGGCGGAGAAAGCACTGTACAGGGAAAGCTTTTGAAGGAATTACATTTATTCCATCCCCTCCTTGCAATGATACAAAATGATCTCCCTGTGCTGGCAACCTGCGCTGGCATGATTTTACTGTCCGAGAAAATTGACGGACAAGATTCCCCTTATTTTAAAACAATTCCTATGGATGTAAAAAGAAACGCTTATGGACGGCAACTTGGCAGTTTCCATACCATACAGGAATATCAAACGATAGGTCCTGTGCCCATGACTTTCATCCGTGCCCCTTATGTACAAAATGTAGACAATCGCGTTTCCATCCTGGCAACGGTGGGCAAGCATATTGTAGCCGTCCGCTACCGCAACCAGACTGCTCTGTCCTTTCACCCAGAATTAGACAAAGACTTACGCGTCCATCAGGCATTTTTAGATTTATGCTCCTGACAACCAATTATGCAAAGCCCTTACATCCCGGATGTCAAGGGCTGCTGATTGTTTGAAATTACTCTTCCCGTTTCCGCACCAACACAATTTTCGTTATTCCATTGCTGGAGTCATCTTTTCTCGTCTGTAACTCAGGGAAGGATTCGATCAATTTACCAAATTTATGAAACCCATAATTTCGACAATCGAAATCCGAATACATTTTCTGTATCATATTTCCCAACTCTGATAAATACATCCAGCCATCCTCATCGGAATTTTCATCCAGCAAAGAGATCACCATCTCTTTAATGGCTCCCAGATTCGTAATCGGCTCTGCGTCTTTCAGCTGAGGATCTTTCGACAGCGCTTTTTCTGTTGTCACACATCTAATTCCCTGTCTGCGCGTCCGGTCTGGTGTTGCCATTTTCTGATCCGGGTGATGGTTTTTATACAGTACATCCAGAGTCTTAAACTGCTCACATGCTCGTACAAAAGGTGTAGGTGTCTTGCTCTCCCCCATCCCAATCACCTGCTTTCCAGATTCTCTCAAACGCATGGCAAGCTTAGTAAAATCACTGTCTGATGATACAATAATAAATCCATCCACATCATTTGTATACAAAATATCCATCGCATCAATAATCATTGCTGAATCGGAAGAATTTTTTCCAACGGTATAACTGTATTGCTGTATGGGGGAAAGGGAATTTTTCAAAAGAGAGTCCTTCCAGGAATTTTTCGCACTGGAAGTCCAATCTCCATAAATCCTGCGAATTGTTACATTTCCTAATGTCTGGGCTTCTTTTGTTACGATATCTATATATTTTGAGGATACATTCTCTGCGTCAATCAGCAGAGCATATTTTTTTTCATCTTTCATTTCCTTGTCCTTTCCTGATGAACTGTTTTGTTTCTGCAACCCATTATAATACTTTCTGTCCATGAAAACAACCATTCTTCTTCTGCATAAAGTTCTTCTTTTCTACACATACTATTACTCCGTCGATAACAACCGTCGGAGTAATAGATTGAGGTGATTTTATGGCATCTTATGTGGGTCCCGCCGTGCGGGACAAATTCGAGTCATTGTCAACAGAACTCAAGGATTGTATTTTAGAATACAATGTCCGCCTGAATACCATTCAGGATCTCATCAATGTTCTGGAAAAAATTGTGGCAGACGGTGAATCTTAAAACTCCCTTTCACCATCAAACCCTCCAATTGCGATACCACTGCAACTGGAGGGTTTTTATCAAAAATCTTGATTTTTTTTATTGTGTTCTTCCCACTTTCTACGCTCTACAAATCTTCCCATAAAAAACGCTATCACACCCACACCAATCCCTGTTTGAACACAAAACATTAAGCTTTCTACCTCTCCTGGGAGTTCTCTGCCAATCACGGCTTCCAGCACAGGGGTAAACCATGGCTCATATTCTCTGTCAACCGCCTCAATCATCTGACTTCCCGCATCATCGGAACCTCCAAAATCTGCTTCTTTTAAGACAAACAACGGAACCATTACAATCCATACTGTCACCGCCAAAATGATAAGTATTATTTTTTTATCTGTCCGTTTCATCCTGCCGATTCCTCCTTACACTTTTTAATCCAGATAACCTACATTCCTCAATTCCGGCTGCGCATAATTTTCCAGTGTAATCATAATCACCACGGTCAAAAATCCCTCCACAACCGCAAGAGGAAGCTGAGTAGGAGCAAATACCCCCAGAAATTTGACCACTGAGCTTAAGACTCCCTCTGGGGATGGATAGGCAATAGCAAGCTGAAAGCTGGTGACACAATACGTCAACAAATCCCCCGCTGCCGCCGCCAAAAATACGCAAATCCTACGATTAATTTTTATGTTTTTGCAGAGTTTATAAATTCCATAGGATAAAAAAGGTCCTGCAATTGCCATGGAAAAGATATTTGAACCCAGGGTGGTGAGACCGCCGTGGGCAAGTAGGACGGCCTGAAAAATCAACACCCCCATTCCTAAAATTCCAACTGCGCTTGGACCAAACAAAATCGCTCCAAGACCTGTCCCTGTCATATGAGAACAGCTCCCAGTCACAGATGGAATTTTCAAGGAAGATATCACAAAGATAAAGGCCCCAGACATGGCAAGTATGGTAATATTCTTTCTGTTTTCCTGAAGTTTTTTCTGAATGGAAAAAAACCCCTTTACCAGAAATGGAAGGCTAATGACACCCCAGGCAACGCAAAATCCCAGGGGAAGATATCCTTCCATGATATGCATAGCGTTTGCGCTGGGCGCTACTGCAAATACCATAGCAATTGCAATGCTTGCTAACCATAATCTCTTTTGTCCTCTCGTCATAGTCCTCTCCTTCCTTGCTTCCGCCGCAGTGTGATTATTTTTTATCAAATAAGAAATACAGAACTATTTCCTAATTCCTTATCAAAGAATCCTACTTTGCTGGATTTTACGCCTGTGACGGGTCGCTTTGGCAACACTTTTTATTTCCTATTCGTTAAAAAATGCCCATTTACTGCTCTCAAGACAGTAAACCGGCATTCACAACAAACCCGCTCCCATAAATTCATTCTGATTCCATGGCGCAAAGCAGGCTCTTATGCAGCCAGTTATCTCTCGTAACTTGTTGCATTCCTTTACAAAAGGCAGGTCTTCTGACTCAAGCTTTCTCGTACCACTCAACCCGAAACATGATTCATTAATCGCGTGCTACTAATTTTCTTCCACCTTCCCGGTCTCCCAGTGGTTTTGGCTTGACAACCGTCGGAAGAAAATATCACTTTTACAGCGGCGGGACCGTATGAGATTCTCACTCATTTCCCTATTATCCTGCAAAGATGCAGGCACCTTCTGTAATTCAATTGTGTTAAAACGTAATTCTTATGTTCCCATTCAGAATATCATGGACATCAAAAAATGTCCAGACTAAATCTTAAAATATTCACTCCCAATCATTAAATCGTCTTCCAAAAGCGCTGTAAATCTGGACACAATCCCTTTCTTTTCTTCCCAAACAGCTTTGGCCCGCTCTGTCAACATGGGATTGGGCTCTTTCTTATTGGAACTTTCCATAATATGGTAATATGCCTTGGCATAGCTGGAGGCATGTAGATTTCCCATTGTCATACAGTCCCAGACAATCCCCATCGCACCTTCTTCGTCCAAAAGATCGGCCTCCAGCAAGAGAACCAACTCCAGCTCTGCCCCTGGTTTCTTTATCAGACTTTTATCCGAATGACAGGCGATAAACTGCTCTGCCTTTTGCGCAAATGAACTGTCTACCCCCTGTATTTTGGCATATTCATGAAAGGCCTGTGCACTTCGCTCAGCATGATGCTCATTGTCTCTGTCCCTGTAACCGATATCATGAAAAATTGCCGCCGTATAAAGTAATTCACAGTCCACATTTTCCATCCCTTCCGCCAATCGCTGGCACCAATGCAGCACACGGATAGTATGCTGAAACCGAGATCGAAAGGGATGAAGTGGATTGGGAGATTCGATTCCCTTATACCGAATCAAATATTCTTTTACATAAGTTAAATATTTTACATATGTCTCATTCATCATATAAATTCCTCACATAGCTTCTGCAAGCTCCCCAGCCTGTCTGGGATAGCTGCCTTCTCGGATTAATCCTTTCTTTCTTAAAGTCTCATATACTTGAAGCATTTCTGGCTTTTTCAAATGTGCTTGGCAAAGCATCTGTTCTTGACAGAATACTTCCAATGTCTTCCCATCTGCAAGGATTTTTCCATGGTCAAATACAACAATACGTTCCGCCCATCGATATGCAAAATCCACATCATGAGTAGAAATCAAAAGTGTTTTTCCCTCTTTCGACAAGTCCTCCAACACCTGTTCCAGCCGATTCGCACTATAAGGATCCAGTGATGAGGTAGGTTCATCAAAAAGAATCAGTTCCGGCCTCATCGCAATAATATCTGCAATACTGACCCTTTTTTTCTCTCCGCCGCTAAGATAGTGCAAAGGCCGATTTCGATATTGTTGCAGATTCATATAGGCCAACGCACGCTCCACCTGTTCTTGCACCTCTTCCCTTGGCAACTTTAGATTCATAGGACCAAAAGCAACTTCCGCCTGGACTGTGGAGGCAATCATCTGGTTATCTGCATCTTGAAAAACAAATCCTATATGACGGCGAAGATTTCGCCGTTGTTTCCCAGTTATTTTTTCTCCACAATAATAAAATTCACCAGTCTCTGCCTGTAAAACCCCATTTAAATTCAGGAAAAATGTAGATTTTCCAGCACCATTGGAACCCATCACTGCTATTTTTTCTCCCCTGCCAATGGACAGATTTACGTCCTTAAGAGCAGGATAGCCAGGCTGATATTCATACGTCAAATGCTCTACACGCAAAATTTCTTCTCTCATAAGTTCCTCTCCAAGCATATCAAAACAACCGTGTACAATCCCAAGGACAAAATCTGCCAAATCCTCACTGGCTTTTCCTCCTCCCAAAAGAAAAACTCACCGTCATATCCTCTAGACACCATAGCATCATAATATGTATTTGCTTTTTTCAATGACAGAATCAGCAGATTTGCCCCAATCTTCCCAAAAGTCACACACGACGTTCGGAAATCTGCATCCCCAAGTCTGGAAATTGCAGCCGTTTTCAAATTGCTGTGCACCTCGGTCAAAATAAAAATAAAGCGATACATCATATACATCAACTCCGTCAAAAGCTTAGGCATATGCATCTTACGCATTACCATCACAATCTCGCTTGCTGGAGTAGATAACGCCATCAAATACAAGACACTGATCGCTCCCATTGCTTTTAAAAACAATTCTGCCGCCTGGATGAATGCTTCTACTGTGAAATATAAAAAAAACCAAGGCAAGCGAATATACCAGTCCCCTTTTGGATCAGGTGAAATTCCAAAGGCTATCGCCCCGCATCCCATCACCAAAAAAGCGATCGGAACCTTTATCAGACTCAGATATTCCCAAAAAGACACGCCATTTCCAATCAGATTTATGGCTCCCACAGTGAGGATTACAAATGCAGAAACCCAAGGATGATCCAAAATAAGACACAAAATCAGAATCCAGACTGCCGCACACACTTTATAACATCCGTTCCAGTGACGAATCCTAGACTGGCAGGCATAGTAATCTATGCCTGCCGCTTTATAGAAATGTGTATGTTGGTGTCCAAGCAATCTACGTTTCTTCATATTCTGCCTTCTCCCTGAGCCATGTGATCTCTTGTTGATAGCCTTCCAGGTCATTCGGCGTTTCCAGGTAAAAAGGAAGCTTGTTCAACTTAGGATGGGTGACAATTCGACCAAAGGCCTCCAGTCCAATCTGCCCTTCCCCGATTTTTTCATGGCGGTCTTTGTGGCTTCCTCTGACATTTTTACTGTCATTTAGGTGTACCGCCATCAACCGTTCCAGTCCAATGATCTTGTCAAATTCCTCCAAAACATCCTCCAGCGAGTGCACAATATCATATCCGGCATCAAACACATGACAGGTGTCCAGGCAGACGCCCAAGAGACGGCTATCCTCCACCTTCTCTAGGATAGTCTGAAGTTCCTCAAAGCTTTGGCCAACTTCACTTCCTTTGCCTGCCATGGTTTCCAATAAAATAACGGTCTTGCGCTCTTGTTCATTGATGCGGTTCAACAACTCTACAATATAGGCAATTCCCTGTTCCACTCCCTGCTTCACATGACTGCCTGGATGAAAATTGTACATGGCTTCTGGAAGATATTGAAGGCGGTTTAAATCATCACACATCGTCTCATAGGCAAACTGACGCAGACCTTGATCCTTGGAACAGGCATTCAACGTATATGGAGCATGGGCCAGAATCTGCCCTATTCCCTGCACTTTAGCAAACTCTAGGTATGCCTCAATATCCGCGAGATCCAGTTCTTTTGCTCTGCCTCCTCTGGGATTTCGAGTAAAAAACTGAAATGTATTGGCACCAATCGTTACTGCCTCTTTTCCCATGGCCAAATACCCTTTTGCGGAAGACAAATGACATCCAATTCTCAACATTTCCATTCCTCTCTTTTCCTTACACCACTGGCAGACTTGTTCCAAAAAATACTAAAATTCCTTCTTCATCACAGCTCCCGTCGCACCAGAAGTTACCATCTTGGCATAACGAGCCAGATAGCCTTCTGTTACCTTTGGCTCCCGCGGCTGCCATGCTTCTCTCCTTTTTGCAAGTGTTTCTTCCGAAACATCCAGTTCCAGCTTCATTTCTGGAATATTGATCTTGATCATATCCCCTTCTTCCACAAGCGCTATGGTTCCTCCCACAGCCGCTTCCGGAGATACATGCCCAATGGAAGCTCCACGGCTGGCTCCAGAAAAGCGTCCATCTGTTATCAATGCAACTGTTGAACCAAGCCCCATCCCTGCAATAGCCGAGGTTGGATTCAGCATTTCACGCATTCCTGGACCTCCTTTTGGTCCCTCATAACGGATAACCACAACATCTCCAGCAACAATTTTACCACCTTTGATCGCTGTTATCGCATCTTCCTCACAGTCAAATACCCTTGCAGGACCCTCATGTACCATCATTTCTTGGGCTACGGCAGAACGTTTTACCACGCTTCCCTCTGGTGCGAGATTTCCTTTCAATACCGCCAGCCCGCCAGTTGCACTATAAGGATTGTCGAGAGGGCGAATTACCTCTGGATTTTTATTGGCACAGCCTTTGATATTTTCTCCGACCGTCTTACCCGTAACTGTCATACAGTCAAGATGTAAAAGTCCCAACTCTGCAAGCTCATTCATCACTGCATACACTCCGCCTGCCTCATTTAAATCTTCCATATAGGTAGGACCTGCTGGAGCAAGATGGCAAAGATTTGGCGTTTTCTCACTGATTTCATTGGCAAATCCAATATCAAAATCAAACCCGATTTCATGGGCAATCGCTGGAAGATGCAACATACTATTGGTAGAACATCCCAAAGCCATATCTACTGTCAATGCATTTCGTACAGCATCTTTTGTCATAATATCCCTAGGACAGATATTTTTGTTGTACATTTCCATCACTGCCATTCCAGCATGTTTTGCAAGGCGCAGACGATCAGAATAAACGGCTGGAATCGTTCCGTTTCCCTGAAGCCCCATTCCTAAAGCTTCTGTCAGGCAGTTCATAGAATTTGCTGTATACATCCCAGAGCAGGAACCACAGGTAGGACAAGCTTTTTCCTCAAATTCACACACATCTTCCTCTGTCATAGTGCCTGCTGCATAGGAACCAACCGCTTCAAACATGGAAGATAAGCTTGTCTTACGCCCCTTGACATGTCCTGCCAGCATGGGACCTCCAGAAACAAATACGGTAGGAATATTTACCCTTGCTGCTGCCATCAAAAGCCCCGGCACATTTTTATCACAGTTGGGCACCATTACCAATGCGTCAAACTGATGTGCCAACGCCATACACTCTGTGGAATCTGCAATCAGATCACGTGTCACCAAAGAATATTTCATTCCTGTATGTCCCATAGCAATTCCATCACAGACTGCGATTGCTGGAAATACCACCGGAACGCCGCCTGCCTCTGCAACCCCCATTCTCACAGCATTTACAATCTTATCCAAATTCATATGTCCTGGTACAATCTCATTATAAGAACTTACGATACCCACTAAGGGCTTATCCATTTCCTCCCTGGTAAATCCCAAAGCATGAAATAAGGAACGGTGGGGCGCTTGCTGCATCCCTTTTTTTACATTGTCACTTCTCATCTCTCTACCTCTTTTCTATATAAAACAAACCTTTTCTTAATGCCTGTAGTATACCCCTTTTGTTGTCTGCTGTCAATACCGTTGTTTAACATATTTTCTAAAAATTTCCTCTGACCGAATAATGACAGAATGCCCATTTTATGGTAAAATAGCACCAGGTATTTTGTGCATCTTAAAGTACACAAATGCCAGATTGAAAGATTGCAGGGAGAATGATATTATGAATGACTTAACATTTGACCACACCTTAATTGAATATGTATTAACCCTGTTAAGCATTCCTGAACATAGCTCTATGGACAACGATCAATTAGTCGAAGCTATCAAAAAGACAGGGAAACCTTTTTCATTGAATTTACAAAATATTCAGGCAGCTCATGATATGATTCAATTTATGGATGAGATGCCTGGCGGATTTCTAATTTACCATGCGGATGGTGGGGAACAAATTATCCACGCGAACAAAGCATTACTTAGAATTTTTCAATGCCAAACGCTCAAAGAATTTCGGGAACTGACTCGAAATTCTTTTCGGGGAATGGTCTATCCTGAAGATTTGGACGCAGTGGAACAAAGCATCAAAGAGCAGATCGCCCACAGTAAATATGACTTGGACTATGTAGAATACCGCATTGTACGCAAAGATGGTCAAATTCGTTGGATTGAAGATTATGGACACTTCATCCGCAGCAAATCTATTGGGGATATCTTCTATGTGTTTATCGGAGATGCAACCGAAAAAAAGAACCGCCAATTAGAAGAACATGTTCTGCTGCTAAATGAGAAAAAGAAATTAAAAAAGATAATAGAAAAATATGACCAAGAACGAAGTCTGATTAACCAGGAACATCTGCGGCGGCTGGAGGTAATCGAAGGACTCAGCATCAATTATGAGTCCATCCTGTATGCCGATCTAGACGCTGATAAAATCTTTCCCTATCGTCTGAGCAGCCGCACAAAACATCAATTTCACAAAAAATACTGTATCATCGGACTTCAATGGTATCTTTCAGACTATGTTGATACCTGGGTTCACCCAGAAGATCGAGAATTGGTGGCAAAAAGCACAAATCCAGACTATATTCGGGAACAATTATCGAGCCATCGGACATTTTATCTTAATTATCGTGTTCTGAAAAACGGCAAAATACAATATATCCAGCTTCGCATTGTAAATGTAAGCAAGAAAAAGCCTGTTTCTCAGATTGTTCTGGGTTATCGAAGAGTGGATGTGGAAGTCCGGCGTGAAATGGAGCAAAATGAAATTCTAGAGGAAGCATTGACACAGGCAAATCTCGCAATTATTGCTAAGAATACCTTTCTCTCAAATATGTCCCACGATATGCGCACACCTTTAAATGCAATTTTTGGCTTCACAGATCTCGCCAAAAAATATCTGCATGACCCTGTCAATGCGGAATGCTACCTAAATAAAATTGAACGTTCTAGCCGGCAGCTATTGGAACTGATCGAGAAGGTATTAGATTTATCCTGGGCTGAATCCAATGATGTTAAGCTTAATGAAGCAGAATGTAGTCTTCTAGAAATTACAGAAGAAGTATATCATACGATGCTGCCTCAGGCAAATGAAAAAAATATAACCTTTACGATGGATCAATCTGCCCTAACCCATTATGGTATCATTGGTGATCAGGACAAATTAAAACAGCTTCTTTTGTATCTAATCAGCAATGCCATCACATACACCAATCCCAATGGTTCTGTGGAACTAATTGTAAAAGAACAAAAGATGTTGCCTGACCATTATATGCTCTGCCAGTTTATTGTCAAAGACACAGGAATTGGTATCAGCAAAGATTTTTTGAAGCATATTTTTGAGCCTTTTGAACGAGAAAAAAATACCACTTCCAGCGGCATTCACGGCACTGGATTAAGCTTGACCATAGCCAAGAAAATTGCATCCATGATGAGCGGTGATATTAAAATAGACAGCACTGTAGGCGAAGGCAGCACCTTTACAGCAACGCTTCGTCTTCAGACGCAGGATTGTCTGCTGCCACATTCCACTGACTCCAATACATTTGTCCCTCAAAATCAAAGAATTCTTTTGGTAGAAGACAATATGATCAACCTGGAAATCGAAACGGAAATATTACAGGGCCTGGGATTTCTGATCGAGACAGCCGTCAACGGAAGGATTGCTGTGGAAAAAATGGAAAACTCCAAACCTGGCCATTTTGATCTTATTTTGATGGATATTCAAATGCCAGAAATGGACGGACGCCAAGCTGCACGGGCAATCCGAGAGCTCCATGATCAGACATTGGCACAGATCCCCATTATCGCTCTTTCTGCCAATGCTTTTGAAAGTGATAAACGACTGTCTATGGAAAGCGGTATGGATGCACATTTGACAAAACCAATTGACATTCCGATACTGTTAGAAACCATCGGAACTGTCCAAAGAAAATCAAGAGCAATATAGAATTTCAACACTCCACAAGCAAAATCCAACGAGGCTGTTGAGAAATGGCTTATTTCAACCATATCATTTCATGACAGCCTCATCATTCTTATTTCAATACTCTGGGATGCGGAAAATAACATAACTCCGCTTTCCCAACAATATCACTTATATCAACAAATTTATGTTTCCAATATCTGGAATCCCAGGAATCATTGCGGTTATCTCCCATCATAAAATAGGTTCCCTCTGGCACAGTGAACGGTCCAAAATCATCCTCACATACCACCTGGGTAAAGTCCTCACCTAACGGTTTTCCATCAATATAGACCACACCATCTTTTCCCGAAATCGTCTCGCCTGGCAATCCCATGATTCGTTTTAAATATAGCGTTCTTCCGTCATCGGGATAAATAAATGTGACGATATCCCCTCGCTTTGGCTCTTCAAACACATATGACAGTCGATTGACCAATATCCGATCCCCTGCCATCACGGTTGTCTCCATGGAACTGGTAGGAACCTGTGCGTTTGCAATCACATATTTATTTAGAAAAAATCCCAGTCCAAGAGCAATGACGATCATTAGTACATTGCTGAACAGTTCCTGAAAGACTTTACCCTTCTTGCTATGCTCAGGCTGTTCATCTTGTACTTCTATTTGATCTAATTCTTTCTGATCTAGTTGTGTCTTTTCTAATTCTATTTGCTCTAGATCATCTGTATCTTTTTTCCCCATATCATTGTCACGTTGTATCATCTGCTCATCCTCCTTACCACTGAAATGTACTCTCGGATTCTCGTTGTGTCTGATTTTGCGAGAAGATTTTTTGTCAGATGTGCACAAATTCAGAAGGCATACCTGGCTGGTACGTTGATTAAATTTGTGTGCATTTGGCGGAAAATCAGCCATAAAAACAGGTATAAGAGAGATTCCGAGAGTACGTTAAACTGTTATCCGATTTTATTCCATGGGAAGCTGTTCCATAGCATGCAAAATATGAATGCGCATAGCGTTTCTTGCCCCCTCCCCATTTCGGGCTTTTAAAAAATCCATCAGTATTTTATGATCCACAAGTGTTGCCTGCACCGCTTCATCATGGATCCTGGAAAGCGTTACTCCTTTGTTGATGCCTTCATAAATCACAGGCATTAACTGATTCATAAATTCATTGTGGGTTGCTCTCGCAATAGATTTATGGAATGCCTGCTCTACCTGTGTGCGATCCTCTTTCTGCCGAATCCGCTTCTCAATCTCAGCTCCTAATGTCAATATCCTTTGAATCTCTTCATCTGTAGCACGCAATGCCGCATAATATGCTGCCTCTGGTTCAAAAATCAAACGCATCTCATACAAATCCTTTGCCTTTACCTTTGCAGAAGACAAAGCCGATAATCCTTCTGGATTCGCAGATTTAAAATCCTCTCTTACAAATGTGCCCTTTCCCCTTTGGATCTCCAAAATGCCTTCTGTGACAAGAATGCGGATTGCCTCACGCAAAGTTGTACGGCTCACATTCAACTCCTGGGATAATATATTCTCGTTAGGCAACTTATCCCCTGGCAAAAAACGTTTTTCCACCACAATCATAGATAAGATGCTATCTGCAATCCGATCGGACAACCTGCTACCTGTTTCCATATCTCTTCCTTTCCATAGAAGTCTTCTCATGTAATTACAAACATGCTTTTACTCATTATACGCCATTTCATAAAAATTCACAAGCAATTCTATCACTTCAAACACTACCAATAAGGTGTATCATTCCAGATAGTAGCTGCCATATCTTTTCTCCTTGCCACACAAATTTCTTTGATTATACACTGTAAATGTTTCAAAAGTATGGCAGTAAATACAAATCTTCCATGCTGGCAGTTTCTGTATGTATTTCATTCAGAGCATTTTCCTACACCTGAATGAAATATACATATCCTTCCTCATTCTCAAAAGTAAAACTCCTACAATACTTGCCACCGTTTTTCTCTATTGTTTTTATGGAAGCAACATTATCCTTTGCGGCTGATAATTGTAACTGTTTCAGGCCGTGTTCCCTTGCAACAACACATATTTGTCTTAATATTTCTGTAGCATACCCTTTTCTTCTCTCTGATGGTCTTACACTATATCCACAATGACCAAGATCTTTCAGGAAATCATTTAATTCATACCTCAAATCAACAATTCCAATCATTTTATGATCTGACACCCGAACAGCAAAAAATGTATCTGTGAAAACCCAATTGGGGTCAACCGTTTTTGTGCTTGCATTTGCAATAACTTTCTCAAGCCATTCCTCATAAGAAGCAATCTTATCAAATAATTCACTTCCATTGATAATCTGTTCCCCAAAATCAAAATGTTCCTGTCGATATTCAAGTGCCTCATTTTTGAGTCCTAATGTCGGCTTCACAAGCCGTATTTCTTCACATACCATCCTTCATTCCTCCATTTTATCAATCTTAATATTTTTCACACTACGAGTTCCATACCATCATAGGCAAAGAGAATATGATTCAATTCCTTTTCCAATTCCTTGTAATAACCATATGACTTGTTCCTTTCACAAAGTCGCAGCCTATTTTTTCAACAATCCTAATACCCCTCACATGGTCTGGATCACTATGGGAAATGAAAAGGTGTTTTACTTCTGTTACTATATTTTAATCCATGTTAAAAACATTTAGACACTATCACTATTACTGCCGCTTTTCACTAATATTTTTCTTATTTCTTTTATGATTCTGAAGGGTGTTTCTTTATCCATGGGCATAAGCTTACTGTACATCCTTACTCCTTGATATGAAAACACAATCAAATCGAATACCGCAGAACTATCCACTTCATTAAATTCACACCTGTCCATCCCATATTGTATTAGCTTCTTCCATGTATTTGCCGAAATTAAATATTGTTCATACAACGTATTACTCTGATTTGCTATATCCCGAATGCTAAAATACTCATAGATTGCGTTACTTAATGAAGATTGGCTGTCAAGCATTTCATTCTTGTACTTGTTTAAAATTCCATCCAAAATAGTCACTGCTGAATCGTTTTGTTCTATTCTTAAGTCAATCTCATTATCCTGCTCACTGGTCATATCATCGATAATCTCTTGAAAGATTTGACGCGTGCTTTCGTAATGACAATACAACCCGCCTCTACTTAATTTCGTGACATCACAGATATCCTTCATTGTCACTTCTTTAAACCCTTTTTCTGCGAATAAAGAACATGCACATTTTTTTATTTGCTTTCTAGTTTCCTTTCCTCTTTTATTCATAAATGCTCTCACTTTCCGACATATGTGTCTGAAACAATTATACGACATATATGTCGGAAAGTCAATAAAAACTGATAAAAATTTTTCTGAAATGGTGTACATAGCAGACATACACTTTTTATGCTTATATCCCTTACAATTGGAAAAATGCAAATACGATAAAATACAGATAGGGCAAAAATATAAACACCAAAATTCCAATATCACTACGCCTATCCATGTTGGAGTATTCATTTTGAATAATCCAAACATAGGAAAAAAGTAACTGCCATAATCAAATTCAAATAATATAATGCCTTGTGCCTGTTCCATACTCTCTATGAACTTTTCAAAGCGTTCCTATGCCTGCAAAAAGCACCAATCATTTCTGACCGATGCTCTCTATAATTTCAATATTCTTTTTTAACACTATACATTTAGATGTCGCAAAATTTCATCCATATTCTGTCTGCCACAAATAATCCGCAGAACAAAAATCATTTTTGTATTGGAATCCTTCAGAGAATACATACTATAATTACCCACCAGTTTTTTCTGATCTCCATATTTGGTACAAACTCATTGATGATTAAAGAACCGCTTTCTAGGAAAGATCGGGCCACCTCAATATTTACACCTTATCTATTTTAGTTTTAATTTTCTTCAAGTACCTATTTATTACAATATAAACAATGCTTGTTCATAATCTTTGACATAATACTTTATATTTATCCTGCCCTTTTGAATTATAGTATGGCCCTCTTTTTCAAGCATTTCTTTTTGAGCATCAATTCCGCCTGGATATTTGGGATTTAGTTCACCATTGGCTTTCAGTGTTCTCCAATAAGGTGTTTTATCATCTGTCCTCTGATAACTCGCCCATGCCACTATCGACACAAATATCCCCGCAGTAATTGGTTCTGTGAAATCTGCTCCATTTTGCTTTGCGAAGTAATCTCTTATTGTCCCTACCGTAAGCAGTTTCCCAAAAGGCACAAGTCTCATTATTTTGTCATAATCAATAGGCGGAGCGAAATACATTCTGTCGCCACCATATTTTTCAATACTCTTTTCATCTGTAACCGTCTGAAATTTTGGCATGTCCTTGCTATTAAGAAGCATTGCATTAAAATCTTTTTTATCTTCGTTTGCCATGTTCTATCGCCTCCTGTTTTATGTTATCTTTTTGTTAGAGATAATGCAATGAGACTGTTTTGAAAAAATAGATTTTTTCAGTCTTATAGATACCAATTTTTCGCTCCATTTTGTTTTCCAACACACGGTACTTCTAAGGCATTTTCTGACTTTAGCCGTTCGTCTTGCCCTGTGACAGTTCTACACTTTGATTGTTTCTATTAATTCTTTTAATAACCTCAAAATCAACTTCTGTTTCTAAAAATTGCCTCATCGTTCTCCTTTTGTTAATTGCCTCGTAAAGTTCCATGTTTCAATCCTCCCTCTCCTTATTGATAAGCTCTGTCAGATTTTTTGTAAATGTCCGTGAGAGATCAATTAACTGTGTTTGCTCCTCCTGTGTAAACATAGACATTGCCGTAACAGGTTGATGCTTCCCCTCAATCATGGAGGCCTTATGCCCATTCTGTTAATAAAGCCACCATGTGAGGACTGGCACTTTTTTGCAAAAGCACAGCAGATTTTTTCGCGCCATACCCATGCGACGCAAACTTAAAAATCTGTTTTTGGCACTATAAATACTTTAGTGATAGCACAATTTTCTCTCCATTCTCATAATCACAAAGAAAACGGCTGTCCGATTGCTTTGTCAGCAGAAAGAACTCCCTGTTTGTTTCAATATTAAAGTGTGCAGCATTCTCCGTTGTTTCTGCTGTTGCTTTATCAAAGCATTTCCGTTGTTTCACTTCCAGCATTCCTATTTGCTTTGCCGTCAATTCATAAACATCCTGATTGTCGATATTTGTCCCTATACCATTTGTCTGCTTCACACGCTCCAGATATTCCGTATATCCCTGCGGGAATAATTCTTCCGCAGGAATTATCAATTCTCTCGTATCTGAATAACGGATTTTCTCAAGCAGCGTTCCTATAATTTTGGGCGAAAGTACGAGAATATCGTGGTCACCTGTAATGCGTATCGTATATTCACATATCAATTTTCCATTCCTCTCAATCTTTCCACAAGTGCTTCTTTTGAAAAGCTGTGTATTGACACAAAGGTAATCAGCAGCGGTACGGCAATCAGCACACCTGTATAAATAAGTGCAAAGTTTATAGGGAACTTAAATGCCATATAGAATGCTCCCATATTGTAGAGTATATTACTGAGT
>CAJTVT010000041.1 GCA_910580015.1 uncultured Lachnospiraceae bacterium
ATGACAACGTGGCAGATGGAAATTTAGACAAGTAAAAACTGTAATATTTAACCGCCGGAGTAATATCACAGGAAATCAAATTGATTTCCTGTGATACATGATTGAACCATAAAATATAAAGCTCTATACAAACTTATAAAAGCGGCGCGAACAGACGCACCACGCCCAGAAAGGTACGGATGGCTGCAGGACGTTTTTGGCAAAATTCCATGTTAATCTCCTCCGATTCTGTCATAATCCGCAGCATATCCTGTTTCACCATTTGAACTGCCGACGACTGATACAGAAAGACCCCACATTCAAAGTGCAGATACAGGCTTCGATAATCCATATTGATACTTCCCACTGTTGCAAGTTTATCATCACTTACAAAACATTTTGCATGAAGAAATCCTGGTTTGTACTGGTAAATTCGTACCCCACATTCAATCAATGGCTCATAGTAAGACTGGCTCATCCAATAGACCACCTTTTTATCTGGAATGCCAGGCATAATGATTCTCACATCCACGCCACTTTTGGCTGCATTCTGCAACGTCTTTATCATTTCATGATCTGGAATCAGATATGGTGTAAAAATATACACATAATCATTGGCTTTTCCAATAATATTCATATAAATATTTTCTCCAGTCGTCTCATTGTCTAATGGACTATCCGCATAAGGCTGGATATAGCCGTCACTGACAAATGGGGAAACTTGGTGCTGTTCTGGTAAAAACTTTCGCAAATCTTCTTCTGTGGTGCGGTTAATATAGCTCCACATTTCCAGAAACATAATCGTAAAACTCCACACAGCTTCCCCCTCTAGGCGAAGTCCTGTATCTTTCCAATATCCAAACCGTTCTACCTTATTGACATATTCATCCGCAAGATTAATTCCTCCAGTAAATCCCACCTTGCCATCTGCCACCAGTATTTTCCGATGGTCACGATTATTCATAATCACAGACATAACCGGATACAAAGGATTGAAGCGCACACATTGAATGCCATACTCTTGCATAGTCTGGAAATATTTTGCTGGAAGGGTGGTCACACATCCGAAATCATCGTAGATAAAGCGCACATCCACTCCTTCAGCAGCTTTGCGCTTTAAAATGTCCAAAATTTTGCCGAACATATATCCCTCTTCCACGATGAAAAATTCCATAAAAATAAAATGCTGCGCCTCCTCCAATGCCTTGAGCATATCGGGAAACATTTCTTCTCCAGCAGAATAATATTTTGTGGACGTATTTTGATAGATGGGATAATTTGCCCAGTCTCTAATGTATTTTGCCTGACGATATACAGTCGGATCTTTTGTCCGTAACTTTTCAAGAATCTCTGTATTATCTGGCAGTTCTCGTTCCATTTCGCGATTGATCGCTTCCATTCGCTTTCTTGTTGGACGGGTCAGATCTGAGCGTCCAAAAATAAAATACACCAAAAGCCCCACGATGGGAACTGCCAGGATCACTACCATCCACGCAATCTTATAAGAAGGATTGCTCTTTTTATTGACAATCACAAGTACCACAAAGATTGCAATAATATCAATCAGTGAATTTACAAAAGAATACCGCATGCGGAATCCCAGGAGAAACGACAAGATCCAGGCTAACTGAAGCAGAATTGCCATTGCCACAATCGTGGCTCTTCCAAGTAAAAATTTCTTAATCTTCTTCATGATCATTCATCCTCTCTTGTATAAATGCCATTCTATCATAACAGTCTGCCAATGTCTACCATTCCCCACCCCTGTTTTGACTGAGCTAATCCCAAATCCACAGCACGCTGATACAGTCGCAGTTTAACTTCTGCTGGAGAAAAACAAGGATATTTGCTCAGTAAGAGCGCAATACTTCCAGTCACTAAAGGAGCTGCCATGGAGGTTCCGCTTTTTCTAGTGTACATGCCTTGTTGGTTGGCGCAACCTGTAACATTTGTTCCTGGCACCACTACCTCTGGCTTAACCACACAATGATCTGTGGGACCACGCCCAGAATATTCTGGCTTTAACAGGGAGCGTCCGATTTGTTCTTTCGTATCATCAAAACAACCTACTGTAATAATCTTACGGCTAATTCCGGGCACAGTCACGCTATGTTCTCCTGGTCCATTATTACCAGCAGCAGCCACCACCACCAAATTGTTATCCCAGGCATACTCCACAGCTTTCAGCATCCGGACCCGTTCCTGGCTTTCTGCATGCAACACCATTCCTACGGAAATATTGACAATCCGTATTCCATACATTTCTTTATGGTCTACTAACCAATTAATGGCTTGCACCACATTTTCTGTATTTCCATTTCCACGTTTATCCAATATTTTTATAATCACAAAATGGCATCCTGGGGCAATTCCTTGAAATTTTCCATTGGAACTTCTTCCACTTCCGCCGATAATGCCAGCAATATGCGTTCCATGTCCATTGTCATCATAAACTCTTCTTCTCCAATGAATAAAATCCTGAAAACAACGGATACGATTCCCAAAATCTGCATGAGGAAATATCCCAGTATCTAAAATGGCCACACCAATATTCTCTCCAAAATACCCACGATCGTATGCTGCCTGGGCATTGATAATTCGTCTGACTCTGTCCATATGGAATCCTTTTTCTATTAATATATGCAGGGGGCGATTATTAATCGCCGTCTGTTTTTACAAAGATTCACTGTATCTTATTTCCACTTGGTCCAAGGACAAAAGTGTACGCTGCCCATCTTCGGCATATACTGTAATTTCAAAGACCAGAGAAAAATTTTTTTGTATGGGTTTTCTATGGTTTGCCCAGTCCAAGATCAACGTTTTCAGTTTGAGCTTTGTGTCATCCTCCGTAGGGCAAAATCCTGGCAGCAGCAAAATGGGTATTCGGATTTCTGTTCCGTCACCAGCTCCAGGTAATTTGTATTGATACCACAGCATAACATCAGCACGATTTGAAATGTTGGAAAATTCGAATTTATCCCATATAAAATCTAGAACTTTTTCAATCTCTTCTAGTCCTGTTTTTCCCTCTATCGTCCCAGCCAAAAGTCTATCACTGTTTCGAATTTGTGCATAGATGGGCGGCAGCTCCTTTGATTTTTTCTGATAGATAAATTCCGGCGCCACTGATGGAATTTTCATTTCTTGTTGCTTCGTAAAGACAAACAGTCGTTGATTTCGCCGCGAAATAGCACACACTCTTGCCGTATTTTGGGTATAGAGGGAAAGTCCCTCCACATTTAAGTGCAGTTCCAGAAGTTCTCCGTTCTTCACCTGACTGGGACTCGTATCCGTGACCATAGAAACTTTCCAACCTGGGTCCTGATGAAGAAATTCCATCTGTTTGTCTTTGTCATTGTAACATACATTACAGTGCAGCTCCTTCAAGGCATTTTTTCTCTTTGTCTCAAAGGAATTTAATGGTTTCCAACAGGCCGCTAAAGCTTTGGCAAACATAGCAAAATATGCAAATGCATTCGGATCATGCTCTTTTTGGATTCCATATACAAGTTTTTCCCGAATTTGACTGTAAGCACAAAGGAAATCGGCAAGATCCTGGCTGTTGGCTTTTGCTGTACGCAAAGAGTTTTCCTGGTAAGTGATCGTGATTTCATGGACATCTTGTTCCACTGCCTCTGCCGCCATATTAATCTGGTGTTCCCAGCGAGTAAAGGAGGAGCATTCTTTTGGCTTATCATCTTCAAGGTTTTTGGCATCACATCCTGTAAAATTACAAAATTGTTCTTTTAAGATCAGGGCATTTGGAACTCTCCGCAAGGGATTTGGAATCAAAAGATCCGATGTAAAATCAGCGCTCAAAAGCCCATCTTTTCCACCCTCTGTAATGGGTATGACAAGACGAAACCATTCTGAACTTTCATACCCGTTCTCAGACTGGCGAATATGGTATTCCACATCCTGTATGGATGCGGTGACATCCATAAGCGCTCCTGTACGGTACGGTTGTTGGAAACTGGCAAAAATCATGACTCCAGGATTTCGCAGATCCAGCTTTCCAGCCTGTAAAATCAAATCTTCTTTTTTCGTTCCCTGCATGAAAAGTTCAAAAACCAGGCGTACTTCACAAGGCTCTGCGAGGGCTTCATATTCCATTACTGACGAAACTTCATTGCCCTGAACTAGATTTTTCCTAAGACGATTCTTTAAAATCTCTCTTGCCATATCCAGCCGTTTTCCTAGAACTTCGTTTGATAAAGGCACAAGCATCTTGGATATAGCATCTGCTAAAATTTCTTTCGCTTCCATTAAAATGTTGATATCCTGCATAGCAAAAGAGGCTAGAAATTCGGCAAAATTTTCTTCAAGACAACACTCCAAATCTTCGAGAAACTCATCTGCTAGACGGTCCAGATCTATATCCTGGAATCGCACTTCTTCCCATTGGTCGGGAATTACTTTCCATTCCTGGTCAAATACTGGAAGTTGCACCAGCCGGTTCACAGTCTGATTAGAAAGGGGACGAAGGGCATAGAACACAGGTGCACGTTCTCCACAGCCATAACGGTCCGTGAATGGGCGGATTGTGACAGGTGGAATCATGGTTCCTGGTCCAGTGCGCACCACATAGAGTTCTTGACTACTATCTCCTTGACGCGCCAATTTAATCCCACTGACGGCACGTTCGAGATTTGTGGCAAACAATCTCAATCCCTGCTCTTTTTCAGACGGGATCCTCGGTGGAATCACGGTACTGACGCAGAGCGCCTCTATGGGCAGAGAACATGATCCTTCTCTTCTAATTGTTACTTTTGTTTCCAAAGGGAAATAAAGTTCACTGCACTGGCGCAAAACTACAGGACAAACAATCTGTATCGGCTCTGGCCTAGCGCCTGTTTTGCTTTTCCATTGATACAGGCTGCGTCCGAATGCCAAGATCTTTTCTCTTTCTTCCTTTTGAATTAGAATATCCTCTGTCAAGGTACAAGAAATTCGGATTTCACATGCCAATGCAAGTTGCCATATGGAACGCAATAATTGTTCTAGCTCTGCATCACTGGCAGATTCCCCTGTCTGTGCACATTCTAAGTGCAGAGACATACAACATCCCTCTCTTTCCCACAATTCATAGGAAAAAATAACTCCTGGCCAGACATGAAGCCCCAACATACAGTCATTAATCTCAGGTGTGATTGTATAATGGAGCTCTCCTGGTGCTTCATTCCCCAAAACATCTCTACAGTACAGTTTGAACTTCGCCTGACGGCCCAGAACCTGATATGGATTTTCCTCTTTATTATCAATCATCTGACCAAGAGGCGCTGTGATATCATAGGAGACACCTTTCGTGCTATCCACAGGCAGCAGCGGTCTAGAATCCCTTCCACGAACTTTTTCATAATCTTTTCCTTCGATCTGGTAGCCAAAAATACTAAATAACTCCTCCATCTCAGTTTCTGGTTTTATTGACTCAAGTTTTAAACCATAAGTCCCTAACGGAAGTGCCGCGCACACTTGTTGCTTTTCATCTTTTGCCATATTTCGCAGAAAAAAAGGCGCTCCCTGACTTGTCAGGATAGTTTCTCCAGAAACTGCGCAGTTTACCAAGGAATGAAGTGTTCCGTGATCTCGGATCAGCAGCCAACATGTCCCTCTGTCTGTTTCATCAAAATTGGCTTGCTCTAGAATGTCTTTCATGCAGAGATAATATCCGCCACCTCCCACTGTGCTGCATTCCCAAAGCATTTGAAGAAATTCCATCTCCCCATACGTTGCTGTACAAGGTAGCATGTTGTTGTGATTTTCTCTTTGTTTTTGGAAGGACATTCTCGTTTCTCTGGAGAGGTTTGTGCGTAAAATAAGACAGTGTTCTTCTTTTTTGCATTCCACCAAGGTATTTTCCCTTCCATTTTCCACCCTGGTTTTATAAAACATCCAATATTCCAACGACTCTTGATTTGCAGCGAGAATGGCCTCTCGGAGCAAAAGACGCTCTTTCGAATCCATTCCTTCCACCACAATCGTACACTCTTTTCGATAGAAGTGAACGGAAAGTAATATGCCATAAAAAGAAGATTCTATTTCCGACGGAGAAGTTCTGCCTGCCGATAACTTTGGCTGGGACATCTGTTGGAAAGCTTCCTCAAGTTCCGGTGAAAAGAGATGCAGCGCCGCTGTATGAGAGAGCTGTCCATTTTGGGAAGGTGTTGCCCATAACAAGTTCTCCTTGATCGTATACGAACCATTCATTTGGAGGAATAAAGGGATCACAGGATCGCGTTCCAGTTCGAATCGTTCTCTCCAATCAAAACATAAATCTGGCAGTAATGGTTTTATCTTTTCATAAGTGAGTGAAAGTGTTTGACTTCCCTGCATCCAGCCGCCATTTTCTCCTGCCTCTACTTCCAAGATCCATTCCTCTCCTTCCGGTGAGAATGGGATCTGTTGTTTTAAAACTTCATAAAAACCAAGTGTCTTGGCAGTCTCAGAATCTGGATCCAGAATCCGCAAGCCCTGAAGCAAAAATCTGGATGCTGCGGAAAACAAGGCAGAGATATTTTGAGAGCGACACAATTCTTTCTGGATCTGATCTTTGGGCATATGGGAAATCTGATACAGCACAATACGATTATCTTCTCCCTCTGCAAATGGAGTATCTGCTATTTTAAGAGCAGACGCCAATTCTTCTATGGACAATTCCCATTTTTTACACACTTCTCCCAGATTTTGGGGAGTCTCCAAAGTAAACGTAAAATTTTGTATCAGAATGGGTACGTTCTGTCGAAACAAGGGCCATGACATTAGTTCCTGTCTCCTGGCTGGAAGCTCCCAGTCTTGTACAAACAGCCTGCGAAGCAACGCACCAAGAGATGCATCTGCGCTGATTTTTACAGTTTCTGCTGGAATCCAAAGAGAATTTTCCGTACTATCTTTATTTCGCTCCAGGAATTTTGCGGAATATGCCTCCCAGGACGCTTCTTTCTGTAACGCTCCTTGGCCTATGGCATATACACGGGCAATTCGTTCCAACGTATCTCCTGGCAAGCATTCCCACTCTGTACCGTCTGGAAGCAGTAATTTTCTTGAATTTTTACCATCAAATTCCCAATCCACATCTTCCACAATCTGTCCCGCAAGCGTTTCCATATATTTCAGATAATATTTTTCTTCGGAAAAATGCCCAAACCGCACAAAAAATAATGCTGCTGCGGTCTGCTTCGGCAGTTTAGCGCTATTCTCATAAATCCATTCTCCCAGAGTAAATTCCGCTTTCTCTTGCAGTAAAGACAATCGTTCCAGATTTTGGATAAGAATTTCTTGTGCCAAAATTCCGGTATCTTCAGCAATCGTAAGAATGGACTGTTTGTTTCCTGCCGCAATCATCTTTTGAGGCACTATAAATTTTCCAGGAGCAAGGACCACCTCCAGATTGTCCTTCAATTGTTCCGCAAGGGAAATCCCATACCTTTCCTCTGCACTGGCACAGGAGAAATCCTTTGCCAAGACCTCATATTTATCATAAAGGGCCGATGCCTGGCGCATAAGTGCACGCAATATCATATGGAAGTAATCCAGAAAAACAAATTCAGCCAGTGGACGATTTGCATTTTTTCTAGAAGGAGGCAATGCCTTCGACGGCATGGTGTCAAAACGTTCAAAATATTCCTGTAGTCGATTGGCATAACTGTCTGACACCAATCGTTCTTTCCAGTAAGAGATTTCAAACTTCTCCATTTTACCACCAGTATCAAAAAAAGATAATGTTATGGGTGGGGGCATGGGAAATACAGCGTTTGAATCTGCCAAGTCCTTGTCTTCGATTCCACAAAGATAGAATTGCACATTTTTGGAAAGAAATGCATCCAACCTTTCATAATCCATTTCCTGTTGAAGTCGTTTTGGCGTCAAATGATCAGGGAGCTCTCTGCCTGGATATTCCGAGAATCCCGCAAGCATCCAATCACACAAAAGTTTTACCAGTTGTTGATAGCTTTCCTGGGGCATTACTGGGAGAAATGCCACGCACATCTGACCATTTGCCATCGAAAATGTCGGGACAATCATCATTTGCAAAGAAACTGGCTGTTCGTACAATTTGACTGATTCAAAAAGTGGGATTATTGCGTTTGCACACCTTCTCCCAACTTCCCAGGGCGCTGCTTCATCACTTCCAATCTGAAATTGAAAATTCTTGGAGAAATCATATCCCACATCGATCTTAAAAAACAGTATTTTTACTTTTGCTTTTAGTGAAACATTTACCTCTAGGTCTACCAACGCGGCTTTGCAGCTCTCCAAAGTCAGCATCGCAAAAGCACTGATTTGAGCAGAAGCTTCCAGAGAGATAATCAAAAGATTTACCTTAAGAAACACTCTTCCCACAATGCCAGCAACCGCAGACACCCGATAATAACAAGTTTTGTTTCGTTCCTTTCCAGGATCATAGATGGCAAACAAGCCTTCAAAAATTCCCACCAATTCCAAACTCACTCTGGCAGAGACAATTCCCAGATCAAATCCATGGTTGATTCCCAGCCGCAGGCCAATGCCAATACTCAGAGCGGAACGGAACACGCCTGTTGTTGGCTGAGGCAGATTCGGACATGTTGCACCAGACAACATTCCAAAATAAAAACCACCCTGACCGCTGTAAATTCCATATCTAACGGAAAAACTCCGTGAAAAATCTCTGTCATGGGGAAAGCCCAGATCCAAAAGAAAATTGCCATTGGTATAAATCTCAAGACTCATAACACCGATGGTAAGGCTCACCGCCCCTAATTCTAAGGTCCTTATACGCTCTGGAAGCTGAAGCGTTGCACGAAACATGCCAATGTCTTTGGTTACTTTTTTATACAGCAATTCCACCATCAATCCATAAAATTGCTGGAATGGCTCTGACTTGCCAGAAACTTTGATTAATATTCCATATAGAGACGGGTCGTTGAGCACAATACTTACATCTAGCGCATCATTAATTGAAAAATGTGCCCCAAATATCCAGTTCACTTCAGAAGCGTAAGAAAGCTGTTCCTGCTGCTGTGGTCTAAATGTCTCCTCCATAGCGTTTATGGCTTCCTGAATACAAGTCGCCTGCTGAATTTTTTCAGTGCCAAAATGCTGTCCCAGGCCCAGATAAAATAGATGGAAATTTTTTACATTTGGTATCGTCTCCGGAGGCGATTCTCTCAATGGATCCCACGTGTAAACATTCTCTTTGGAAACCACAGTAAAACACAGGGTTTCTTTTCCATAGTTATATGTAAGTCCTATCCTTTGCACCGTAAAAAGCCCCAACAGATCAAGATTTAGCAGATACGAAAAATTTAGGCTTTCCTCCGTAAGATCAATGGTTAAATAGAACTTAGACAGATCAATCCGATTCAGTACATTCCAGGGAGCTGGAAGTTCGAGACGGGCATTTGGATTGATAAGCTCCAGAACCCAGGAGACAATATCCCCTAGACTGACATTCTGCATACAGATACTGAGCATTTTATGTGGAATTTTTTCCATCACCGCCTCACCTTGCTTTGATTCTTCCTCTAACTTTGTATAATAGGAGGCTCGCAGAACTTTATCGCGGTATTGCACCAGAAAATGATACACTGCAGATTCTAAGTGAAAATTGTCTGCCTGAACTGCAATTTTGAGTGCGGACACCTGTAAAGAAAGCATCACAGAAATATAATTTAACCCTTGTTTGTCGCTGCTTAGTCTCAAACGTCCCTCTGTGGACACAGGAAATCCCAACATTTTTTCCCAATCCGCCGATAATGCCGTATCTAGGCAGAAGAATGAGGATTTGTCCCTGCCATGGTATTCATATTGCATGTCTAGCTGAGGAATCTCCACTGTGGGAAGCGGAATTTGAATCTCACTCTCGTTTCCAGGCAAAAAAGCCATAATCAAATCCGTCAAATTTATGGTTCCTGCTGAAAGCCAACCTCGAAAACTCCAACTCTGATCCTGGTATATTCCATCCATCGACAGAGAAAAACCTTTAAAACCATCCTTTTTTCCAATATGAACAACCCCACCTGCACGATAAGAATTTCCACCCTGGGTAAAAAACGCCATTGCATATACTTGTTCCAGATTCACAGATAGGTTTCCAAGAGAAAAATGCAGAACATCCTTTAACATCACAGAAATCCACAAGCTTCTTTCATAATAGGATGCAGACAATTCTAACCGCGTCAATTCTAATTCCGTTGTCCCTGTTTGAGGAAGCGCTTCCTGAGGTTCGCTGCCAATCACCTCCTTTAAAAATACGGGATTTGTGTGCTCTGTCAATGTCAAACTGGCTTCCAACCGAAATTCTGGCAGATATGCATTTACTCCCATCGTAAGTTTTTTCGTGGAGGACAGCGCGAAACTTAATTGTCCATAGATACTTCCACTCAGATAAGTATTGATCTTCTGTTTTGTCTCATGATACCATTGTCCGTGTAGGATCAACACCAAATCGTCAAGTGTCAAAAACGGCAATGACAATGAAATGGCTCTTGCGGCCTTAAGACCTACGCCAGCGTCCTTGATATGATATCCCTTATCAGACTTCTCCACATCCATGGAAATCCGATACAATTTCATCACATCCCAATCCCATTCTCTGGGCAGCGGAAGACTTGCGCTATCTCCGTTCTGGAATAACATGCAAACAAATTTGGCAAGATCCAAAAGGCCAAGTCCTTGATCAAAGCTTGCACGCAATGGTATGTATTGTTCTGATCCAAACAATGGCACAGAAAATTCGATTGCTGTCTCCATTCCCTCAAATGCCAGCACTACCCCAATCCCTGCTATTGAGACAGACAGGGTCTCCCTATGCCCGTTGATTGGTACGCCGCTTTCTAAATACAGGTTCATTGCACTTTGTTTTATCCAACTGTTATTTTTCTCTGCCTGATCTACCGAAACGACAGCCGCAAGCCCAGCTTTTAATCCAAATACCGCAAAGTTGTCAGCACTTCCTTCCACCGACACTGCGCCTTCTAGGGAAAGGCTTGGACCCGTTAGAAAACGATAACGTACCCAATGTTCACCAGACACCAAAAGTGTTCCACGTATTCGATAGGGATATGCATAATTTTCTTGTTCTGAGGTGAGCAGCAGAATGGGATTTTGAATCTGCAACTCAGCTAACACACTTGATTTTAATTCCAACAGTCCTTTGTTTTCTATAATTGTTGGGGAGAGACTGCCAAAAAATTGTTCAAAAGTCCATATTCCAGTTGTTTTAAATTCTAAATTGTAATATAATTCCTCTCCCTGGAGTTTAAGATAGAGGATGCTGTCCATAAGTTCAGCCATATGCGGCGCTCCCTTCACTCCCAAACCTCCAGGACAGCTCTTTCCATACAATGTAGCTTCTGTTGGAGATTCTGCTGGTTTTACTTCCATACGACATTCTTCCATCACAAACGTTCTTCCAAGACACGCCAGCATTGGAAGAAATAAACTACCTGCTCCAGAATTTTCACCTGGAATAGATAATACCCCTTTTTGCGTCTGTCTTTCTATGTATTGTAATACTTCCCGAAATTCCATACTATTCCTCTCTCACTTTTATTATCGTTCTTGTACAAAATTGGGTTGAAATATCATCTCATTGCTGTTGTATTCCAATCGCTGGCACTGATTCTTTGCGAAATCTTCCAATACATTTTGAACTGGCTGCACTTCTACGTTCATATCAAAATCTGAAACGACTGGACATCTCATACCGCCGATAGGATCCTGTTCTGCGAATGCTGGTTCCTGCCAAAATTCCCCTTCTTTCCAGATACAATGACTATAATAGACAGGGAGCGATTCCGCATCTTCTCCGCTGGCGGTAACAGAAGAATAAATGGGATATGATGTTTTTCCAAGACGAAAATCAAATCTCTCTTGTGCTGTCTGGCGCCCATAATCTGTCTTGTTATACAAAAAATAGTGGGGTTCACACTGGATCTGATGTCTCATAAAATAGTCTCTGTAGATATAGGCAGACGTTGCTTGGGGATGACCGAACTGACTGTCCATAGCAGCAGATATCACAATCCTTTGGGGATATATCTTCTCTAAAAAACAGTTGATCACACTGTCGTCGTATTCGTGCCTGCTTGCATAATAAAATGCAGATGTGGAAATGGAACCATGATGGGGCGCAAGCATGACTTGCGGCTGGCATCCATCCCAGATATTGTATTCATTCATATGAATCATTGATTCCGTTGTTACATCTCCAGGGAACAGCGCAACCATCTGTTTTTCATCCTTTCCAATGGCGCAGACAAGAGAAGAAGCATTTGCAGAATTACATGGTTTTAAAGACTCCAGAAAATCAAACGTATAACCGAAGGATTTCGCAACGACGCCTTGTAGAAAAAGGTGTTCTGTTTCGAATTTTGCTTTACAGATGTTAAATGCAGAAAGCGCGTTTAGTATCCAAAAAGTATCAAAAGCAGAAGGTGTTTTTAATGCAGCCTTCCTTTCCGATGACACATGTGGATTTAAATATTCCCCACTTAAATAATCATATTCTCCTCCATACTCAACGGAGACTATCACACAAACTTCAGGATTCTCACTCTGCTGCTCTGTGATGTAGTTTGAAATTTCACAGATTCCACATCGAAACAAAGGGTCTTCAAATTGTCTGGAAATCAGGTTGCAAAGCAAGTGAAAAGAGTCTAATAATTCCTTCTGACTTATATCTTGATAACGTTCCATAATCTCCTGAATATCTATCCCAATCAAGTCCAAAAGGTAGTTGCAAAGCTCTGCATACGATTCAAAAGACGCTCCTTTGATATTTTTCTTAGGACAAAGTTTTTTTGAAGAATTCGCGTAGGTACGTTGCAGAACTTTGGTAGAAAATTGATATCTTACTGATACCTCAAGCTTTTCACATGCATATTCCCACATCCATTGATATGGAAGTATTAGCTGAAGGATAAAAGCAGTATCTTTGATTTTTATGTAATAACCTGGAAAGCATTCCGGTGGTATCGCTGATGAATAAAACGGGCTTACACTGACTAATTTCTCTTTAAAAACTCCTCCAAATAATGTATATTTTCTGCGTTCTCCATATTGCACATCCATATTCATTCTGCTGTACTGACATAACCAGTCAGACCTATTCAAAAAACAGGCGCCTTCTCCAGACGCCCTCTGCCATCCCAAATATTCATAAAAAGCACCCTCTAAATTTTCTTGCATATCCCTAGTATCAGATATCGTTCTCATACCCTGAAACTCTCCCTCAATCGTCTCGCACAAACTTCTGTATAGTTTGTGATCATAAGTTTCAATCGAGCTCAGTCGAATCATTCCATGAAATAAATCTGGGATCCAATTATGATGATCTGCATCCCCATGGGACACTGCCAGGAAATCCAGATAATATTTACACGCCTCTCCTCCTTCAACTGCCCTTCGTTCCATTTTTGCGCGGATATCTGCAAGCACCTGCTCTTTTATCTCAGGCGATCCATTTGTATTTTCCGAACCACAATCCATTAAAGCCAGAAAAATTAATTTTCCCTTATCATCAAACCCTTCTACCAGACTGCACATTCCCTGTCCCACTGCATAGACAATCACTACTATATTTTCAACCATCTTTCACCTCTCGTTCCTCTAAATCAAGATCTGCATAACCTGCATACCATCCCAGACGTTTTCCCTCGTCATCTGCCACAATCTGGATACAATTAGATCCTGGCGGAAAAGATGCCCAAAGAATACGGACTTTAAACTGATTCATCTGAATCTGATAGGACAATACATGATCGTTTCCTGTGGTCGTGCGTATTTCCACAGAATGGAATCCTAATTTTACCAATCCCTGAAGATCTAAGCCAGACCCGCCCAGGAGAGATGGGAGACGCCCCCCCAGCCAGCAGCCAGGCAGATCCTGTTTCTCGGCAGCGCCGCTCCAGGCCGTTATAAGCTCAAGATCCATAAGACTGTTTTCCGACAATTCCCCCAGAGAACCTAGTGGAATCCGCCACACCAACCCATACCATTCGTCGCCGAGCGAAGACTGGCGCAGAGGGCTTTGAATCAGCATATATCCCAAGGTTTCTGGAAGCGTGTCCGCCTTTGCGCTGACAAATTTCTTTAATTCCATAGGAAAACGGGAAATCATCGCATTCCGGCGTCCCTTTTTATCTCCTGCAAGAAGGAAAATATTACGATAATTTCCCCGAAAATCCATTTCATTTCCACATCGGCCGATCCGAAGTCCCTGAAACGGCAATCCTCGATCTTCTCCGTCTTTCTCAAACCCATATCCAAAGAAATCACCATCTTCTTGTAACATGAAGTATAATCGCCCGCCAATTTCAAACTCTATATCTTCCTGACATCCTGTCAATTCTACCGAGTGGATCAAAACCTCTTCTAAAATACTTCCTTCCAGAACAAACTGTTCTTTTTCCCTGAGCTTATAGACAAACAAGCATCCCGTTTCTTCCTGTATCAGCTGACCGTCCAGAATCAAAGCTGTTCCACTCTGTCTGCCAGCTCCCGAAGGCGGCACACCAAACAGACTGTTCAACACAAGTTCTGATACACTTCGAAGTTCCGTAATTTTACTATCTTGTATTTGTACCACAAATTCAGTCGTAGCATATTCCGCTTCCGGCCTCTGATCTTTACTCGAATAACTGATGGGAATTCCATCCTTAAAATAGACCACCCCATCCACAGAAGATGGAGAAGTCTCAAGCACATCTCCTGGTAAAATCTGACTTTTATGCAGAATTAAATGATGTGCATATAAATGTTCCCTTTCTTCTGTTCCAATTCCCTCCAACATGACACGTACCTCTGGCTGCATCTGCTCCAGACAGGATTTTGTATCAACTGGACAATTCAAAATCAGACATCCCTGAAAATTGGGGTCCTCCACAGCATTTAAAAAACTAGAAAATTCTTCTTTCACCATATGATTCTCGTCATAACATTGTGCAAGGGATGTCAAAAATACCGTTTGGTCCTGAAGTTTCTCTTTGATGCTCTCCTTTGTACTATATTTTATCAGCATAATGGTATCAGAATCCGTACCATCCTTCCTCCAGCATGCAGGATCTGCCAAAAACCGCCAGCCGCCAAAAAACAGTTCAAAATTTTCTGTTCCGTTTGTATGTAAAGTGAGATCTTCTGGGCAGTAAAATACCACAAATGCATCCGAACGCATCATTTCCCTGCTGAGACTTATATCCATCTTCAAAAGTTTCATATATTTTCCATCTTGTGCCCGCCCTACTGCCATCCAATTCCAAGTCTCTAGAAACTGGCCAGACAATCCAGCCAGCATTCCTTTGGAAGAGACAACCCGCTGCTTTGCCATTTGCAAACATTCTTGTGTTGGACCTGAAAGGCTCTCATACCTTTTTTGAAACAAGATTGGTTCAAGCTGGCTGTTCTGGAAAGGATGGTCAGATGTTATCTCACAACCAAAATACGGAAAAACAGGAACCACTTCTTCCCCCCTCAGCTGAAGCAGCGGTAAGGGATATGGTGAAAGATTCCCCTTCTTGTCTGATGCAAACAGCGGCGCCGTCTCTGGCTGGCAATAGTACAAAGTTTCTGCCGGAAATCTTAGATAAGATACCGTTGTCTTATTTTCAAACCTGCTCTCCAACGAAAGATACGCATTTTGACCTGGAACAAACTGGATTTCTTTTTTGAGGCTCATAGAAAGATATTCCATTCCAGAGGTTCCACACAAGAACTCAAGACTTTGCTGTTCCTCGCTTTGATGCAGAGAAAAACAGCCAGACAATCCAAGATATACACCACCATGGCCACCATGCTCAAACACAAGGGAAGCTCTTTCCAAAGATTCCACTTCCAGCCGTTCCCCTATTGTAGTTACAAATTTGCTGAGAAATCTCTTTCTGCTTGGAATTGCCAGAAATGTTTCCCTTGGCTGGAAAGGGAACGCAGGATGTAAGACACCGTTAAACAAAAGTGAATCTCTGTATTCCAGCACAGGACTGTATATTTGACATTCATAGCTCTCTTTCTGTGAGCTGTCTTTTCTGACAGCAGTATAATACATGCCTGCCTCCAACAGCTCAAACAGATTTTTCTCTTTTTCTGTACTTTGAACCATATATTCAATTCCGCCTGGATATGCTTGCCCTTCTACCTGGATTGTCAGGCCATTAAAAAAAGACAGTACCATTCCAGGCGCCTTAAAAACTCCCGCTGGATTCTTGCCTGCAATCGTAAACCCTTCCTCTGTACAGACAATGTTCTGTCCAGAAAAAATATTAAAATAATATTCTCCGAATCGAAATCCGGCCTGCCCAATTATGGAATCCTTGTCATCTGCCTGCAATGCATGATATCTCCACAGTGAAATGGGATCTTTTGGATTTTCTACCCATATCAGACGAAGCTTTTTCTCAAACTGCCTGTTTAACCGAACAATCTTATACAGTAATTCTTTCAATTCTTCATCCGTAGGGGCAAATACGTACAGTCCATGGACCTTCCAGCCCTCTTCCAAGGAGAAGGACTCCTTTTTCTGATCTGCAAACAAGAAAATTCCTGTGGTATTTGACTGATAGGCTGAGAGTCCTTCCCATTCCATTTTCCAATAAAAATCATTCATCTGACTCACACCTCAATTCTGTCGCCTGCCAATAACACCAGAGCATTTAAAAAGTCCCAGTCCTTTGCAGCCGTTCCAAGGTACACAGGAAGAAATTTCCCATATGGCCATCCACTTCGACGATACATACGGATCTCCAAGGGATTTGCCGCATATCGCGATAACAGCCCTGCTAGGGTTGTGCCTGCCGGAACTGACACTGGGGTACGATTGACAAACACCTCAAGATTTACCGTTATGGAAGTTCTCCCACGCATCACAATCCCTGGAAAATTTGTTTCTTCCAGTTGATCGGGCACCGGATCCCAGGGAGATAGGGCCATCAGACAGATATTGTCTCCAGGGTATGTATTACCAGGATGTTCTCCCGTCAGAAATGACTTGGGATAACACAGACGATAATATGCAGAGCGCAGCGGCGCAAGGAAAAAATCCATCATCCCAGACGCGGGATATGGATAGCTCCGCCATCCACCGTCCGTCCAACTTCCCGCCACATGGGAAAAAAGACTGTTCATCTCTAAAACCGCGTTACGGCTCCTTCCTTGTAAACTGATCACATATTCTCTGGCCGCTCCGCCTACAAATCCGTTCTCTTCTTTTGTATTTGCTTCCTGATGAATATAATATTCGTTCTCAACACACAACCGAAAGCCTGGAATCAATTCCAAAGATAGACCGTTCTTCTGGGCGCCGCAATAAAAGAGAAACATATGATCTGCGTCCAGCGGACTAAGCCGTGCCACCAGATTGCGGATGCAATAATAACCAAAAGGAGAAAGTCCTTTTTCAAACAATTGTTTCAGCCAGTGCGTCAGATTGTCATACGAGAAATCACCGCCATAATCTATGATCACTGTATATCCCTCATCTCTTGGCTGTATGCAAAATGGCGCTCCAGCAATTGTATCAGAAATCACAGATTGAAATAGTGGTCCCAGTGTCGGAAAAGATACTCGTCCAGAACGCATCCGTTGGTAGCGCAAAAGTCCTGGCATTTGGGAATCTGCATAAAGTCCTTTGGGAATCAGTGGTACAGAAGAAGAAAAAGGACCGCGGATTTTGGAAGGGCCATAAAGGGCTGCGACAGTCGCGGCTTTTCCTTCAGCTTCCGTTGGCAAAAACAAGATATCTCTCTGCCCAAATGTCTGTTGTGTCTTGTCCGTATGTTTTGTTTCTTCCGAACTGACTGTAATCAAAAAATCATCCGCCTCCTGTGCATCTTTCCATTGAAGCAGAGATTCTCCGTTTTGTTCTATGGAAATTTGGGGTGCAGGAATGGCCAACGGAATACAGTTATCCTTGTTCTGATCTTGATAACAGAAATGCTCCATTCTGTAATACAATGACAACTGACATAATTCTGGATCCCAGCAGAGTTCTTGCGGTACAACAAAATGATACTGTAGAAGTTCTCCTTGTGTTTCTGGTTTAAATTCTTCTGACTTGTAAATCACGTTCTCTTTGCATGACAACTCCGCCCAAAAACAGAATTTATCCTGTGACACAGCAGTCTCGCCTCGCATCTTATAATTGACTGTGATCTCATTCCCCTGTACATCCACACTGGAAAAGACAGGCGCAATCCCTGGCGCCTGAATTTCAGATGCCACTCCCAAAGATTGTACATTTCCTTTTAGATCTTTCTTTTTCAAAAATAATATGCTTATGTCCTCTTGTTTCAGAGAAATCGGCAACACAACGTTAGAATCTCCTTCTGGGATTGGGAACTGCTTTCCATAATCTTGCCCATCCCGCTGTAAGATGGCAATTCCGCTAAGTCCACTGCTGGCTTGTCCATTCCAGCTTACCCACAGTCCATTTTTCCGATAAATTGCTTGAAGTTCCTGGTACGCTTCTGTCACCAGAGGGACCGGAAGATATCCCCTGGCATCCTTAGATTGCTCAGAAAGTCCCACTTTGACAGCGGCACTTTCTGTCGGAAAACTTGCAAACCCATGGACACTTCCTGTGTGAACACTGCCCTCATTTAACATGATTGGAAACGCCTTCAGAAACACATTCCCCTGATACAGCAAAAGAAAAAAGGGGCCTTGGCAGACGGCATTGCCAGAGTGTGTTATTTCCCACTCCAGCTCTATTCCATACTTCTGCTCAGGCTCCTTTCGGATCTCAATATGCTTGACTGTGATATCATATACAATCACGTTTCCACCCCTCCTTTATGATGCTGTTGAAAATGCTGCCAACTTCTACATTCTATCTGATCTCCCATCAAGAGTGGCATGTCACTATCTGGCTGTACTACGGAACAGAGTTGTCCATTCGCCATCCGATATAAGTCTGCTGCTTCTGCCCCTGTCTCAGCCAACAGATCTTTCAGGCAGGTCCCCAGAGGAATCCACCGTTGTGCTCCGTCTACCTGTACTTGTATCAGGACCCATAAGGAATCATGTCCCCAGAAAAGTTGATAATTTGATACATTTTCTATTTCCTCTTCTGACTTTAAATCACGAAATGCTTGAATCAAGTCTGCTTCTGAATGTGCTGTGACAAGACAGAAATTTCCCTGGTAAAGTTGTTCTCCACCAGGGCCTTTCCCTGCAAAAAACTTAGGATATGCCAAGCCCAAGCAAGGAGCAGAGAGTTCCTCCATGGACACACCAGTTGCATTGGGGGATGTTTTGTCAAAGATTCTGCTGGCTAAGGGTGTCTGAAATTCCATCTGCCTTGCCAGTCCATCCATATTCAGCTCTTGATTTTTTTCTGAAATAAAATAGCGGCAAAAACCAAGATTTTCTGTGTCCTCAAACGCCTGCACCATAGGGAAAACATTGTTCCATTCCCTGGAAACCTGTTGTATAAGACACATACCTGGAACCAGACAGAGAGACCCTTCTTCTGTAAAGCGATAATGATAAAACAAAAATTCCTGTTTGGTCATAGGCAAATGTTTTACGATGATCTGCTGAATCTGGCGCAGGGCATCCTGATTTTGGGATAAGGCGATACAAAGAGAATTATAATCCTCTCTCAGCTCCTTTTCTGAAATATTGTACCGCTCTTTTGTAATAACCAAAGATATTTTTGTGTCGGTTTCCACCACCAACTTCAGACACGTTCCATCATATCCTGATATCGGCTCTGGCAGTTCTGGCAAATCAATCTGAATCTCCTGATCTGGATTCCATTGATCGGGTCTTGTACCATAATAGTAAAAGTTTCGTCCTTTTGTAGCATATCGGTAAAAACCAGGCGATTCTATGGTCACCTTCTGTTTTGGTCCATATGCCCTGCCTATTTTTCGACACAGGAACACTTCTTTCGTTTCACTTGGAAAGTACAGTTGATGCTCCTCCACACGTTCAGAGACAGGTGTACTTTCATAGATTCCCATTCCTTCCATTTCAAGCACTGCAAACGCATCCTGAAAATAACATCTCTTTACACAGGGAACTCTAACTTCCACAGGGATCCTTCTTCCCATCCGAGAACAGCCAGACGCCTGTTCATACTGAAAACTGAGTTGAAATTCTGCCTGCTGATTCCAATCTTGTCTAGAAAACTGCAACGTTCCCTCTGTGGTAAGCTGCGCTGTTTCACAAAAAAGATTATTTTCCCACAGCTGCGCCATAATTGTAATACCTGGATGAAACTGTCCTTCTACAACAAATACTTGCCCATCAAATTCTATGTGTTCTGGTTCTGGCGCCTCAATATATATGGTAAGTTCCTCAGACGACGGGCTGAATACTTTCACCTGACTGTCCATAACATACTGAAAAGAGCAAGTAAAGGATTCCGATTCGCTCCATTTTCCTATCGCTTCCAGAGATAAACGAGGCGAGGAAAGTGAGAGTTCTTGATACCTTGCAATTCCATGATCGTCTTGATAAGTGAGTCGTAATTTTGAGATTCCATCCAACATCCCTACCCCTGTATCCATCTGGAACACAAGCTTTGCGTCTTCCAGCAGATGCCATCGCACAACCTTTGCCTCTCTTGTATAAACTGGAACCATTGCGCTGGTCTGATGGGTATCTGGTTCCTCCAGGTACACAAAAAGAATATGATATTGTGACACCATTCCTATGTCCGCCCGAATTTGTCCAGAAATGTCAAACCATTCGGATTCTGTTTCCAGCCGATATTCTGGTCGTGGATCGTTTACATTGCTTAAATGTAATTGCCATCCTCCACAGGGTCCTTCCGCTGTCACATCATATACCATCGTTTCTGCATCTATGCTGCTGTCAATCTGAGATATCTTTCCAACACTGTCTAACATTTTTACTCTCCTCATTTTTCATCTGCCAGCCATCGTAATCCTTTCGCCAGGACGGTTCCACTTGATATCTCATATTGAGGGCTTTTGCAGTCTCTACTGCTTCTATGGATGAGTCAGACGCTAAAATACCATTTGCATAGAATTGATGTCCTTCTTCAAGTTCCACTGACACCACCTTGCAGAGCTGTTCTGGTGTGGAACACACTTGAGAGATAGACAAAAAACCATGATCTGTCTCCAATTCCTGGCCATTTTCCAGAAGAAATGCGCATCGAAATCCATCTTTTGTCTTTAATGGGTGATTGGAGGTCAAAAATAATTCTGTCTGATCTGACAGTTGGATATGGGCAATGGACTCCATCCGTTCATATACCAATACGCTGTGAACAGTCGCTGTTTTCTGTGCTTCTGTTTTGACCAAATCCCCCTGTTTCAAATCTTGTATTTTCTTTTTGCTTCCGTCGGACATGGTGACCATAGTATCTTCCAAAAAACAATCTCGATAAATATAAATTTTTTCAAAAACATGCCTGCGTTCTGTAGGAGAACATTGCCGGTTGGTGATTTCAAACGAAATTCTTTTTGCCTGTGAAATTGCTGTGATGCTCAAAGTGTATTCCACATATTCATACAGATGTTCAATCAAATCCCTTACCTTTACGTCTTTCCAACAAGAATCAATATTCCACGAAACCTTTGTATCTGATCCGATAGGAATCACATCCACCACAGGATTCCAATGATAAAATTGTTTTTTTTGGGCATTTCTTACTGATAGGATGGCTGTGGGAGAGGTAAGTATTGTGTCTTTCACAATAAATGAACCTTCACTTGGGATCCGCACAAAACCGTCTTTCATCTGTTCATAACTATAAAAATAATCGAGACAATCTTCTTTCATCCCCAATCTATAATAATATGCAATATTAATATCCTTATTTTCTGTATTTGCGTGAGTTATGACAGGAGCTTTTATTTCAGGTTGAAATTCCGCCTTGTTTTCTAACAGGAAGCCACTTAGATTATCTTCACATTGATAGAGGTCGATATGATTATCCACGGTATACAGCATAGCCGATAATTGAATATCTTCAAGGTCACAGCCATTCATGGGAATTCGGACATCTAGAATCTCTCCATCTCCTAGAAAATTAGGCTCAATGGACGGTGTTAAAACATTGCCAGTCTTTTGATTGATTGCACTTCCTTCCAGAATACAATAGCCCTGCGGATCCACGCCGTTCGCTTGTAACGTCACAATCAGATTTTCTCTGTGCTCATCTTCATATGCAGCATGTAGAACTGTGATATCATAAAATTCCTCTCTCCCATCTGCAAAATTATCCCTTGTTCCTTGTATGGTGTTCTCGTATGCTTCATAAGTTTTGGGAAAGTACCGTTTCATGGTCTGCTCATTATTGAACATCTGAACAAACAAATCTAGATTATCAGAATGATTTCGAAATGCTTTCATGTTCTCCTCCTCATTTTTGCAAATTCTTATTATGAAACACTAGCACATTTTACAATTTTTTGCAACAAATTTTGACTTTTTTAGTAAAAATGTTTAGAGTTTCAAAAGGTCCATTTTCATTGGAGAACAAATTTTTTCAAGATTGTGCTGCAATATCTTGAGGGGATGTGAAACATCGTTGATGGAGATTGTAATGCAAGATTGGTAAAATTGGCCTGCAAGAGATTTTCAGATTTTTTGACGTCCTAATTTAAACATACAAAAAAAGGAACTGCCACTATTTCACAAAATATAGCAATTCCTTTTTTAGAGTTCTATATCAATTACATGATTCTATTATATTTTTTCAACTACATTTCCATTAAGAACGATTGTGCTTTTTCTGTAACTCCTTTGGCACATCCTTCATAGAAAATCCCATTCTTCCTTGTTTGTCTTTGCCCATACAAATCACAGTTACTACATCTCCCAGGGTAAGCACATCTTCTACCCGTTCAATTCGCTCTTTGGCTATTTTAGAGATATGAACCATTCCTTCTTTTCCAGGTGCAAATTCTAAAAATGCGCCAAACTCTTTGATGCTGATTACTTTACCAGTAAACACTTGACCAGCTTCAAACTCTGTGGTGATAATCTCAATCATATTGACAGCCTTGTCCATCATTTCCTTATCTGTGCCACAGACAGAGACAGCGCCATCATCACTGATATCAATTTTTACTCCAGTCTGTTCAATGATAGCATTGATCGTTTTGCCCCTTTGACCAACCACATCGCCAATTTTAGAAGGATCAATTTGTATCTGCATAATTCTGGGTGCAAACTCACCAACTTCTTTTCTGGGCTCTGCGATAGCCTTGGACATTACTTCATCCATAATATAAAGTCTTGCCTCTCTCGTCCTGCGGATTGCTTCTTCCACAATGGGTCTGGTAAGACCATGGATCTTAATATCCATCTGAATAGCAGTGATTCCATCATGGGTTCCTGTTACTTTAAAGTCCATATCACCGAAGAAATCTTCCAACCCTTGGATATCTGTGAGCACCAGATATTCGTCGTCCGTGTCACCTGTCACCAAACCACAGGAAATTCCTGCTACCATCTTTTTAATTGGTACACCCGCAGCCATCAGCGCCATGCAGGAAGCACAGGTGGACGCCATGGAAGTAGAACCGTTGGATTCAAAAGTCTCCGATACTGCACGAATTGCATAGGGAAACTCTTCCTCGGAAGGAAGTACAGGCATCAATGCACGTTCCGCAAGGGCTCCATGTCCAATTTCACGTCTTCCTGGTCCTCTGCTTGGCTTTGTCTCTCCCACAGAATAGGAAGGGAAATTATAGTGATGCATATACCGCTTATTTACTTCGTTTTCATCCAATCCGTCAATTCTCTGCACTTCAGAAAGTGGAGCAAGCGTTACCACATCACAGATTTGTGTCTGTCCACGGGTAAACATGGCAGAACCATGCACTCTTGGAATTAAGTCTACCTCTGCGGCAAGGTGACGAATCTGGTCAATGGCCCGCCCATCTGGACGTTTCCGATCTTTTAAAATCATTTTGCGGACGGTCTTTTTCTGGTACTGGTAAATTGCCTCTCCCAATACTTCCAGCCATTCCTCTTTCTCTGCAAATGCTTCTTCTAATTGTTCTGTAATTGCTCTGATGTTTTCTTCACGCACCTGTTTCACATCGGTAAATACAGCCTCCTCCATCTTATCGGGAGGAATAATCTCTCTGATCGCTGCAAACAATTCTTCTGGCACAGCACAGCTTGTGTATTCATGTTTTGTCTTGCCAATCTCTGCCACCATCTCATTGATAAATGCAATGATTGTCTGATTTACCTCATGCGCCATATAGATAGCTTCTAACATTTTCTCCTCAGGGATTTCATTTGCACCTGCTTCAATCATGATAACCTTTTCACTGGTGGAGGCTACCGTTAAATTTAAGTCCCCATTCTTCCACTGTTCTTGAGAGGGATTCACCACAAACTCACCATCAATCATTCCGACCTGAGTCGTTGCGCATGGCCCCGCAAATGGGATATCTGAGATACTCGTTGCAATTGCTGATCCAATCATTGCAACCAACTCTGGGCGGCATTGAGGATCTACACTCATTACCAGGTTATTTAAAGTCACATCATTCCGGTAATCCTTGGGAAACAAAGGCCGCATTGGGCGGTCGATTACACGGGAAGTCAAGATCGCGTTCTCAGACGCTTTACCTTCCCGCTTGTTAAATCCCCCAGGGATTTTACCCACAGAATATAATTTTTCTTCATACTCTACACTTAAAGGGAAGAAATCTATCCCCTCTCTTGGTTTATCTGATGCAGTCGCTGTACACAACACTACCGTATCGCCGTAATGCATAAATGCTGCACCGTTCGCCTGGGCAGCTACCCTTCCTATATCCACCCTCAGTGTCCTGCCTGCCAATTCCATGGTAAACTGTTTATACATAATCTTTTCTCCTTAAATAAAGCGGTCATATCCGCTTTCACCTTCTATATCTCTCATTTGTGGGGACTCTGGTCTGCCCCAGCCATAATGGTGAAATCATCACTTCCTCCTGCGCGGATCCGCATACTATTTTTCGCTGAATTAAGAAAATAGAGCGGAAAACCGCTCTATTTTTTGCATATTGAACATTATTTTCTGAGCCCTAAACGTTCAATTAATGTACGATATCTCTCAATATCCACCTTCTTTAAATAAGCCAGAAGACCACGTCTCTGACCTACCATTTTCAAAAGCCCGCGTCTGGAATGATGATCCTTGGGGTTCTCTTTTAAATGATCTGTTAATTCCTGAATTCTTGCTGTCAGCACTGCAATCTGAACTTCCGGTGAACCTGTGTCTCCTGGTGTTCTTGCGTACTCTGCGATAATTGCCTGTTTCTTTTCCTTTGCTATCATAATTGATAACCTCCTTAAGATAATAGTATCGCCCTTCTGCCTTTTCTTATTCGAAAAAACGCTGAGATATTAAGTAATGGTCGGAGTATCCGGTTACTGAATATGGGCTGTCTCATGCTACCTGGTAGGTATCTGAAAGACACTCACCAGGTAGCATTATATCATATGGGGTTGCGGTTGTAAAGGAATATATATCCTGTTAAAAAATATCCTGTTAAAAAATATTCTGTCAGAATATTCCAAACATAATTGGTATGCCTTTTGCAATGGCTATTTTTTTATTTTTGCTTTAGAACCAACGCCTTTTGATCTTAACAATTTTTTATATACGTTTAATTTTTCCTTTGGCACATTTATGTTAGCTTTTGCATAAATTCCTCGGAATGCATTGGTACCTACATTTTTACTTGTCAGTTTCTTACTTTTAATTGTAATTTTTTTTAACTTCTCACATTTATAAAACGCTCTATCTCCAATAACATTAACATTTTTGCCAATTGTAACAGATTTTAATTTTTTACAATCGCTAAATGCTCGTATGCCTATCTTTGATACTTTGGATGGTATTTTAATTTCTGCCAGATCAGCACATTTATAAAATGCCTTTTGTCCGATATTATTTATATTTTTTCCAAAAGTTATGGTTTTCAATTTTGTAAATCCGCTAAATGCACTATTTCCAATAGCTGTTATTTTAAACAATTTT
>CAJTVT010000042.1 GCA_910580015.1 uncultured Lachnospiraceae bacterium
GGGCTGGATCTGTCGGTTCAAATTTCCGGATCTCTTGTGTATATTCTGGATTTTCCGGTATCTCAAAATCTGCCATTTGAAATCTCCTTTCTTAAAACTCGTCATCAATCTGAATCGTCATTTCAAGGTCACTGTCTTTCCCTTTGGGGAGGAAATTCTTGATTGCCACAAGGTCGCCCTCTTCATCGTAAAGAGCTGCTTCACTAATATATTCCCCAGTAAGCTCGCCTTCGGCCAGGGTACATTCATAACGGCATTTCGTATCAGACAGAAATGTATATTTATCCACAGGCTTTCTTAGAATTTCCTGTTTTAACGCAGTCTGGGTGCCCTCTGGGGTGATGACATTCCCATCCGCATCCACACCTCCGCTGCCAAAAGCAACACCAACAATTTTAGACAAAGTCGTTTCTCCTGCCCTTGCTTGCACCATCTTTTTTCTAGCTGCTAAAGTTACTACTGCATCTGCCATTTTTATAATCCCTCCTCTGTAATTTTTGCATTTAATTTCCTACTCCCATCTAAACAGACGGCCCCATCCAGGAACCACAAATTTTTCTTGCTAACCAAAGATACTCCAATTGCCTCTGTATTTTTAACTCTGCACCCATGGAACAGATTTCTTATCCCGAATTTCTGCAAGACATTCCCATCTGGACCATATCTTTGAAAAAACGGAAAAACGGTACGCTGAATCAGCCTTTTGACTGTAAACCTTTCCATACCGCAGTGGTTCACAGAAATACCATACTGCGCAACGTAGATAAGGGACACTCCTGCCGGTTTCATAATATCTGGCCTTTCCCTCACATAATCATACGCACTGATATCAATAAGCGGAAGCCCAATAAAAATAGTGGCTGGACGTCCTTCCCTTTCAAAATAGGACGCTTTCTCCACATCCCATAAAATCTCAATCGCTTTCATGATGTCATAATATGTACAGTCACTTGTATTCTGCAACATTTTATATTTCAGGTACTGCCGATACCTTTCATCTGAAATAACCGGCTCATGGAAACGCTTGTTTACCAGTTCTCCAGCTTCTTTCCTGCTAAGCGGAATAATCGTTCCAACATAATCAAGGTTCCTTCCTGAAGCCTTATCCACATCCATTTTTACATACAAATCATCAAAAACCTTCTGAACCTCCTGCATCTGTCTGGAAAATGCCTTTATCAGTGTCCCAATATTCTTCTTTCCAAGAAACTGCTGAGGCATGTCTTCAAACCATTTTTCAGCTATCTGCATCAAACACCACCTCTATCCTCCGTTCATCTATCAGTACCTTCTGCCTGGAAGTTACGGCAACGTTTTCTGGCTTGTAATCCGTATCTTTTGGGATATACGATTTCTCTTTTGAATATGCCGATTTAATTTCAACAAAGGTTATCCCTGCAACCGCACGATAAATGCCTTCATTCAATAACTGTGTAAGAAGGCTGTCCCCGGCAACCATCCGTTTTCCATACTCACATATAGAAGCTGCGGCAAGATGGGCATAATTTGTAGGCAATTTGTCTCCATATCCATGAAGTGTCACTTTCAGCCATGTATAAAGATACTCTGGTCTGTTGAAACGTACCGGGATCGCATCTCCATAATTTCCAGGAACATGAACCTCTATGCTCCCATATGTCTGAATGCCACCTGCTTTTCTTCGAAGTATAGCCCCAGCAATTTCATTGTTATCACCACCCTCTACAATGATTTCAATACTGTGTGGGGGAAGTCCTCGGTTATTCACCATATTTGTATCATTCTCATAACCAGATGCCGACTCCACGTTCGCCACATTATTCAGCAATTCCGCAACAATACTATCTATCATCGTGTTAGAGCGAAGCGCTGACTTCGCGATATATGACTGCCTTAATTCAATATCGGACTCCTGTAATCTGCCATATGCTGGCTCCAACTGGTTCGTTACCCCAGTAAATCCTGTGATATTGTTCACCATCCTCGTTACAATCCCATATGGCAATGTAATTCGCCCATATTCCTGTGTAAAAAAGTTGGCAATCGTTGTGACACTACAAGTGGTGAGATTATCTGAAAGCACAAGAAGATTCTTCCTGGACTTCATTGTATCAGTTATCTCCAAAATATTATTATCTGCACCAAGTTCCACCACGTACTCTGTTAAAGACATTGCTTCCTTTATCCCTTCCAGGATATTCTTTTCCGAATCTTCAGAATTTAAATAGCTGTACTGTTTCCCATTAATTGTAACTGTATACACTGCCCCGCGCTCGACTACTGCCACCTTGATACTGACAGCATTAAAATTCTCCCTGGTAATCTGAAATTCACCTGCGGAATACAGCCTCACCTCTGGCATTGTGTTGGTAGCAACCACTGCCTCATCCTGGATATATGCTCCATCATCTCCAGTACAATGCAGCGGATAGCAAGTGCGCTTATTCGGCATCCTGCGTATGCCGCCATACTGAACTGCATGATCCAGGTTCACCCCAGCAGCCGTTGCTGGATATTTGGCATAGTAGCTGTCCTGAGCGGTCTCCCATAGTTCTGCAATCTGTCCAGCAAAGGTTGTAACCAATGTATCTAAAAACGAAGTATCAGACAACCGCGTGTCTACCCCAAAACCTTCTGTCAAATCTGAATGTATCTCCTCCAAAATGACATCCATACGTTTTAAGACAAAACCCTGGTCCGTCACTCCATAGTCTGACATTTTATCTCCACCTCCTCCTTTATGGTTTCAAAATCAGTCTGTGCCACGTAATGGATAACGGCGTCTCTCGTTTTGGTGTCATACACAACACGCACATCCTTTACTTCCACCACTTCATCCACTTCAAAAATTTTTTCACGGACAACACTCTCAAAATAATCTATGTCTGGATTTTTAACCAGCAGACTTTTCATATATGGAATCCCTTCATCGGTATTCCATCGCCATTCACCTTCAAACCACAGCAGTCGTATTCGTATTTTCTGTGCAGTTGAGTCCTCCAGCAAAATGTCTCCGTTCTTAGTAATGAGAAGATCCCCACTGCTGTCAAACATCATATCCATAAACTCCTCCTGCTTCCGCTTTTCTGCTTAAATATTGATGGCGCCTTTTTAGCGTTAATGGCTTCAATTTAAGGCGTTATCATACCCGTGGAAGAAATATTGCCATCTACTTTTAAATTGCCGCTAATAGATACACCAGCATCTGAGACGGTCATCTTTGTATTTCTAGATGTAATAACAACACCAATATTGGACACCAAGACTTCCACATTGCCAGATCCCAAAACCACTGCACTACTCTGACAGGCTTTGGAAATGATTTTCTTTCCACTTTTAAGCAAACCAGGTACACATATCGCACTCGTCAAATCAAACCGCAAGGAACCTTCCGATTCCGCCCCTGTCCGCCATCCATCCAGCTCTACTTCTGATATAATTATCAAACAACTGTCACCTTTTCCTACCGGAAAAGCAATCCCAACTCCTACCGTCTGGGAAAATGGGAAAGTAACTGGAACATTCATAATCTGCGGATAATCAAGACTCTTTCCATCTGCTGTCATATATTTTCCATTTGGCTTTACTGTTGCGGTCCCGCTTTCTGAATCAAATGCAACGATCGTTCCTGGCAGCGCTGTGTGAATTTCATCCACCACGGCTCTTGCTGTCTCCTCAATCTGCTGTGAAAGTTCCTGTATCATATCTTAATCCCCCTCTATGTCCTTTTTTTGGAAATGGTACCAGAGTTCTTCACACGGTCCACTTTTTTATCCAGTTTCGGCTGCGCTTTAATCTCTAACACCTGAGCGGTACACATCCAATCCCCTTCCATGTTATCTCCGTCAATTGTGACTTTATACACTCGAAAGTAACCATTCGCTGTTGCGCTTTGTATCTTAACCACATCATTCACACCAATTGCTCCGTTAAGGAAATACTCAATTTCCCATCCAGTTAGAGACTCCTCCATATCTGATGTGGATCCAATTGTGATCCGCTTTGGTATGCTTATCAACCCTGTCTCAGAATTCAGAAGGAACCCCCTGGCACTTACTGCTCTTCCAGGCCATGTAATCTGTATTGTCTGATTCTGAATGCTCCAGCGATGTCCACAATATTTGGCTATTTTCTGCAATGCGTTCTTTGCCTTGCCTGTATAACTGAAGCCATTTGACATCTTTTTAAATAACAAATCACCAGCAAATGTGATGGGAACCCCCATTTTTTTTGCAATTTTCTTATAGATGTCCTTGCAATTTACAGAACCATTTATCGAAAGACAGATTACGGTATCTCTCAGTTCCACTCTACCATCCATCACTTCCATTTCCGTCATTCTGTCTGCATTCTCTGGAACAGTTATGACGGATGTAACATTACCAGCAAGAATAAGCGTATTGTTGTTCCCATATCCTGCTTTCAATTCGACTATACAGTCCTTGCTGTCCAGGATCTTTAAATTTGAGTCAGACAAATTCCACACCTGGATCTTAGCCGTATTCGGGCTTTCCACATCACACTTCTCCACACTGAATGAAACATGCAGCGTAGTCTCAGCATCACTATGAATATTCCCTATCTCAAAACCTTTCCCTCCCTTTTTTCCACATTTCATGGTATATGTTCTCATATAATTCTCGTTTGCCATATCATCCCTCCAGTTCCACATTCGGAATATAGACAAACTCCGCCGTCTGATTGTTGAAAGCCTGTCTTCCCACTGTATCAATATCCGAAAGGCATCCAAAGATACCATCCGGAATATCCGTATAAGTGTAGTAGTGCATTATCGGGAAATTCGGCACAATCTTTGTCATTGCAATGATAGGTTCTTCCTCTGAGATGTACAAACCGAAGCTCCAGTAATCAAATTTTTCGTTGTATGTGAAACGAAGCAGATACTCCACAGCATCAATCGACAATGTTGAAAGACTATCATTCATGTCTGGCACTTTGATATAAAGCAAAATTCCCACCTCCTATATCAATCCAAGTCCGCTGGCTGCGCCATAAAGGATAGACTGTCCTTTCTTAGCGCTGGAATTTCCTTTTCCGCTACTAGAAGAACCGCCTCCATTTTTATTCCCACCGCTTCCTCCCCCGCCTCCGCTAGAACCTCCCGTTCCAGAGGCAGTACTAGACTTACCAGATGATGTCGATGTAGAAGCAGTGCCAGCATTTGCCTTAGTCTCTCCACTTTTCAGCACATAAGATGGTATCTTAGCCTTCTTCCGCTTGGTTATCTGGACCTTCTGTGCAGATATGGAGATTTCCCTCGCATAGCCGATATCACTTGACTTCTTAATACTGATGTTGGTAATTCCCATGTCTTTATAGATGGCTTCAGCAGTTACAATCTTTGCAAGCTGCTTTTTTTGCCATTTCTTCTCCAACTGACTGCATATTTTCTCCACTCGTTCAGAAGAACTTCCATGCCGGTACAGCCATGTAACCGGAGTATTGCTGACATACAGGGTCATTTGTATACTTACTGGATCCAGTATAATCGTGTCCGACACTGGAAAGCCTTTTTCAACGGGATATACTGGTATGGTGGCAGAGAATGTTTTCGCCTCGTCTATCAGCGCATCAAACTCAATTCCCCATATACTCACAGGTTTTAACTTCTTTTTTGCCATTCCTACCCCCTTGCATATGCCAATGCCCTTGCCATCTGCGTTGTCACATCGGTTGCTGACTTCTTCATAGACTTGGACACCGCCCTCTGTACATCTGCTGTTCCACCACTGTATGTGTTGTCAATGTTCACATTCTGTGTGACATTGGATGTCTTATTATTTACTGTGCTTCTTGTTGCAGTTACAGGCTGCGCCGCTGCTGCTTGTGTCAACGTCGCTATCCCATTCGCAAGCCCTTTTACCCTATCCAGAACTGTATTCTCATTGCTGGAAATTCCTTCTGCTAGGCCAGACATAAAATCTGGCATCCAGGACTCGTAGTCTGTCAGGGGACCTTCGTCTGGCACAGAGAAATGAAGAAATGACTTTATTTTATCTCCGACTCCTTTTACTGCATCCACTATCCCCTGCACCCCAGACATAATTCCGTCCCTTAGTCCGGTGATAAAGTCTAACCCCCACGCTACTGCTTGCTCTGGCAAGCTTTTGATAAACTCTATAGATGCATTGAAACCGTCCACTATCGTGCTCTTGATACTTCCTACTGCTGTCGTAATACCAGACTGGATGTTTGTAAATATGCTTAAAACGATAGCCGCTACATTGCCAAAAGCATTACTGAAATTTCCCTGGACAGCTACAAGGGCAGATTCCATCGACACACATGCGCTCTGTACGGAACTGGTAACCGTGCTGCCGATTGCTGCACAAAGACCTTTCACCTTATCTAACACTATATCCACATTTCCTGAAATTCCTTCTGCTAGACCAGACATAAAATCTGGCATCCAGGACTCGTAGTCTGTCAGGGGACCTTCGTCTGGCACAGAGAAATGAAGAAATGACTTTATTTTATCTCCGACTCCTTTTACTGCATCCACTATCCCCTGCACCCCAGACATAATTCCGTCTCTTAGTCCGGTGATAAAGTCTAACCCCCACGTTACCGCTTGCCCTGGTAAACTTTTGATAAAGTCTATCGCTGCATTAAAACCGTTGACGATGGCTTCTTTGATGCTGCTCACTGCATTGCTAACGCCATCCCGAATATTGGAAAATATACTGCTCACAAAATTGGCTATGCCGCTGAAAATACTGCTGAAGAAATTCTTTATAGCTGTCAATACTGATACAATCGTGTTGTATGTCCCCGTGACTGCTCCAGAAATAACGCTTGTGATAGTATTAAGAATGCCTGTTATAAAGGAAACTATCCCATTCCATAACCCTTGAAAGAAACTGGACACTGCACTCCACACCGCCTGCCAGCATGCAGATATCAAGTCGAGGTATGTCTGGAATAATGCTTTTATATTTTCCCATACACTCTGTATGACTGACAAAATTGCTGACATTATATTGCTAATGACTGTCTGGATCATATGGATCGTTGTGGAAATGATATTCTGAATCCCATTCCATACGGCAGAGATGATATTTTTGATCCCATCCCACACGCCTTGCCAATCCCCATGTATAGCAGATATTATTACATGAATAATGTTTTTTATCACATCCATAATCGTTGTGACAATGGTCTTGATATTCTCAAACACACCGCTTACAACTACCTTAATATTTTCGAATACTGTTGAAAACACTGTCTTAATAATATTCAGCACGTTTGAAAATATCGTCCTCACTCCATCCATGCTAACGCCGGTTTTACTTTCAATCCAATCCAGTATGCCAGAAAAAAATGATTTGATCCCATTCCACACAGCTTCCCATAACGCCTTGATTGCTCCCAATGCCATCTCGAACAACATCTTTATGGTATCCCAGATTGCAGTTATGAAGTTCACAATCACATCCCATATACCAAAAAACACCTGCTTTACGGCTTCCCAAGCTCCTTGCCAATCACCGCTAAATACTGATGAAATGAAATCCGCTACTCCTTTAATAATTTCAATAAAACCATCCAAAATACCGCCCAGGCTATCCCACAGCACTTTGAACCAGGACAAAACCCTTTCGCCCCAGTTGCTCCAAAATACCTGTATCCATCCAAATACCGTTTCTATCACAGCAGCGATTGCATTAAAAATGGCACTTCCAACTTCGTACAATGCATCCCATACAGCAGATAACGCTTCCAATACGGACCCCCATACTGCAAGGAGCTTGTCTTTCGTACTGGCAGTGGAACTGTCAATGCTGTCCTCCGCATTCCCAAACAGTGTTGCTGCAAGCTGTGAAATAAATGTCCATACCCCTTCAAGAAAGGTCTTGATGATTCCCCATGCTCTTTCAAAATTCTGTCGGATGCTTTCCCCATGCTTTTCAAAAAAACCCCTGACGGTATCTGCCCACATAAAAGCTGCCTGTTTGATGAAATCCCACACGCCGAGCAGAAACTCCTGAACTTTTTTCCAGACATTAATGATTGTCTGTCGGGCATCTTCAGCGCTAATCCCAGCTTTTTCAAACAGTGTTCCGATCACTGAATCATTGCCCATCATAAAATTGATGAAGTCCTCAATAATAAGTGCCAGAACCACTATAACTGCAATGATTGCCAATGTTTTCAAATTCGCAAAGCCAAACGCCTTCGCCAGCTTACTGATAATCCCCACCAGTCCGCCTACAGCCTTTATCATGTTCAAAATCTTTGCGGCACTTATTACAGCGATGAAGGCCCCGGCTGCTATTGCGGCGATCTTCAGCACATTTCCAATACCGCCAAACTTATCAACCAAACCTTTCGCTATCTCAATGCCTTTCGCTATTCCCCTAGACAATGTCTGGCCCATTCTGTCTATCGCTGGCTGCAACCGTTTGACAAGGGCATGGAACCGCTCAAACGACCTTGTAAGAACTCCATTTTCTCCAGTCAGTTCCTGCATGGCGGCTGTTGCTTTCTGTACCAAGGCGTTTAATATTTTCAACACCTGTACCGCTGGCTTGAGAAATGCATTTCCAGCAGCAGCTTTCAGGTCTATAACAGACTGTTTCAGATTCCCTAACTGATTCGTCCATGTATCAGATTCCCTTGCTGCCTGTCCTAAGGCGCCAGACGCCTTATTTGCCTCCTCTACCATTGACAGCAGGGTGAACTGCTTCTCCGCCTCCGACAAATCATTGAATGATTTGCTGTATAATTTATTTGCGGCAGCGTTCCGTGTCGTCTCCGTTGCTGACAGACCAAGGGCTGCATCCTGTTCGAAGTTGCCTTTCAAGAAGGACCGCATTGACTCCGTTACATCCTCAATGGATCGATCATAAAACGCCGCCGAGTCCGTTACCGCTTTCATCGCCCTATCTGCAATTTCAAGCGACTGAGCTTGGTCCAAACCAGTTGTTTTAGAGAAAGCGGCTATCTGTGTAAAACTGCCCTTCATCCGGTTTACGGCGACGCCAGTTTCATCCGCTATTGCATCCAGCCTGCTTGAAGCATCGTTTTCCATTTCACCAAATACCTGCGTGAACTGGGACTTCAAAGCTTCTGCTTCTGCGGCAGTTTCTGCCAATGAACTGAGACCAGCGATGGAAAAGCCAATCCCGATAACACCAAGGAGCTTGGATGCAAGATTTTTGATGCCTTTAATACTGTTTTGCGCATTCTTTTCGCTATTTCTGTCAATCTCGAACCCAAACGCTACCGATATGTCCCGTATTGTCAAACTTTAAGTCCTCCTTTCCAGCTCGTCAGCTCTCCCTTTTTCCACATCCAATTCCATTTCATACAAGGCATACAGCTTCAATGCTTCATCCAGGGTATACACCTCCTGAAGTTCATACATAGAAGCCAGCCTTGCCTTAATCAGAATGTAGCAACGGAGTTCCAACTCGCTAAATTGTGAGTAGTCGAATTTGCCATATTTTACAAGACTACTCTCGGCATCTTGTCCTCTGCCGACCCTGCTTTCCCAGATAGGGCAGCGAACTTCTTGAAAAAACCGTTGAAATTCAGCTTGATTACATGGAAGCATAAGACAAACATATTCTGCACATCACCACAGAAAATCTCATTCGCCAAATCTTCATTAAGCCTTTCTCCTTCTGTTTCCCCCTCCTCATTGGTAAGTTCAACTGTGATATGACCGCCGAGAAGCAGCTTCTTCATCAACTTTTCTAGTCTATCGCCTTCAATAGCTGTACAGTTTGCCATGGCTTCAGCTGCCTTGCCCGCATCCATATCCATGAGGCCGCCGTCATTTACCAACGGCGCCAGCGCGCCTAAAAGGGGAGCCAGCACAGATGCCAACTCCCCAGTAAGATTTGCAGCTTTGAAAGCCGCAAATGGTGTGATATAAAATTTATTGCCGCCAACCTTCTCCACTGTTGGCTCTACTTGTTTCAATGCCATTTCTGCCTCCTATTTGAATTTTCCTTTATCTACTGCAATCTCCCACTCACGGTTATTCTGGGTTCTGCCTCTCACAAACGAAGCAGGTTTCGTAACCCATGCAACTTCACCAACAAATTTTTCTTTTCCCAGAATGTCCTTGATATTCACTGAGAATGTGCCTTTTCCGTTTTTTCTGTCCTTGTCGAACATTTTTTGCAAATATGTATTCGTTGTGGATGTCTGTTGTACTGCCAGCTTCAATGTATATATTTCAGCAGGATCAATGCTCCTTACGATTTCACCGTCAGCGCCCACCACATAGCTTGTGCCTTCACTAGCAAAATCAATGGTAATCATACTGTCATCTGCATATCCTACAACAATATGATTACCAAGGGAGCATGTTACTTTTTTGGGGTTGTATGTTTTCATTCCCATCTTCTATTGACTCCTTTCTTAAAACGTAAGGTTTCCATGGATTTCTACAATATGGATGGCTCCTGCAAGTCGGGCGGTATACCTGCATCTGGACAACTTACGGGATTTCCTTTCCTCTTCCGTAAAATCAGATGCCTGTGGAGCTGTTACCGTAAAGCCAGGAATTTCATTCCCATCGTCATCATACTCTGTGGGAGCAATACCACCAATCGTCTGCCCTTTGGCAAGAGTGGCTTCCATCAGTCCCTCAATTAGCCCAATACCGTTGTCAGTAAATGGAACTTTACGATTCACTTTCAGCGCCTGGAACACATTTGCCTGCATTTCTGCCTTGAGCCAGTCCCTGAATCGAATGACATCAATCCATTCGCCAGAGAGCATATTTCCACCAAAAGTCACATTGCTTCCTGCATACCTGCGGAAAGAATTAATCTTATTTTCTTCTAAGGTCTTTTTTTCATTCACATTGAGGACCGAAGGTACGATAGCTGCTAACTCCTTCATGTTCCAGGTTTCCGTACCTGGCTCGTACCCAAAACATTTCGCCATCCATGCCAGCGCAGCATACTCATTCTCAATCGGCTGTTCCCCCTCCCCATATCCGTCAGCTTTTCCAGAAAACAGGCCAAAACTGCGATAAAATGAGAAATTTTTCACTGGGCAATTGGTAATGTCTGTATACTCAAAACCGAAAATCTTATCATTTGCTTCAGCCCATGAAACCGCAGCCTGAACGTCTGCCTCATCGCCAAACTCTGTAAGATGTATACCATAAAATTGAGCCTCCGCTTGTGCCCTTGCAAGGGTGTCTTTGACATCCTCATAAGCTGTTGCCTCACTTTCTCTTGAAGTCTCCTTGCGAATACATATATATATGCTGTCTGGCGCCGGATCCTGTGAAAAAGCTACGCAGGCTGCAATATATGCGGTATCCTCTGTTGTAAATCCGTAGTCCAACAATTCATCCGCCTGGGATATGGCAGTTGTCTTGTTCATGACCTTTTCGCCGGATGCTTCTGGTCCCTTTACCACCAGCAGAATGCTGTCAAATGTAGCATTGTTAGACGCTGGGCTTGAAATGTCAATATTGCACTTCACAATATCATCCAATGGGTTATTGTTCATTTTCATATCCTCCTTCTTTGATTTCTACTGTTTCGATGGTTTCAGTCTCTGCCTTCACCATCTCCTTCGTGCCGCCTCCACTATGGTTCGGTATGAGCGGCATACCTCCAATTCCGTAAGGACCCTCTGCTTCCTGGACAAATGAAACGGTAAACTCCGCCATCGCCCGGTAGCGGTAATTACTATCGTTCTGCAATTCTGTCAAATCTCTTACTGGCGGCATCAGCAATATATCCATGTCATCCCCTGCGATGACGCCCACTATCTCCTCCGAGTCCAGGAAATTTGTAAACTCTGTCAGATCGGACACTGCCGTGTTGGCATAATTGCCAGTCACGCCTTCTCGGACCGTGATTGGTTGTCCCCTGGTAAATAGGTTGACCTCCCAGGTTGTCTTCGACTGATAAACTCTCCTGCCTTTGCCATCCTCCACCGGAAATGAAGTCCTGCTTACGCCGCCGCATTTGAGGGTGATATACGGCAATGGCGGCTTCGTATTGATTTGTTCGGACCATATCACTATTGCCCCTTGAAAGAACGAGTCTGTCAATTCATAGAGTCTTCCTTTAACTTCCGCCAGATTCATCTTCCACTTCCTCGCTTTCCCCAGTACCATCGAGAGGCTCTTGATCCAGACATTCAATAAATGTGGCTGTGTAGTGCCTCAGCGGAGTGTTCTCGCTGAGTCTGCATGACTTACATTCAAACCACTTATTCTGAAACCACAACCGATCCGCCTTTTGCTGTTCGGCTTCGCTTTCCACCAATATCTCGCTGTCGCAGAATACTTTCAGCTTCTGCACCGATTTAGAGCCGTCTGGTGTGGTAATAACTACGTCCTCCAACGTCTGTACATCCATAGGGAACGTTAAATCTTCATAGGGTATAGAAGAATACCCCTTCACGAAAACTGGTTTAAAATAGCGCCGTATCATGTGCGATCTTTTTAAGAAATTCATCCGTCCCCACTTCCCTTCTTCTGGATGACATAGTTGACCGACTGCCGCATCCTGCCGCTGTCAATCAATGGTTTACTACTGCCTTTCTGCCGTTTGGTGGACTCAGCGTTTGGAGCAAAGTCTCCCTCGGTGATTTTTTCCTGGATCAAGTCTTTCTGAAAAATCCCTATCTCTTTTAGCACCTGTTCAGCAGATACGCCTCTGACTAAATCTTTCTTCTTCGATTGCAAAAAGGCGTTAATCTTGCTTTCATTTTCATCTACACTTTTACGTAGGAACGGACGGGAAGGCATCCGCTCCGTACCGAGTTCATTCCATGCTGCAACATCGCATACATCCGCTCCGTTTTCTTCCGTGGCTTTGCCATGCTGGAAGCCGATGCGGACTTCTTTGTTTGCAAGTTCCTTTAACATCCTCTGGAACTTCATACCATCTGGAGTGATTCTGTCTGTTGTCCTAGCAGCCATAACCTGCTCCTTCCCCTGCTGAAATAATCGGTATGACCGCATTTCGCCGCAGCGTAAGAAACTCCAGACCGTAGACTGTGAGTGCATACTCCGCATCGACCTGGAGATTCGTCTGTTGATTCGTGGTATAATGTATCGAAGTCTCACCCTCTGAATACGAGCCAACTCGAAGACTGTCACCAATCAATCCATTCTCATTGTTCCCATAACCGTTCATCTTCAATTTGTGGGCGGTCAGATATGCCAACGCCTTCTCATATGATTTTCCGAATCGCTTTTCTGAAATCTGATCGGAGTACAGTTGCAGGAACGAATTGACTCCATATTGAGTGACTTTACCGATATCTGTATCAATAACATCATCGTCTGGCATATCGGCAAACTCGGTTGCCACCAGGCGAAAAATTGCGAGTGCATCCATGCCGTTCACCTTCCTTACTTCTTCAGTGCAGCCTTCACTTTTTTCAGCACATCAGCCTGATCCTTGCACTCAGCAGGATGGATGTCGAGTTCATTTGCCAGCTTTCCGAGATCCTCCTCATTGATGCCTTCCAGGGATGCAAGGCGAGACTGGCGGAGCGCTTCCGCCTCCTCTGCCGTCTTTTTCTCCGCAGCCGCTTTATCAGCAGCTGCCTTTTCCTCTGCTTTCTGAACCGCCTTCGGCTTCCCAATAATCTTTGCGAAACCTTGCTTGTGGTAAACATCCAGAATCGGGCTGGTTTCATATGCCTCTGGGACTTCCTTTGTCTCACCAGGAAGTATACTCACCTCGCCAATACCGATAATCTTTCCGCTTGAAGTATTCTCGATCTTCATAGCCATGTTCCTCCTTTCTTAAACGCCTACTGCCAGCAATGCAGACAACGGGTAATACAATACGATACCAGCTACACGCTCCTCACAAGGAACAATGACCTCCAGGTTACGGTTCTGCAACGGATACTGATAGAACGCCATCGGGATTTCCAGGCTGAACTTATCGGCGCTGTTGGTATAAAGCATCGCAACATCAACACCATAGGGATTGGTGGCTTTGTTCTCGGCAGATAACTCTGGTGCGGAAATGATGTTCTTCAGATACGGAGCATTCTCCATCAGAAACTTCTTCACGGTATAACCCGTATTCGGGATCTGTCTTGTGCTGATATCAATATACGCCGCTGGCGGAAGTGCCAGAGTGTCCGCCCTCTCAACATCCTGGGTGATGCGAGACTGGTACGCAAACATTCCATTGATGTCTGCCAAAATCTCAGCGGCACTTTTCTCTTTCCAGGATGTCTTGGTTTCAACCGTAGCCAGGGTATAAAGCGGAATATTGTTGTCACTGGAAAGCATACCCATGAGCTTATGCTCCTTGTCCCCAGCAAAAGCAATCTCATTGGTCTTGCGGTCAATAGCATATCTTGCGGCTTCTGCTTTTCGGGTATCTAGGCTCTTTCCTGCCATACGGCTCGCTCTCATTTCTTGGATGGAATAACCATAGCTGTCACCAATTGACTTAACATAAGCAGTGGTGGGGCTACCCTTCACGTCTGCTCTTGGAAGATCCGTTGCATAGTTGCTGATGATCGCCGCCATGCCAGTCTTCTCGTAACTATAATAGGTCATAGTCTCTGCCCCTTCTGGAACTTCATGTGTGATCGGGAAGTTATTTAAGGCACTGAACTCTGGATAAATTTTGTCATAAGACTTGGATTTGATGTAGTCCAATTCCCTTGCAAAGAAAATAGAAGCATCTTCGGCGCTGTCGAAATGCATCTGCTTATTTTCTGCTAGGGATGGTGCAATATTGGATCCCATCAATGCAGCATAGTCCGCCTGATCATATCCGGTGGAAGGCATCTGTGGATTGTACTGATTTTTCATTGTCATTTTCCTCCTTCTTACATATTGATCTCGATAACAGCAATGCCATCATCGGAAGCGTTGCCGAACCTGGCACCGATGTCTACGTTTCCTTCTGCCTTGTCGGTAAATGTTCCAGCATCATCGCCATCAACCACAACATAGGCTTTCGCCTTATAGGTGGGCGTTGCATCTGATGCAATCCTGCCCCAAATCCTGCCCTTGCGAAGGATGCCGACCGAAGCGTTATTGGGTACAATAACCTTTCCTTTCATATCCTGCTCTGTATTCGCCGCATGAAGGACGATCCCTTCAATCTGCTCTGCGGTTGTTCCAGATATGGGAACCTTCACGCTGGTTCCTTTGACCGTGCCAACCATCGCTGCCATACCATATTTTAGAACGCCATCCGCTTCCTCATTCTTACGAGTGAGAACTTCATCATAGGCAATATCTACCTTGCCGCCTGCAACACCTTTTGGGGTGCTGTAACCATAATCTAACTGTGCTGCCATTACTCATTACCTCCTTCTCTCTCGATCATTCTCTGTCTTGCGGCTGCCGCATTACTTCCGCTCTGACCGTCTGCTCTCCGCTGCGGTGTAGGAGTGGTGGACATCTGCTGCTTCTGATATGCAACATCCTTGCGCTTGTTCGCTGCGTTTACCGCCAGGTCATAAGCTGCATCAACGTAAACTTTACTCTTACCATCAAGCCGCATTTCTGGGAATACCTTCTTGACAATAGCTTTCTTCCCTTCCACGATAGACTTATCTTCCAGTCCATCCATGTGAAGTTTGTCTCCCATACGGCAAATACTTAACCGCTGGCGAAAAATCTCGTCAGCAGAATCATTATTCATGGACCTGGACTTATCATTGGAGCAGTCTGTGTTGTCCTCAGTATTGGTACATTCTCCATCTGAGGAATCTGCACCAGAACCTCCGCCCACTGCGTCCGTTCCAACGTTGTCATGCACTTCTGAAGCTTTCAGTTCTGCCAGAAGCTCTTCCAGCACGCCGATCAACTTTCCTACCTCTCCATCTTCCTTTTTCTCCTCCTGCATCGGAGGTTCTCCCATATCTGAAGGCTCCCCGGCGGATGCTACCGCCGCTCCCTTAATGTCTGCACCGTCCTTTTCCTCTGGAAATTCTTCTGCACCAGTGTCACCTTCTCTAGCAGGCGCTGGCACTGTTTCCTCTGCTGGCTTTGCCCCAGCTTTGTACTGATTGATTGCTTCAACCAATTCTTCCGGAGTCATGGCAACGCTATCTTTTCTTGTGGTGTTTCCATCCATTTTTCTGTTACCTCCTTTTGATTTTTTATCATCCAACTCGACCTTCTTGCCATCGAGATTAAGATGCGCTTGTTCCCCGGCTCTCGCACTTTCTACAATTGCCAGGTGATTGATACGAATATTCGCCTGAATGGCATCATACGGCTCGCCATTCCATTCGCCAGGTTCCTCTATGAGATCTAGAATATAACCAAAGCTCAATTCCCGATATGGCGCCTTTTTCACCTTATCAATGTCGTGTATGACTATCCTGCATCTGACATCAGAACCATCCTGGAATCCCTCGCTGAGTATTGTTCCGACAATCTCCTTCATTACATTGTCTTTATCAATGGAGCCTGCATCATGGGTGATAATGACTGGCTTTCCGGCATAGGAAGCAAGCGACCTCTTGTCAAAAACATGTTCTGGAAGTCGAAGCTCTCTACGCACGCCTCCATCCGGCAATCCATACTCAAAGATGCCAGTTGATGTGACAATAGGCGTATCATGCAAAAATCCCTGCTCGTCAAATATGGTGCTTCCAGCAGGGATACTATCGATTCTTGTGACTCTTTTTAACTTTGGTTTGTCTCTTATTTCCATTGATTTTCTCCTTCTTTCTGTACCACTGCCGCCTTGCCACATGAGTTACGGCTGACTTGGCGGTTCTGTCATATTTCCCACGAAAAAACCGCCTGTCATTTCTGACGGCGGTTGGCATCTGTTGCTTATTTTTCTTTTTCCATCTCCTCAAAATATGGGCATTCGGCATGTGGCGTATTCCATATCTCTCTTGGTATTCCGTTCTTATTTGGATATGCTTGGCATGAGTGAACACCATTTTCTGCATAGCTGTCATGCTTTTTGCAATCATGGCAAACACAAAACAAATTTAAATGATACCAGTCTATGACCTGTCCATCAATCCTTTTTCCGTCAATAATATCCATCCTGCGTCTTACCTCCTTTCAAATTCCAGTTTTACTCCATATTTCCTGTAAATCTCCTCCCAAATTTCTTCTCCTAACCTTACCAGCGCATCTTCCGCTGAAACACCATCTGCAACTTGTTTTCTGTACTTATCACGCTTACTTGTAAGCAACAAACCATACATTAAATCAATGCTGTCAAAATCAGGAAGTTTTTCAACCTCTTTTGTGTATTTTAACACATAAGTCCCATATTTACTACATGTCCTGAATTCCTTTGCCTTATTATTTTTAAGGACATACAAATCCTCTGGCGAAGGCGGAGTCCCAAGCGGATGGTTATGTGTGATCACTTTTCCTTTCATACGCTTTCTCTGCGCTTTTGTAAATTTAATGGAATCTTCATCTCCAAGCTGCGCGAATATGGCTTTCCCATCTTCTCCAAAACACACTGCGATTTCATGCTTCCTGCCAGCAATTTCGCTCTCAACTGTGGGAATATCCTTTCCAGCAAAATCATAATATTCTGGGGCATTCTTGTTATTATTCGTAATGATGCCAAACCTGTCCTTTGTTCCAGAACCATGCCTTAGAATGTTTCCTGTTCTGTACCTACTGACAGTTTCTTCTTCCACCAGAGGAAGAACTATATTTTGGTTGAACACTGGTCTCCCAATGCAACGGCACTGAAAATCTTGACCTGGGTGACATTTCCTTCCGTCTGAATTTTCTGGAGGATCATCCCAGGAGAACTTTTTGCCGTTCAATTCCTGATGACTTCGCCTCACTCTTTCATCCCCAGTGGTGGACCAGACATACTCCGTAATTCCTGCATCCTGCTGTTGGGCCTTCTGAATCTGACCATTCAGCTTTGCCGTCTGATCCCTTGCAATCAGTTCTGCACGGCGGCGGCTTACACCATATGCTCGCTGCATCTCTTTGACAATCCGGGTGGTGGTCTTGCCATTGGTGAAGCCGTCATATACGATGTCTTTCATCTTTTCCAGGGTATCTTCTGGTATGGAGGAAATCAGACTGACATTCTCCTCTATCCATTTCTTCAACTGCTCGATATAAAAATCCCCCAGGTAGTAATCCTCTCGGATGTCGATACCCAGGGTAGCTTTGATTGCTCTCTTCCATTCTTTGACCGTCAGCTTACGGTTGAGGTGTGCCAGGGACTCCAGCTTGCGCCGCAAACCAAATCCAATCGTCCTTGCAATGACATTGTTCTTTATCGTGGAAAATATCTGAGAGACAGCAAGCAGCAAATTCGTTGCCGAGTCATTCCTTTGGTTCTCCCGGACTTCTGCATCTCGGTTCTCCTTGTAAACCTCTTTCAGCTTCGGCAGTTGCTCCTCCAATTCCGTCTTCAGTATTGCCATGTATGCGTTTGTGGTCCGGACGTATTCCCTTTCGGCAGATGCCGGTATCTGCGGATCATACTTACTGTTCAGTGTGTCTTGACCGCAGAATTTTCTTCCGACCTTTTGCATGAGCAATCGGTTCATCTGCACCTCATCCATATTTTCCACCACCTCCTTCAAATAAAAACAGCCTATGCGAATCGCATAGACCGTTCGTGAACTCTATTCTATTTTCTATCCTTCATATGTCAAATCAATAATTGATGAGGCCATGAGATAATCTTCTGTATCACAATAGTCGCAATCTCCTCCATTTTTTCACAATCAAGTAGTTCATCTGTTTCTATTTCAAAACAATCTTCTCTGACCTTATTCCATTGCTTCCTATCCATTTTTTGCACGTCAGATTTTGTGATATTGAATTTTTCTTCAAGAAACCTCAATTGCTTTTTGTTTAAACCTACTTTCATCTTGACTCCTCCAATATTACAACTAAAACAATTCACTATACTTCATGTCAGCTATACTTTCTGCCATACTGCATCTATTAGTGACATAATCACCACTTCTGCCAACCTCACTAAGCAATTCTTCCACTGATATATCAAAACATTCTTCCCTTATCTGTTTCCACCTGCTTTTGCTTACACGCTCCAGTTCCTCCATGCCGATTCCGAGTTCTTTTTGGATAAATTATACCTGCTCGTCTTTCAAATTCAACATTTATTCATCTCCATACAGTAGTAATGACATCATACTCATCTGGATATGCTATTTAAAATAGTCCAAATCTAATATAGAAACTGCCGTATTACATCTTTCCCAATCAACTTCACCTCCTCGCTCTTCTTTAATCGCTTCTTGCACTTCAATATCAAGGCATTTTTCCCTTACTTCATGCCATTGTTTTTTTGTCATAGAGCAAATATCATCTTTTGATATAAAAAGCTCTTTCTTTAAAAAATCCAATTGCTTATCAGACAGTCTCATAATCCTCCTTCAAGATCTACAGCTGTAACCAATGTTCCATCATTAGATACGACCATCCGCCATTTTCCTTTCTGAAAACATTCAGTATCTGGTATATTTCCAGGATAACTTATGCTGGAATTTGTTAAAACATCTCTAATAACTTCTACTCCTGCCCCTCTCTCTTTAATTCTATAAGCCGCATGACCAGAAACTTTTTTCATTTCAATTCCTGTAGATGTTTTTATCCCTTTTATTAACTTGGTGTATTCTTTCGCCGCTTTATAATCAGCAGTTCGTCCTCCGCCTCCAGTAGAACCGCCAACCTTCCCAGGCCTTCCTCCATGCCCAAAATTCCCAGAACCACCATCAAGATTCTGTACAATTATCCTATCAATAGAATTACTGCTTGGCAAGTAGTTTTTCAGAAAATTTTCAAGCATTTCCAGGCTCGCTTCAAACGGAGGATACAAAGGCTGACTATGCAATTCCTCCAGAGACAACCACTGCTCATTAAGCATTTCATCACCGTCTGCTTCAGGGATTCCAGAGAAGTTATCCGTCCAATACACCATAGAAGGCAGATATAAGCCAGTGCTGCCTTCGTATAGACCTAAAGGTTGTAGATTAAGGGGTACAATATTAAACTCCTCCATTGTCTCTCTTACGGCTGCATCCTCGATGTCTTCCTCTTCTTCCACATGACCTCCAGGACCACACACGCCTTCGTTATTTCTCCTGGAAGCACATAAAATCTTGCCATCTTTGATGATTATAACTGCGGCTGCCGGATAATCTACTCCATCGCCTTTTTCAGATATATTTTCCACGATGTTTGTTTCAGCGCTGCCCCCGGAATCGCCTTCAATTTCTTTTATGACTACCTTCTCGCCAGTTCTGAACTGACTGCATGGCATATCTATTTTAATGGTATCGTCTTCATCATGGGTCCGTCCGAGAATTTCAACAGGCTCACCAACCATAGCCTTTTCACCTACATCAAATGTATTTTCCGGAAGACGGAGTTCTTCCTCTGACAAAACCTCCTCAATTTCAAATCCTCCTTCTGATGCCAGTGATTTCCTCACTTCTGAAGGGTCCAGGACGTTGCTGTCCATGTAAATCTGTGATGTCTGAGCCTTCGTATACTCCGTATCCGCCTTTGTCTTATCAATATTGGCTTTCTCTGTGTCAGACAGGGACCAAAGGGCAGCAAACTTGACTTTATACTTCGACTCCTCTGGTATCTTTCCTTCTAGCCTCCCCTGGCGAAGTATCAAATCAATGACCGTCCTGGAGTTTTTCTTCATGTTCTGTTTCTGAATATTCTCTACCATGTTGTAATAATTCTCCAAGTCATTTTCACCAGTGGCGTTCATTCCGGCAGGAGACCGACCAAACAAAATCGTCTGAGGGATTTCTGTCACTGCTGACAACATATTGCAAGTAGAATCTAATACATCCTTAACTCCTGACATTGAGAAGGTCTTGAAATCATAATCTTCACCGTCACTGTCGATGGCTATGGAGTTCAAAATGCTTCTCGCCATATCAATGACCTGGAGCCTTTGCAATACCTTATCTTCACCTTCATCCGTACCGAGCATATTCGCCAGGTTCTTCATCTTGTAGATTGCCTGCACACACCTTTCCAGCAGCTTAGTTCCGTTTTCATGGGAAGTAATACACTCCCTCAATGCCCTCTTAATCTTGACATATTCTGGGATGCCCCAATACCGATAGATTGCATTGGTGGTCTGCTCTGGAAGTCTGCCATTTCTGAATACCAAGCATCTGCTTCGGTGTACAATGAAGTATCCATAGATGCTGAACACCTGGTAATATTCCGGTTCTGCGAATGGACGGTCACTGTCAAGCGTATCAAGGAAATGGAAATGATACATCGAGGTGTAGTCCGGCTGGACTATCGCCCTTTCAAACACCCGGAGTTCTTCGATTGTCCGGACATTCTCCCAATCAAGGGGTTCCTCCAATCCTCTGCCGTCATCAACAAGCATTACAATTATGGAGCCGCCATAGAGTCTCGCCCACTTCTCCGCAGTAGCAAACTTCGACTCATAATCCAGGTCATCCATACAGTCATCAACATATTCTGCGATGCTTTCATCGCCAAAATCTATGTCTAACCCATGTTTTACTGCTTCCTCGGATGGACGGTCAATAATCTTCGTGAATAGACCATTTCCTTCATACAGCCGTATGAGTTCCATGTCATTCGTGATAATCTCCTGGTTGTATTGGTACGATGTGGAGCTGTCCTGTGCAGTTCCGTATTTGTTCAGCAGGTTGCTATAACCATCCTGCCGGAACTTTTCCTGGTTGCCTTCAATGATTGCGGCTCCCCTTTGCAGTTTCAACTGTTGGTCCAGCATAGCTTTCTGCTGTTCATTCATTTCTTACGCTACCTCCTCCTTATAGCAAATTGTCAATGTTAAAGCCCATGCCAAGCGTTATCTCATTGAAGGCCGAACTGCTGGCATCCACCATATCTTTCCACTTGCTGTCTGGAAATGACTCCAACTGATTGAGATATGTTTCGTTCCATTCGCCAGCAACCAAGTCAAACATTCCATGCTGCCATTGTGCTGCCATCGGCTCCGCCCTGGTTGCTTTATCGCCGGACTCTGGTATCATGTGGACATCAAATCCAGCAAGCATCTCCATATAGGAAGCCTTCTGGTCTTTTCCAGCCTGCCCTGGGTCTTGCGGCAATCTTTGTCTGCACCATCTGTACTTTGCATGATCCATCTTGGCTGTCACCAATACAGTGCCTCGTACATCACCAGCCTTCAACTGACGATTGATAACGTCAATAATGACAAATCTGCCATTCTCCCTTCTGCCCATGAGAACACCAGCGGTAAATGCAGCTTCGTCATCTTCGTCCTTATCTGTGGCAGCCAAATCCCAACCTCGGCATATAGCGACCAAATCCTTCGGTACTTCAGTAAAGATTTCTCCTATCTGGCTACGTTTGAAGAATAAACCGGCAGCAGGCCGTATTTTCCAATTCCCATTTAACAACCGTTCCCTGTCAACAAGACCCATAGCTTTCAGGTTTGATAAATATGTTGGATTTTTTTCTAACAGAATTTTGTTGTCAAATAAACTGGATGCAATAAAGGTAAATGATACAATATCGTCTGCATCTGCTCCCTGTTCCAAAACATCCTGTCTTGTATCTCCCCATAGGATTTCATTATCCAGCCTTACAAAATACCTCAAAACCCCACTGCGCTCTGGGATTGCATACCCCGTATCTGGATCTATCCACCAAGAGATTAGCCCCGCAACAAAGGAATCTGGATCTGGGTTGCAGGTAGCCCTCACATAAGGTCTTATTCCGCAAGTGGAACGATTCCGAGAAAGCATATAAAAAAACTGGCCCTCAGTAAAATGGGTCAGTTCATCAAATTCTATCAGACAGATTTCGGCTCCTTGCCAATCATATTTCGTGTCTTCCATTTCCATATGGGCAAATGACACGACTGCACCACTTGGAAATATCCACCTTGGTCTTGGCGTTTTTAATGGTTGTGCGCCAGGATAATCTCGGTATATATTGCCAGATGCTTCCCATATGGAACCTGTATTCATAATTTGTGGCATTGTACGCCGAAAAATCACCGCATTGAATCCAGGGGTGTCAACATGCCTCAATGGCTCATATAGAATTGACCAGGACTTTCCTCCACCTGCTGCACCACCATAGATACATACATCCGCGGGAGTGCTTAAAAAAAGCTCCTGCGGGCCTTTTTGTGGCCTAATGCTCTTTTCCACTTTCATCTTCCTTTATACCTCTGCCATTGTCTGGCATATAAAACTTGACGGCCTCCCTGCCAGCGTCCCTATTTTGATTGCTGTCTTCCGCTTTGGTTTTTGATTTCAGCAGCTCAATCTCCGCACGCTGCTTTTCAGTGGCAATTCCAATATGGTCGCTTAACCACTGTAAGGCCTTCATCCGATCGGCCAGCTTGAGCTTTACGCCATCCCTGCCTTTTGAAACCTCTGCAACCAGGGTTCCATCCACTTCACGGCTATCTTTGAGATTCACGTAACTGACAGCGATTTCTTCCTGTTCCCCTGTATCTTTATTAATCACTGCAATATCTTTGCTGCCAAACTCTGCATAATCTGTAATATCAGCCCTAGCTATATCAAGATACCACTGAAATAAATCTTTCGTATCTAGTTTGACCGTCATCCGGTACTCTTCTAGCAACCTGTTAATCTCATTTTGAATCTCAACTTTTTTAGACAATGCACTCGCATGTCCACAAGCATTCTCATAAGAACATCCAAATGCTTTCTGATATGCTTTGACTTTATTTCTATATTTCACAAAATACAGACAAAACATTTGCTGTTTTTCTGTCAATCCGTCTGCTGGCATTCGTATTTGATTTTCCTCATTCACAGCTACTTTAGTATGTTCATTTTCTTTCCGAACGTTCGCTTTCCCTTTTTGCGAACGTTCGCTTTTTCTTTCCGAACGCTCGCTTTGTTGGCCACTCTCCCATTGATAGGCGCTTTTCCATCTACGCACAGTTCCAGGCGGTATATCCAGCTTCGTTGCAATATCCACTAATTTCATGCCTTTTTTATAGAGCACATGCGCCTCTTCTACTTTTTTGTTCGGAGCCCTTGCCATCGAAGCCACCTTCCTTCCAATATCTTTTTCATAAACTTCATTCCGAAAGACATTCGAACTCAATATCATACTGCCTTTCCAGAAGAGGGCCACACGCCCAAGATTCAAACACATAGCAGAATACGCTCTCCTTTTCCAAACGCACAAAAAAAGACACTGGCATATTCTACCAGCATCTTTTTCATAGGGGGAAGATAGTGAACTTTTCTGCCTATCAAATAATAATCACAACCACATGTAACCATATTTGTCTTAAATTCTTCCTTGGCATAATAGCATATTAGCACATCTGAAACGGAAAAAACGGAAAAAACGGAATTTTTTATTTTTCCTCCATAAATTTTTCAAACTGCTTTCTTATACTATCTCCAGATGCTTTTCTGTCAATCTTCTCTGCAACCTCTTCCCAGGACATCCCATCAAAAAATCTATACTTTATGATACGTTGCATCCGCATTGGAATTGTATTCATCCATTCCTCTACCTGCAATTTCACTTCATTTGCATTGTCTCTGCGCTCCTCAAGAATCTTTCGTTTCCTACGCTCCCTTTTATCATCCTCATAGCTATACTCTGAACCAGAGATGGTAAAACTACATTCCTGATATGGAAAATCTGGATTACTTCCTTTGACTTTTCCAAGGATTGCAGGGGCTTTCTTTTTCTCAAGAGATTTTAACTCTTGCTCCACTTCTTCTGCCAATGCACATGCATGTATATATTCTCCTAACACTTGTTTGTCCAATATAATCCCTCCTGTAACTGCACATCTTTTCTGCTAAACAATGAATGCTTACATTTCTTTTTTCATACCTCTCCTTTCCCTGCCAGGTGAATATCCCTGGCAGAAATGACTTGGTTAAATTGTTACTGTGATATATTTTTATCCTTTTAAGGAATGGTACCCTGCTGCATCCTGTTTTTCATTCTTTCTGTACAAAGTGTTCTTTTAGTTTCTTGAATGTCATTTCAATCACCTCAATTCACAAATGCCCCTACTTGTCCTATGCTTCTTAAATCCCACAAATTTTATCCCACA
>CAJTVT010000043.1:0-17962 GCA_910580015.1 uncultured Lachnospiraceae bacterium
TCATTCTTCCGCCTTGCAGATGAAAATTTATCCTGCGTAAAATTCTGCGATATTTCATCGCCGGAGTAATACATCACACAAAAAACGCATCCAAGGCTTTTAAGAAATAATCTTTGAACAGGGCTTTTTTCACACTTTCCTGGAATAGGATGTTGACAGAGCCGATTTCTTGATTATTTAATTTATAGACAAGTTTTCCAGCTTTTTGTCCCTTCTTTATGGGGGCATCTGCCTGCTTGGGAAGCTTCAATTCCTTGGTAACCTGCGATAAATCTGCGCCAGTTACATCAAGGTAGGAAAAATCCGATTCGTATGCGAGAGGAACCTGTTCAGCGACACCTCCTTGAATGGAAAGTTCTGGTAATTTCTGCTGATTCTTATCTGTGTAAACTTGGCATTTAGAAAAACCATAATTTAACAAAGTGGTGGCATCTAAAAATCGGATCTTGTGATCAGGAGCTGCCATAACCACGGCGATAAGTTCCAAGCCGTCTTTTTTGGCAGTTGCAGATACACAATACTTCGCGTCATCTGTGGAACCAGTCTTTAATCCAGTGGCATAGGGATACTGTCGGATGAGCTTATTGGTGTTGGTAAGCCCAAATTCAGAGGAACCACGTCTTGTCACATGCGTGATATTTTCCATCCAAATCGTGCAATAATTATGTATTTGAGGATATTTGACAATCAGTTCCCGTGACATTAAAGCCACATCACGTGCAGTCGTCATATGCCCCTCGATATCTAAGCCGCAACAGTTGACAAATGTTGTGTTTGCCATGCCAAGATCTTTGGCACGCTGATTCATTCTTGCCACAAATTCTTGTTCGCTCCCACAAATGTGTTCTGCCATGGCGACACAGGCGTCATTGGCGCTGGCAACAGAAATACATTTTAGCATGGTGTCCACGGTCTGGGTTTCTCCAGGTTCCAAAAACACCTGGGATCCACCCATGCTTGCGGCATATTCAGATACGGTCACCGTGTCCTCCAAGGATATTTTTCCCTCCTCCAATGCGTCAAAAATCAGAATCATGGTCATAATTTTGGTGATGCTTGCTGGATGGCGCAGTGTGTCGGGATCTTTTTCATAGACAATCTGGCCAGTGGAAGCTTCCATCAATACCACCGAAGGAGCTGAAACGGAAACCTCTCCTGAAGGTGCTTCTTGTGGCTCTGTGACAGAAGTGGGCAGCAAGGACGTTAACAGCAGCACAGCGGATAATAGAAAGGATAAAATACAATGCATAGTAGAACCTCCGGAACATGCGGTTATCTCATACAGATAGCCCATATTAATATATTACAGTGTAAGCAGGGGGCATGGACAATATGACAGTTTTGATCATCATCTTGGCAATCATTTTGATTCTAATAAGTATCTATATGATTTGGCAGAAATGGGAATTGACAAAATTTCAGGTGACCCGCTATGAGATCCATTCCTTCAAGTTGCAAAAACCCGCGAAAGCCGTGGTGATTGCAGATCTCCATGGATTTACGTATGGAGAAGGAAATGAACGTCTGCTGGCCAAGGTGTCTGAAATCAATCCACAGATAATCTTGATTCCAGGAGATATTTTAGTATCAAAATATTCAGATACTTATAAAATCGCCCTTGACACACTCAAGGAACTTGTAAAAATTGCTCCTGTATATTACAGTTATGGCAATCATGAAACCCGCTTAAGAGATCCAGAACGAATGCATCATGATCTATTTTTACAGTATATGGAACAGGTAAAATCTCTTGGTGTAAAGGTACTGGAAACAGAAAGCCAGGAAATTTCTCTGGGTGAAAATCGGGTGATGCTTTCTGCACTAGAGCTTGAGATTGATTATTATGAAAAAGGAAGCATTGTTCCCATGGAGCCATCCTACATGTCAGAATGTTTGGGAGAAGGGCAGAAGGAATTATTTCAGATTCTGCTTGCTCACAATCCTGCCTATGCAGAAAATTATGCTAAATGGGGAGCAGATGTAACTTTCTGTGGTCACAACCATGGCGGACTTATACGGATTCCTGGAATCGGCAGTTTGGTTTCTCCTCAGCTCACCCTGTTTCCCAAATATGATGCAGGAAGATTCGAGATAGAAAATCGTACTGTAATTGTGAGTCGGGGGCTTGGCACACACACATTTCATATTAGAATTTTTAACCGCGCAGAGCTATTGGAGATCAAATTTTTGCCTAAATCTCCTTGAAAAAGCATTGAAATACAGGTAGAATAGAGAACAGTGCATAAACTGGCAGCCTTGTTTTTCGGCAGTAATTTGGTCAGTGACAGGGGGATTTATGGATTTAAAAGTGAAATTGCAGGTGTTTGAGGGACCTTTGGATCTTTTGTTGCACTTGCTGGAAAAGAATAAGGTAAATATATACGATATTCCAATCGCAGAGATCACCAATCAATATCTGGAATACATTAGTGAGATGAAGCGACAGGACTTAAATATTGTCAGTGAGTTTTTGGTGATGGCAGCTACTTTGCTGGATATCAAATCCCGTATGTTGCTGCCGAAGGAGGAACAAGAAGAGGAAGAGGAAGATCCGAGAGCCGAGTTAGTACAAAAGCTTTTGGAATATAAAATGTACAAATGTATGTCCTATGAGCTAAAAGACCTCCAGGTGGACGCCCAAAAAGTATTGTATAAGGTGCCTACCATCCCAGACGAGGTACGTAAATATGAAGAACCCGTAAATCTGGAGGAATTGATGTCTGGTATCACCCTGACAAAGCTTAAATCCATTTTCAAATCCGTAATGAAAAAAAGGGAAGATAAGATTGATCCGATCCGTTCACAGTTTGGCAAAATTGAAAAGGAAGAGGTGTCTTTGGAAGAACGGATGGATTATTTAGAACAATATGCATTGGCTCACAAGCATTTTAGTTTTCGTGGGATATTGGAAGCACAAAGCACCAAGATGGAAGTGATTGTGACTTTTTTATCCATCTTAGAATTGATGAAGACAGGGAAAATACATATTTCCCAAGAACATATTTTTGATGATATTTTTATTGAATCTAAAATTGCTGCATGACAGAAATAGAATGGAGAACACATGAAGTCGGAACAATATGAAGCAATCATAGAGGGAATTCTTTTTGCCATGGGGGAATCTGTGGAGCTTGCAAGACTAGCGGAAGTCTTGGAATTGGAACTAGAACAAGTACGCATGATTTTACATAAAATGATAATGCGGTATGAGCAGGAGGATCGTGGGATTCAGATTATAGAGATTGAAGACGCTGTTCAATTGTGTACCAAGAAGGAATTATACGAATATCTTATTAAAATTGCCAAACAGCCCAAACGCCAAGTACTGACGGATGTTCTGTTAGAGACTTTATCCATCATCGCTTACAAGCAACCTATCACAAAGTTGGAGATAGAAAAAATTCGTGGGGTTTCCAGTGCACATTCTGTAAATAAACTGGTGGAATATAACTTGGTCTGTGAATTGGGCAGGCTGGACGCTCCAGGGCGCCCCCTTTTATTTGGGACTACAGAAGAGTTTCTTCGGTGTTTTGGCGTACAGTCTATTGAAGAGCTCCCCACACTCAATCAAGATCAATTAGAAGAATTTCGACAGCAGGCAGAAGAAGAAATGAACCTAAAGCTGAACGTGTAAAATACATAAAACAGAAGCTTTTTCAATATAATGAAAGGAAATTAGAAACCGGATGTGAAAAAGCGTTATGAGGATAGTCGGGAACTCACACAAAATATACCTTCCCAGAAAAATGAACAGAATACAAAAGAGAAAGAAACAATGGAGAGAAGCAGGTGTCATCAGACGGATCCTGCTTTTTGTAGCGTGCACTGTTTTATGGGCAAATACAAATGTGCAGACGGTATGGTCCGAAGAAACAGAAGATTTGGCAGAACCAGCAAAGGCGCAGGAAACAATAGCACCACCAGAAGAGATGGCATTGTATGCCAGAGCAGCCGTTTTGATGGATGCCGAGAGCGGACGTGTGCTCTATGAAAAAAATGGGTTTGAACATATGCCAAATGCGAGTACCACCAAAATTATGACCTGTATCTTGGCTCTGGAGCTTGGAGATCTGGATGATAAAGTGGCTGTCAGCAGCTATGCAGCATCCATGCCCAAAGTGCGACTTGGAATGGGAACAGATGATACCTTTCGTCTAAAAGATCTTTTGTATTCCCTGATGTTGGAATCCCATAACGATTCTGCGGTTGCAATTGCGGAACATATCGCCGGGAGTGTGGAAAAATTTGCAATATTGATGAATGAAAAAGCAAAAGAATTAGGTTGTAAGGACACCTATTTTATCACCCCAAATGGATTGGATGGTCAAGACGAAACTGGAGTCCATGGAACAACAGCAGAAGATTTGGCAAAAATTATGAGTTACTGTATCAAAAACGAAGCATTTTTAAAAATTACCAGGACCCCAAACCATCAATTTTCCAATCTGGCGGGGACGAAATCTTTTGTCTGTAACAATCATAATGCGTTTTTGCAGATGATGGATGGCGCACTTTCTGGCAAAACTGGATTTACTGGAAATGCAGGTTACTGCTATGTGGGAGCGTTGCAGCGTGAAGGTCGGACCTTTGTAGTTGCCCTGCTTGCCTGTGGATGGCCCAATAATAAGACTTATAAATGGTCAGACACTCAGACTCTTATGAATTACGGTCTTACATATTATCAGAATGAGGATGTCTATGAATATGACAAGGAATTTGCACCAGTCATTGCGGAAGGGGCAGAACCAGAAAACGAAAGATTGTATCAAGAGGTGCGAATTCCCTTAGAAGCATCTGAAAAAAGACTCGTTGTTTTAAAACGGTCAGATGAGGAGATTCAGACCATATACGATCTGCCACAGAAAGTGCAAGCCCCTGTAAAAAAAGGGCAGAAGCTTGGTTGTGTACGCTATTATCTGGATGAAAAACAGATTGCGGAAATCCCAGTATGCGCTGGAAAAAGTGTAAAAAAACAACAGCCATCTTGGTATCGGGATTATCTTTTGAAACTGCTGTTTATGGTAAAAAATTTTCACTTTGAGGAATCCTGATTTTTCTAGAAATATCTATTGAAAAATTTAGTCAAAAGAGATACAATTATAATCGGAAGAAAATTTTGTAAAATTTTATAAAATACATGATGGAGGTTTAAGTAATGAGTAATTCTACCAACTCAGCAAGGCAGAGAATCACCGGTCTTCTGGATGAAAAAAGCTTTATGGAAATCGGTGCTCTGGTAACTGCAAGAAGTACAGATTTTGATTTGCATCAGTCAAAGACGCCATCTGACGGAGTCATTACCGGATATGGACTGATTGATGGAAATCTGGTGTATGTGTACAGCCAGGATGCGTCTGTATTGAATGGGACCATCGGCGAAATGCACAGCAAGAAAATTGCCGCAGTCTATGATATGGCAATTAAAATGGGTGCTCCTGTCATCGGTTTGATCGACTGTGCAGGTATGCGTTTACAGGAATCTGTAGATGCGCTCAGCGGTTTTGGCGAGATTTATGCCAGACAGGCAGCAGCAAGCGGTGTCATTCCCCAGATCACAGCAGTATTCGGTTCCTGCGGCGGCGGAATGGCTGTAATTCCCGCATTGAGTGATTTCACATTTGTGGAGAAAGAACATGGAAAGATGTTTGTAAATTCTCCCAATGCCATCAAGGGAAACCATGTCGGTAAATGTGATACTGCCAGTGCAGAATTTCAGGGCAGCAACAACGGCTGTATTGACGGAATCGGCACTACAGAAGAGATTCTTACCGCAATCCGTGAATTGGTATGTGTCATTCCAAGCAATAATGGAGAGTGTGGCAGGACAGATGATTGTGCGGATGATTTAAACCGTGTCTGTGAAAATCTGGCAGGGTGCATGGAAGATACCCGTCTTGTATTGACTCATATTTCCGATGGTAATTTATTTATTGAGACGAAGAAGAATTATGCAAGAAATATGGTTACCGGTTTCATCAAGTTGAACGGCATGACCGTGGGTGCAGTTGCAAATGCTTCAGCGGTATTGAATAAGAAGGGGAAAAAGGCCGAAGAATTTGAGGCTGCGTTGACTGCGAGAGGATGTAACAAAGCAGCAGAATTTATCAATTTCTGCGATGCTTTTGATATCCCAGTTCTTTCATTGACCCATGTTGAAGGATTTTCCGCTACTGAGTGTTCCGAGAAAAATCTCGCCAAGGCAATGGCGCATATGACAGCGGCTTTTGCAGGTGCAACTGTGCCAAAAGTGAATATTATTATTGGAAATGCATACGGCAGCGCCTATGTTATGATGAATAGCAAATCCATTGGGGCAGATCTGGTCTATGCATGGGAAGGAAGCAAAATCAGCATGATGGATGCGGCGCAGGCTGCGAAGATTATGTATGATGGACAGCCCGCAGACGTGATCGCCGCTCAGACGAAAGCTTATGCAGAATTACAATCCTCCGTCCAGACAGCAGCAAGGCGGGGACAGGTTGATTTGATCATAGCGCCGGAAGATACCAGAAAGTATGCGGTGGCTGCATTTGAGATGCTCTACACCAAAGGAACGGGTGTGCCGGTTAGAAAACATACAGCGAAGTAGAAAGGTGAAGTTTATGAAAAAGAAAATATTGCTGATGATCAGTATGTGTCTTATCGTACTTGGGCTGGCAGCATGTGGAGAAGCGGATCCTACCACGGTGAATTATAATGGCCACACCTATGAAGAGTTGAAGAGTACATGTGAGGGAACCGTAAACTCTCTGATGGAAATGACAATAGAACAGAAACAGGTGTATCTGGCAATGTCGGAATTGACCGATGTGCAAAGAAAATCGTATATCCTGTCTCTTGTTCCCACAGCTACAGACGAAGATATCGAAGAGATTATGCGACAGGCAAACACAATTATCCGCTGGGAAGAGGCGTTGAAAGATGTTGGAGAGTTTGTTGAACTGGGTGAGTTTACCATTACAAAATCAGGAAAGACACTGACCTGTGAACAGAGAGTCATTTATGAAAAACGACCCGTTATTCTGAGTTATGTGTATAAATATAACAGCATGGAAGTCGAAGATATCGGCGTGGAGGCCGTGCAGACATTGGGCGAGAAGATGACAAACGCTGCTTTAAATACCTTGATGGGTATGGGCGTTGTGTTCGCCGTTCTGATTTTGATCAGTTTGATTATCTATGGCTTTAAGATCTTCCCATATTTGGAGAATAAGAAGAAAGCAAACGCAATAGCAGAAACACCGGCAGCAGCTCCAGTGCCGACGCCGGCGCCTGTGGCAGAGCCTGTTGTACAGGCACAGGATGATTTGGAACTGGCAGCCGTAATTGCGGCAGCAATTGCAGCATCTACCGGAACTTCTACGAGTGATTTTGTAGTGCGTTCCATCAAAAGAAGATAATAGAATATTCAGGAGGAAACAAAAATGAAAAGTTATACAATTACTGTGAATGGCAACGTTTATGATGTTACTGTAGAAGAAAATGGTGCAGGCGGCGCAGCACCTGCGGCAGCTCCAGTGAGAGCGGCAGCACCTGTGGCAGCTCCAGCAGCAGCTCCGGCTCCAGCAGCAGGCGGTGCTGGAAATATTAAGATTGAAGCAGGCGCAGCGGGCAAAGTCTTTAGTGTAGACAAAAAGGCTGGAGACGCTGTAAAACGTGGAGATACGATCTTAGTGCTTGAAGTTATGAAGATGGAGACACCTGTAGTGGCGCCAGAAGATGGAACCGTGGCAAGCATTGACGTTACAGTAGGGCAGTCTGTAGAATCAGGCGCAGTATTGGCAACCATGAACAACTAATTTTTTGGAGGTAAAATATGAGTTACGTAGGAGAAACTTTATCCAACCTCCTGCATCAGACGGCATTCTTTAACCTGACCTGGGGCAATTATGTTATGATTTTGGTTGCATTTATATTCCTTTTCCTTGCAATCAAAAAAGGATTTGAGCCTCTGTTGCTGGTTCCGATTGCGTTTGGTATGCTGCTGGTAAATATCTATCCGGATATCATTGCATCGCCGGAGGAGACCAGCAATGGCGTAGGTGGTTTACTTTATTATTTCTATAGTCTGGACGAGTGGTCAATTTTGCCTTCCTTGATTTTTATGGGAGTCGGCGCCATGACAGACTTTGGTCCCCTGATTGCAAATCCAATCAGTTTCTTACTGGGCGCTGCGGCGCAGTTTGGTATTTTTGGCGCATATTTTATGGCGATCCTGTTAGGATTTAACGACAAAGCAGCAGCAGCCGTATCCATTATCGGTGGAGCAGACGGCCCAACTTCAATCTTCCTTGCTGGTAAGCTGGGACAGACTGGTCTGATGGGACCCATTGCGGTTGCGGCATATTCTTACATGGCATTGGTGCCAATTATTCAGCCGCCTATTATGAAATTATTTACAACAAAGGCAGAACGTGGAATCAAAATGCAGAATTTGCGACCAGTTTCCAAACTGGAAAAGATTTTATTCCCCATTGTTGTTACATCTGTTGTATGTATTCTTCTTCCGACTACAGCTCCTTTGGTTGGTATGCTGATGTTGGGGAACTTGTTCCGTGAATCCGGCGTTGTCCGCCAGTTATCAGAGACAGCTTCCAACGCCATGATGTACATTGTAGTAATTTTGCTGGGAACCTCTGTTGGAGCAACGACCAGTGCAGAAGCTTTCTTAAATATTACCACGCTTAAGATTGTGGCTCTTGGTTTGATCGCATTTATGTTCGGTACGGCCGCAGGTGTACTCTTTGGTAAAATATTATGTAAAGTTACTGGAGGTAAGATTAATCCATTGATCGGTTCCGCTGGTGTATCTGCTGTACCTATGGCAGCCCGTGTATCACAGAAGGTAGGTGCTGAGGAAGATCCTACCAATTTCTTGCTGATGCATGCGATGGGACCCAATGTGGCAGGTGTTATCGGAACAGCGGTAGCAGCCGGCGTATTTATGGCAATCTTTGGAATTTAAGAATCGGATCCCTCTGTTTAATATCAGGATCTGTGAAATAGAAAGGCCGTGAAACGGCAGAATGAGAGGAAATTATGGCTGAACAGAAAAGAAAACCAGTTAAGATTACAGAAACCATATTGCGAGACGCGCATCAATCTCTGATTGCCACCCGTATGACAACAGAGCAGATGTTGCCGATTATTGATAAAATGGACAAAGTTGGCTATCATGCTGTAGAATGCTGGGGCGGAGCAACCTTTGACGCATCCCTGCGTTTCTTAAAAGAAGATCCCTGGGAGCGTTTGAGAAAATTAAAAGCTGGATTTAAGAATACGAAACTTCAAATGTTATTCCGTGGACAGAATATTTTGGGATATCGCCCCTACGCAGACGATGTGGTGGAGTATTTTGTTCAGAAATCCATTGCAAATGGAATTGATATCATCCGTATTTTTGACTGCTTAAATGATTTGAGAAACTTACAGACAGCAGTAACTGCCACCAATAAAGAGAAGGGTCATGCACAGGTAGCCCTTTCCTATACATTAGGAGATGCTTATACTCTGAAATATTGGACAGAAATGGCAAAGAAAATTGAAGATATGGGAGCAAATTCTATCTGTATCAAAGATATGGCAGGATTGCTCACCCCTTACAAAGCAGAGGAATTGGTGAAATCCTTAAAGAAAGCCACAAAGCTTCCAATTGAGCTTCACACCCACTATACCTCTGGTGTTGCTTCTATGACTCTGCTGAAAGCTGTGGAATCAGGATGTGATATTATTGATACTGCTATGTCTCCCTTTGCGCTGGGCACCAGCCAGCCAGCTACAGAGGTGATGGCTGAGGCATTCCGCGGAACACCGATGGATCCCGGATTTGATCAGATGCTGTTAAAGGAGATTGCAGATTATTTCCGTCCAATGAGAGAGGAAGCTTTAAAGAGCGGATTACTCAATCCAAAGGTACTTGGCGTGGATATCCAGACACTGCTTTATCAGGTGCCAGGCGGAATGTTGAGTAACATGGTGTCTCAGTTGAAAGAACAAAATGCTGAGGATAAGTACATGGATGTGTTGGAAGAAATTCCCCGTGTGCGTAAAGACCTGGGAGAACCACCTCTGGTTACTCCATCCTCTCAGATTGTGGGCACTCAGGCAGTGTTCAATGTATTGATGGGAGAACGGTATAAAGTTGCCACCAAGGAGACAAAGGATGTACTTCTCGGAAAATATGGACAGACTGTAAAACCCTTCAATCCAGAGGTTATTGACAAAGTGTTGGGAGCAGAAAAGAAGAATGCAATTACTTGTCGTTATGCAGACTTGTTGGAGCCAGAATTAGATAAGATCGAGGCAGAGATGAAACAGTGGAAACAACAAGATGAGGATATCCTCTCTTATGCACTGTTTCCACAGGTTGCAACAGAATTTTTCAAATATCGTGAGGCACAGCAGACAAAAGTGGATGCTTCCATGGCAGACACAGAAAATGGCGCTTATCCGGTATAAAAGGTATTCCATTGAGAAAAGATACTGCTTTTTAGGCAGTATCTTTTCTGTGTTATCTTATTCTGTAAAAAAGATAACACAGTTGGTTGGTGTGCGTTTTTGTTTAAGAATCAAAGAATGGGGAAGGATTTGATAGGACATGAACAGGGCCAATGAGTTAATGAGCCGAATCAATAGCCAATATGGAAGTTTGAGCAAGGGGCAAAAACTTCTGGCAGCTTATATTACGGATCATTATGATAAGGCAGCATTCTTGACAGCAGCAAAACTAGGAGAACGAGTGGGAGTCAGTGAATCTACCGTTGTTCGTTTTGCCGTTCATTTAGGCTACAAAGGATATCCCCAGTTCCAGCAGGCATTAGAGGAACTGGTACGAGGTAAATTGGATTCCATACAAAGAATGGAAGACGTCTATGGTAAAATCTCCCAATCAGAAATTTTATCTACCGTTCTGCAATCAGATGCAGAACGAATTCATAAGACATTGAGAACGATAGATGAGCAGACCTTTGATTTAGCAGTAGACATTATTCTTGATGCGAGACAGATTTATGTGATCGGGATTCGAAGCTGTGCTCCTATGGCCGAGTTTCTAGCATTTTACTTAAATATGATGCTTGACCAGGTGAAACTTCTCTACACTACCAGTTCCAGTGAATTGTTGGAACAGATGTTACATATTGGAAAAGAAGATGTAATTATTGGAATTAGTTTTCCAAGATATTCTCTCAGAACACTAAAAGCAATGGAATTTGCCAACAGTCGCAGTGCAAAAGTGATTACGCTGACGGACAGCGTACATTCCCCCATGAATTTATATTCTTCCTGTAACCTGATTGCCCACAGTGATATGTCATCTATCGTAGATTCTATGGTAGCACCTTTGAGCGTTATCAATGCGCTCATTATGGCAATCTGTATGAAACAACAGAAAAAAGTAGTAGAAAATCTGGAGGTTTTGGAAGAAGTCTGGGAAGAATACCAAGTGTACGGCAAAGATGAGATCGACTATATCAATGATTCTATCAAAATACGCTATGCAGGAGTAGGACAAAAAGATCATGAAAGATAAGAAAGTAATTGTAATCGGCGGTGGTCCAGCAGGAATGATGGCGGCGATTCGGGCAGCACAAAATGGAAATCAGGTACTACTACTAGAAAAAAATGAAAAATTAGGAAAAAAGCTATATATCACAGGAAAGGGCAGGTGTAATCTTACGAACGCCTGTGAGACCGAAGATTTATTTAAAAATGTTCTCCGCAACCGGAAATTTTTGTATAGCGCATTCTATCAGTTTAGTAATCAGCAGGTTATGGAGTTCTTTGAGACTCATGGACTTTCCATAAAAATAGAGCGGGGAGAGCGTGTGTTTCCATCTTCCGACCATTCCTCCGATGTGATTCAAACTTTAGAGAGAGTGATGCGTCAACTTAAAGTCGAAGTGAAACTCCATGCTCAGGTAGCAGATCTGTTGACGGAGGAAATTCCTGGCAATACAATGGACTCTGGAAGGACACAGAAGAAAATTACTGGGGTGAAATTTACAGATGGGACGATATGCAACGCCAACGCTGTAATCCTTGCCACTGGAGGCTGTTCCTATTCCTACACTGGTTCCACCGGAGATGGTTACCGATTTGCAAAGTCACAAGGACATACTATCGTAGAACCTATGCCTGCGCTGGTTCCCTTCGAAGTTGCACAGATCTGGGTGAAAGATCTGCAGGGCTTATCTCTTCGGAATGTAAAAATCTGCATTCGTAAAGAGAAAAAAATCTTGTATGAGGAATTTGGAGAAATGCTGTTTACGCATTATGGGGTCAGTGGACCTTTGTTGCTCAGTGCTAGCAGCGTGGTCAGTGACTATGCCAAAAAGATGCCACTGGAATTAGAAATTGATTTAAAGCCTGCGTTGACAGAAGAACAGTTGGACAAGCGTGTGTTGCGTGATTTTCAGGAAAACCAGAATCGACAGTTTAAAAATGCCATCCAGAAACTGTTCCCTGCAAAGCTAATTCCCATTATGATAGCGTTAAGTGAGATCTCTCCGGAAAAAACGATCCATGAGGTAACAAAAGCGGAACGCCAAAAATTTGTCAGGCTTATCAAAAAAGTTCCGCTGACTCTTTCAGGATTCCGGGGATTTTCAGAGGCAATTATTACGAAAGGTGGGGTGAAGGTACAAGAGGTGAATCCTTCCACAATGGAATCAAAACTGGTATCTGGCCTATATTTTGCGGGAGAATTGTTAGATCTGGACGCTTTAACTGGAGGGTTTAATTTACAAATCGCATGGTCTACGGGGTACCTTGCTGGAGACAGCATACCATAGAACGAAACGATAGGTTTCAAGAAAGAAACGATAGATTTCAAGAAAGATTGGAGGAAAAAAATGGCATTTAATATCGCAATTGATGGCCCAGCAGGGGCTGGGAAGAGCACCATTGCAAGACGGGTGGCCCAAGAATTGTCTTATCTTTATGTGGACACAGGAGCCATGTACCGTGCCATGGCATTATATTTTCAAAGGAATAGGATCTCACCAGAAAATGAGACGGAAATCAGTGCAGCCTGTGATCAGATTAACGTAACCCTCACCAATGAAAATGGAGAACAACAAGTATTTCTCAATGGAGAAAATGTAAATGCCTATATTAGAACAGAAGAAGTTGGAAAAATTACTTCTGCAATCAGTGTCTATGCCAGTGTAAGACAGAAGCTAACACAGCTTCAAAGGGAACTTGCCTCTGTGTCTAACCTGATTATGGACGGCAGGGACATAGGAACATGTGTTTTACCAAAAGCACAAGTAAAAATTTATCTCACTGCTAGCGTGGAAACCAGAGGAAAGCGAAGATTTTTAGAATTACAGGAAAAAGGTGTGGATTGTAAATTGGAGCAGATCTGTGAAGATATCAGACAGAGGGATGAGCAGGATATGAACCGACAAATTTCCCCCCTTAGACAAGCAGAAGACGCCATATTTATTGACAGTTCTTTCCTGTCTATTGAAGAAGTCGTAAATCAGATTTTGGATCTGGTCAGACAAAAAATAAGTTTTACATCATAGAGAGAAGTTTAGGCGATACAGGGAAAAGCTTGACGAAAAATGTATTTCTGGGGTTACTAAAATTCTCGAAATATCCGATAATGACAGAGAGGAATTTTTGTGATATGAAAATCATTCTTGCAAAAAGTGCTGGATTCTGTTTTGGAGTCAAACGTGCAGTGGACACGGTTTATCAGCAGGTTTTGTTAAACCATGGGAAAATTTATACTTATGGTCCAATTATCCACAATGAAGAGGTCGTAAGAGATCTGGAAGAAAAAGGCGTCTGTGTGGTAGAGACTAGAGAACAGTTAAAAGAATGTAAGGACGGAACCGTCATTATACGTTCTCATGGCGTTGGAAAAGAAATCTACAATTTATTAAAAGAAAATCAAATTTCCTATGTGGATGCCACTTGTCCGTTTGTGCGCAAAATTCACCAAATTGTGGAACAGTACAGCAGAGAGGATTATCATGTGGTAATTATAGGAAATGAAAATCATCCAGAGGTGGAAGGGATCAAAGGATGGAGCAGCAACTTAGATGCGACAACTGTGATTTCTACCCCCCAGGAAGCAGAAAATTTTCTCCTAAAAGATGGAAAAAAAGCCTGCATTGTATCGCAAACGACATTTAACAACAAGAAATTTCAAGAATTAGTTGAAATTCTTCAAAAAAAAGGTTATGATATAATTGTTTTAAATACGATTTGCAATGCCACACAGGAACGGCAGGCTGAGGCGAAAGAAATTTCCCGGCAGGTGGACGCCATGATTGTAGTGGGAGGAAAGAACAGTTCCAATACGCAAAAGCTATTTGAAATATGTAAAAAAGAATGTGAAAATACTTGCTATATACAGACACTGGAGGATTTGGATTTGTCTAAATTACGGTCCATTAATAGCGTAGGTATTACCGCAGGGGCTTCTACCCCAAACAAAATTATTGAGGAGGTTCAAAAAAATGTCAGAAATGAGTTTTGAACAAATGCTGGAAGAATCATTTAAAACAATAAGGAATGGAGAGGTAGTCGAAGGTACCGTTATTGATGTGAAACCGGACGAGATCATCTTAAATATTGGTTACAAATCCGATGGAATCATTACCCGAAATGAATATACAAACGAACCCAACGTTGACCTGACTGCCGTAGTTTCCGTAGGAGATACTATGGAATCAAGGGTTCTGAAAGTAAATGATGGCGAAGGTCAGGTAATGCTGACTTACAAACGCCTTGCTGCTGAAAAAGGAAACAAGAAACTGGAAGAAGCATTTAACACCCAGGAAGTGCTCAAAGCAAAAGTAGTACAGGTATTGGAAGGTGGCTTAAGTGTTGTGATTGACGAAGCGAGAATTTTTATTCCAGCAAGCCTGGTATCCGATACATACGAGAAAGATCTTGGCAAATACAAAGATCAGGAGATCGAATTTGTTATTACTGAATTTAATCCCCGTAGAAGAAGAATTATTGGTGACAGAAAGCAGCTTTTAGTTGCAAAAAAAGCAGAATTACAGAAAGCATTATTTGCACGAATTAATGTAGGCGATGTGTTGGAAGGAACCGTTAAGAATGTTACGGACTTTGGTGCGTTTATCGATCTGGGCGGAGCAGACGGTCTTCTGCATATCTCTGAGATGTCCTGGGGAAGAGTGGAAAATCCCAAAAAGGTATTTAAAGTTGGCGATGTCGTAAAAGTGTTTATCAAAGATATCAACGACAAGAAGATCGCGTTAAGTATGAAATTCGAGGATGAGAATCCTTGGAAGAATGCCGCTGAAAAATATGCTACTGGAAATGTTGTTACAGGTGTAGTTGCTAGAATGACTGATTTTGGTGCGTTTGTGGAACTTGCTCCTGGTGTGGACGCTTTGTTGCATGTATCACAGATCTCCAGAGAACATGTAGAAAAGCCAGCAGATGTGTTAAATATTGGCCAGGAAATTGAGGCGAAGATTGTCGATTTTAATGAAGAAGAAAAGAAAATCAGCCTGAGCATCAAAGCTCTGCTAACAATGGAAGCAGCAGAGTCTGAGAGTGCGCCAGAAGAAGAGGAAAATGTAGAAGAATAGAGGAACTGCCATGAATGGGTATGAAGATTTCAAAAAAGATATTTGGGGATTGACGAAAATTGACCTGAATTCATACAAAGAAAAGCAGATGAAGCGTAGGATTGAGACGTTAATTACTAAGAATCACATCAACAGCTATAAGGATTATGTGGCGTTGATAAAGAAGGATAAGGAAAAGTTTGATCAGTTTGTCAATTTTCTGACCATCAATGTATCCGAATTTTATCGGAATCCAGAGCAGTGGGTTATCTTAGATCGTGAGGTATTTCCAGAACTGATCAAAAAATTCGGTAAGAACCTGAAAATATGGAGTGCAGCATGTTCTACTGGAGATGAACCTTATTCTCTGGTCATGGCACTGTCAAAGCATATTCCTATTAAACAGATCAAGATCATCGCAACTGATATTGATAAACAGGTTCTGGATAAGGCGCGTATGGGGCTTTATAATGAGAAAAGCATTGCTGCTGTGCCACCAGAATTTAAGAAGAAATACTTTACCCAGATTGGAAATTCTTATCAGATTTCCGATGAGATTAAGCGTCAGGTGGAATTTAAGGAACATAATCTCTTGAAAGATCCTTATATCACTGGATGTAATTTGATTGTCTGTAGAAATGTATTGATTTACTTTACAGAGGAAGCAAAAGAAGAGATCTATAAGAAATTTAACGCTGCCCTGGTCAGTCAGGGAATTCTGTTTATCGGAAGTACCGAACAGATTATGAATTACAAAGATTTAAATTATCAGAGAAAGCAGTCATTCTTCTTCCAGAAGGATTAACGGCTAAGTAACAAGATAAAGAACCCAGTCTTTCCACTTAATCAGGAAAGGCTGGGTTTTAATTTAAGGGGATTCTATCCCAGAAAGTCCCCAGAGAATATGCATGGCATATTTTTTCAAAAGATCTTGTGATTCCAGAAAATGCGCTGTTAATTCAAACCAGGAAGTTTTGTCATGATATTCCATTTTAAAACCAGGTGTTATAATCTCTGTCTGCTGTGGGAGGAACTGCCCGTTTTTTCTATTGTAGCAAGTAGCAGCTTTGGCTTTTGTGCGAAATGCCTTATCCACATACAATGCAATGCTTTTATGGATGGCTCGGTCTTCCTCTGGAAGATAGTAATAATCTTTGTAATTAGGATAAAAATATTTTAATTCACCTTGATATATAGGAATTTTCAATTTTGCCTGTTTTTCATATCCTTTGAGATAAAAAGATTCCATACCAAAAGAAAAAGGCTTGGGCACAGCATAGCCCAATGACAGGGTTAAAATGAACTCGGACGCCTGTCCGCCATTGTAAGTTTCATATACATTTTGCTCATAGGAACCAACTTGGAACTGTCCTTGAAACAGCCTGTGATAGGCAAACAGTGAAAGAAGATTGGTCATTCCAAGAATATCCTCATAATTGTGAAGAAATAGCAAAGAACCACTTTCTGATGATGGATGTATCTCATACTCTTTGTAAATTTTGATCAAATCTCTGCCTGTATACATATCTTTCCGGTTGCTCCCAAGAAATGCTTCAAAAGTTTTTTGTTTTCTGTTGGGCAATTTTAAAATGGACTTACATTTATAGAATTGTTTGAATAGATCCAAATGAGGAAAAGCATCCAGATTTTCTCTTATTCCGTAATGTCTACATCTACCCTTGATATATGGCACATCAAACCTAAGACCATGGAAGGAAATCAGGCTCTTATATTGAGAAATCATTTGCAAAAAAGCTGAGAGAATTTCTGGTTCTGCCTGAGAATTTTCTGCAAAGAACTGGGTAATATGCAAAGTGTTGCCCTGTCTAGTACCACAACCAATCAGATAGACTTGCGTATATTCTTGTGAAAATCCCGTAGTTTCAATATCAAAAAAGATTGAAGATTCGGTAAAAAGTTCCCAGGATATCGGATCCTGTGCTGTAAATGGTATTTGATAACGCCGAATTTCCATAGATGCCTCCTGAGCTATTTTCTGATTAATTTTCACCCTCTTAGCCGCGACTATTATTATACGTTATTTGTCGAAAAAATGCAAAAAGTATGTACTATTGGAAATAAAATATGGTATAATGGAAAAAGTGATTTATCTCATTAATATTATAGTAAGACAAGGGATAAATTGTAATACAAATTAAAAAGAAAGTGGGGCACGAAAAATGGGTTTCATGACATTTAAGGGCGGAGTTCACCCGCACGATGGAAAAGAATTTTCCAAAGACAAGCCGATACGTGAATTATTACCCAAAGGTGAGCTAGTATTTCCTGTATCCCAACATATCGGAGCGCCAGCAAGCCCAATTGTGGCTGTGGGTGATGCCGTGCTGCGTGGACAGAAAATCGCAGAAGCAGGGGGCTTTGTATCTGCACCAATCTATTCTTCT
>CAJTVT010000043.1:17972-24502 GCA_910580015.1 uncultured Lachnospiraceae bacterium
GTATCAGGTACGGTGAAGGCAATTCAACCGCGCAGAGGTGCAGTGGGAGATATGGTAAATTCCATCATTATTGAGAATGATGGTGAGATGAAGGAAGTAGAATTTACTCCAGTTCAGAATGTAACAGCTCTCTCCAAAGAGGAAATTATTGCAAAGGTAAAAGAAGCAGGCGTTGTGGGTATGGGAGGAGCTGGATTCCCTACCCATGTAAAATTATCACCTAAGGAACCAGGCAAAATTGAATATATTATTGCAAACTGTGCAGAGTGTGAGCCATATCTCACTGCGGATTACCGTCGTATGTTGGAAAATCCCAAGGAATTAATTGAGGGTATGAGAATTGTATTGCAATTGTTTGACAATGCCAAAGGATTGTTCGGTATCGAGGATAATAAACCAGACTGTATTGCAAAGATGCAGGAATTGACTAAGAACGAGCCAAGAATGGAAGTCTGTCCATTAAAGACAAAATATCCACAGGGCGGTGAGCGCCAGTTAATCTATGCGACCACCAAGCGGGAAATCAATTCTACGATGCTTCCAGCAGATGCAGGCTGTATTGTAGATAACGTAGAGACGTTGATTTCTGTATATAACGCCGTGAAGTTAGGGAAACCGGTGATGAACCGTATCTTTACAGTTACTGGTGATGCGGTAGCGCAACCTGGCAACTTTAATATCTGCTTAGGTATGAGTTATGGAGAAGTGCTAGAAGCGGCAGGAGGCTTTCGGACTCAGCCAGAGAAAATTATTTCTGGTGGCCCTATGATGGGATTTTCCATGTTCAGCCTGGATATTCCTACGACAAAGACATCATCTTCTCTGCTTTGTCTGGTAAAAGACGATGTAGCGGCCAACGAGACGACAGCATGTATCAACTGTGGACGATGTGTATCTGCATGTCCAGAACAAATTATTCCTACTCGTCTGGCAAAAATGGCTGGTTATGGGGATATGGCTGGTTTTGAGAAATGGAACGGCATGGAGTGTATTGAATGTGGAAGTTGTAGTTACATTTGCCCAGCGAAAATACCTCTGGCCCAATCCATCCGAACCATGAAGAAACAAATTCTTGCTGAGAGAAGAAAGAAATAATTTCATCGAATAAAAAGAGAGAAAGAGGTGTCTTATTGTGAGTGATTTATATAACGTGTCATCCTCATCACATATCCGGGCAAAAGATACATCCTCCAGAATTATGCTGTATGTAGTGATTGCCTTGGCGCCTGCAAGCATATTTGGCGTGATAAATTTCGGAGTGATGGCGCTTGTGCAGATTTTAGCTTGTATTGCAACCTGCGTGGCGTCTGAATGGATTTTTGAGAAGTTGATACATAAAAAGAATACCATCAATGATTTTAGTGCAGTGGTGACGGGTCTGTTGTTGGCATTAAACCTGCCTCACACCCTTCCAATCTGGCAGTCAGTGCTTGGCAGTGTCTTTGCCATTGTTATTGTAAAAATGTTATTTGGCGGTCTGGGACAGAATTTTATGAATCCAGCCCTGGGAGCAAGATGTTTCCTTTTGGTGTCCTTTGCAGGAACCATGACAAGTTTTACCTATGATGGAGTAACAGGAGCAACCCCACTGGCACTTTTAAAGAGTGGTGAAAGTGTGGATACCATGAAAATGTTCTTGGGAACCACAGCCGGAACCATTGGAGAGACCAGCGTGATTGCCATTTTAGTTGGAGCAATATTCCTGATTTTCATGGGTGTGATTGATCTTAAGATCCCAGCAAGTTATATTATCTCCTTTGCTGTGTTTATTTTGATTTTTGGCGGACATGGATTTGATATGAATTATTTGGTAGCGCATCTTTGTGGCGGCGGTTTGATGTTGGGCGCATTCTTTATGGCGACAGATTATGTGACCTCCCCAATTACCCCCACAGGCAAGATTGTATTCGGCATACTTCTTGGAATTCTTACGGGATTGTTCCGTATTTTCGGGGCAAATGCAGAAGGTGTATCTTTTGCTATTATCTTAGGTAACCTTTTGGTGCCGATAATTGAGAAATTTACCATTCCAAGAGCATTTGGACAGAAAAAGGAGGTAAAGCAGCATGAATAAGAAAATTGTACATGACGCCTTAATATTAACCGCCTTTACACTGGTGTTGGGATTTTTACTTGGCGCTGTCTACGAGATTACAAAAGAACCCATTGCGGCGGCAGAAAAAGCTGCATTGGATGAGGCATATAAAGTTGTATTTGCAGATGCTGCCTCTTTTGAGGAGGATGCTAATTTCGACGCAGCAAAGGCAACAGAGATTCTTGCGGCAAGTCCTTTTTCTAAGGATGAGATCACCGCAGTTAATAAAGCGTTGGATAGTTCTGGCAATGTGCTGGGATATGTGATCAATGTCACCTCCCATGAGGGAAGCCAGGCAGATATTTCATTTTCCGTTGGAATACAGAATGACGGAACATTGAATGGATATTCTATTACAGCCATCAGCGAGACGCCTGGTCTTGGCGTGTTGGTTCAGGAAGAACCATTTTATTCTCAGTTTGAGGGCAAAGCAGAAGAAACCTATTCTGTCGTAAAGACAGCGCCTACTGGGGATGATCAGATTCAGGCGGTTACTGGAGCTACTATTTCTTCCAGGGCAGTCACCAACGGTGTGAATGCATGTCTGGAATACTTCAGAAGTGCTTTGCAGGGAGGAAACTAATTATGAATAAATATGCAGAACGTTTATATAACGGTATTATCAAAGAGAATCCTACGTTTGTGCTGATGCTTGGAATGTGTCCCACACTGGCAGTTACTTCTTCTGCTGTGAACGGTGTCGGCATGGGGCTTTCCACCACGGTCGTATTGGTAATGTCTAATTTGCTCATTTCCATGTTCCGAAAGGTGATCCCCAATGGAGTTCGTATGCCTGCTTATATCGTTGTGGTAGCTTCCCTTGTTACCATTGTACAGTTTGTTATGCAGGCATATACACCCGCTCTTTCCGCGTCCTTGGGCGTATATATTCCATTGATTGTGGTAAACTGTATTATTTTGGGAAGAGCGGAAAGCTATGCTTCCAAAAATCCCATTGTTCCCTCTATTTTTGATGGACTTGGTATGGGACTCGGATTTACGGTAGGTTTAACCTGTATCGGTCTGATTCGTCAGATCTTAGGAGCAAACCTTGGAATTACCGTGTTTATCATGGCACCAGGAGCGTTCTTGGTACTTGCTTTCTTGGTTGCTGGTATGAATGTCATCCGAGATAAGATGGAAAAGAAGGGCAAACCTCTGGCTGCTCCTTCTGGATGTCTGACTGGAGACTGTGCAAGTTGTTCTCAGTCTTCCATGTGTACTGGAAAATTACCAGGATCTGCAAAAAAAGCAGAAGAATAGGAGGCAGAATAGATGAAAGAATTATTGATCATTGCAATCGGCTCTGCCATTGTAAATAACGTAGTATTAAGCCAGTTTCTTGGAATCTGTCCCTTCCTGGGAGTTTCTAAGAAAACGGAAACAGCGGCTGGAATGGGCGGCGCAGTTATTTTTGTTATTACTCTGGCCTCCTTTGTCACTGGATTGATTTATAAGTTTATCTTGGATCCCTTCGATGTAGAATATTTACAGACAATTGTATTTATTTTGGTTATTGCATCCCTGGTGCAGTTTGTGGAAATGTTCCTGAAAAAGAATATGCCACCATTGTATGAATCTTTGGGTGTGTTCCTTCCACTGATTACTACAAACTGTGCTGTACTTGGTGTAGCTCTGAACAATGTCAGCAAAGGATATGGCTTGCTGGAAGGCGTAGTGAATGGCTTGGCAACCTCTATTGGATTCTTTATTGCCATCGTGATTATGGCCGGAATCCGTGAAAAAATTGAGTATAATGATATTCCCAAGCGTTTTCAGGGAACGGCAATCGTATTGATTACAGCCAGCTTAATGTCAATCGCCTTCATGGGATTCTCAGGCATGATATAGGAGGGAAAGAACATGAATATAACAGCAATTATCATTGCCGCCCTAGTGGTGGGCGGAACTGGTATTTTCCTTGGCTTTTTCCTGGGGATTTTTGGAGAAAAGTTTAAGGTGGAAGTAGATGAAAGAGAAGAGGCCATTACGGGTGTTCTTCCTGGAAATAACTGCGGTGGATGTGGATATGCAGGATGTTCCGGCCTTGCGGCTGCTATTGTAAAAGGAGAAGCTCCAGTAAATCAGTGTCCCGTTGGAGGCGATCCCGTTGCAGCACAGATCGGTGAAATTATGGGCGTTGCCGCTGGAGCAGGTGTAAAGCAGATTGCATTTGTTAAATGTGCTGGAGATTGTGAGAAAGCAAAACAGGACTATGAATACACAGGCGTGGAAGATTGTGCAGCTATGGCATTTATCCCAAATGGTGGGCCAAAATCTTGCAATTATGGATGTCTTGGTTACGGAAGTTGTGTAAAGGCATGTCCTTTTGATGCAGTACATATTGTCAATGGAATTGCAGTGGTGGATAAGGACGCATGTAAGGCATGTGGAAAATGCGTGGCTGCATGTCCTAAGAATTTGATTGAACTGATTCCTTATGATGCAGTGCAGAAAGTACAGTGTAATTCTAAAGATAAAGGAAAAGATGTGATGGCCGCATGTGCTGTGGGATGTATTGGATGTCATCTCTGTGAGAAGAATTGTCCAGAAGGCGCTGTGACAGTCAAAGATAATATCGCTCATATTGATTATGAGAAGTGTACCGGATGTGGAACCTGTGCAGAGAAATGTCCGAAGAAAATTATAACCAAAGCCTGAGATTAAATAATGACCGTTTCTTCTTTTGTGGTCCTTTTATGATTTTGTGGACGCAGGAAGAAACGGTTTTTCGTTTTATAGGATGTGTTCTAAAGATAGGATGTGCTCTCAAAGTCAGCTACAAAATAGTTCGGAGAGTATATAAGAAAAAGGAGAAAGAAGATGATATACACTGCTTATGAGCTGTTTTGGCTCTTTTTTATTTACAGTTTTCTGGGTTGGTGCCTGGAGGTGGTCTATGCGGTGGCAGATCGGAAACTATTTATAAATCGTGGATTCTTGAATGGGATGATTTGCCCAGTGTATGGGTTTTCCATGGTATTTATGTTAATTTTTATGGATTCCCTAAAAGGAGAGTGGTTTTATCTGTTCCTGGGCTGTCTGATTGTGGGAACAGTAACAGAACTATTGACAGGACTTGCCATGGAGAAATTATTTCATCTGCGGTTGTGGGATTATTCGGGCAGAAAATTTCAGGCAGGCGGCTACATCTGTGCTGCCACCTCCATTGCCTGGGGAACTTTGGGAATTATTGTAATGAAGTTCTTAAATCCTTTGCTTCTCCTAGTAATTCGTGAGTCTCTATGGATGCCAGGTATCATTTGTCTGATTATTTTATGTACGTTGCTTGTGATTGATACAGTGACGACCACGGCGGCATTGATGAAATTAAAAAATCAAAATCCTGCTTTTTTAGAGATTGCAGATGGACTAAATCAGGCTTCCCAGTCTTTGCAGGAATTTATCATCAAAGTTGTGCATCGTCGAATTTATCATGCATTTCCCAAACTGGAAACACAGGAACCTCAGACAGAGGACGAGCGCCAGGAATTGTTTCGTCAAAAAAATACTTTCGCCTATGGATGCAGCTTTCATAAAATATTGTGGATTTTCATGCTGGGCGCATTTCTTGGAGATTTGACAGAGACTGTATTTTGTCGAATTACTATGGAACGGTGGATGAGTCGCAGCAGCGTGGTTTATGGACCTTTCAGTCTGGTCTGGGGGATGGGAGTTGCGGGAGCAACCATTCTATTGTATCGTTACCGACACCGAGAAGATCGCTATATTTTTCTTGCAGGAACTTTCTTGGGTGGTGCATACGAATACATATGCAGTGTATTTACAGAACTGGTATTTGGAACTATATTCTGGGATTACAGCAAAATTCCTTTTAATCTGGGAGGACGCATCAATCTTCTTTATTGTTTTTTCTGGGGAATTGCAGCTTTAGTTTGGATGAAAATCTGTTATCCCAGAGTGTCCCAATGGGTTGAAAAAGTGCCAAAAAAAGTGGGAACCTGGATCAGTTATGTTATGCTTGTGTTTATGATTTTTAATGTCTGTCTCTCAGGACTTGCGATGGGGCGTTACAGTGAACGAGCGCAGAAAATTCCGGCGGAACATAGTTTGGACCAATGGGTCGACCAGCATTTTCCAGATGAGCGCATGGAGCGGATCTACCCCAATGCCAAGATGACAAAGTAATTAGACGTAAGAAAAACCTACAAGAACGATAGAGACTTGCATAACACGGCGAAAAATGATATGCTTTAGAGCGAAATTATCCGCCATTGGATTAGATTTTTCTAATTATTAAAATCCATTCTTCGCGCAATCTATGATGGAGCGTATGAGGAAGATGAACATATAGAAAAAATATAGAGAAATTGGAAATATACAGAAATAAAAATCTTGAGCTTGAAAAGCCATTGTAATACTAGTGTAGTGACCGTATTATATTTAGTTAAACCTATTTATTCATTTTTCAGCT
>CAJTVT010000044.1:0-3198 GCA_910580015.1 uncultured Lachnospiraceae bacterium
TTCTGTGGCGCAGTGTCACGGCAAGCAATCAACCCATAAATACATACCGCCACCAAAATACCGAACAAACCGTATGGAACACAGGCGAGGAGCGTTACAGGCATTCCAGCAACCAACAGCAGTATATAAAGTACGCTAAACCCTTTGAAGTTCATATGCTGGGGCCATACATTGCGGATAGCAAGGGAAAGCCGAAAAAAAGATAGTAGCATTTCAATATATCCCTTCTTTCGATATTTACCTCCCTAATTATACTTTATACCATTCTTTATATCAACTGCCCTCATACAAAAATGACGAATAAGTGCGTGTTCTGTAAAAAGAAAAACGCACTTACTCATGAATTGGGGCATTTCATGACTATTTTGAAAGAATTGCTATTTTCTCTGGTATACTATTTTGCAGTAAATAAATTTATTTTAGAAAGGAAACAGGAAGCTATGAGGCATTTATTAAAAGGAGCTGCTGTAGCAGCGGTGGTATTGGTTGTTTTAATGGTAATCAATATGTTTTGTAATATGCATGACATTCACTTAGACCAGACAGCGACAGGTACAATATCAGCAGTTTGTGCTATGCTGTTTTATCGTGGATTGATTAGGAATGAAAAAAGTAAAGATGATGTGAATGAAAAATAACGAGTAATCATTTTGTAGGTCATATCTCTTTAAAGGAGTAGATTACGAAAACGTCTACAAACAACCATAAACACAGTAAGTTATAACAAAAATTTTCACATACATAGGAGAAATATAACAAAGACATACATAAAGATACAGAGCTGATGAACAAGTGAGAAATTACCGTTCGCTGGCTCTGAAATCTTTGCTCTGGCCGATACATATTTATTTTTATCCCTATCTGCTTTAACCCATGTTTCAAAAAAGAGAATATCGTCGTAATCTACGATAAATACCTTTTCATTAACCTTCACAGAAAAAAGTAGAATATCTGGAAAACTTAAATGAATACACTAAAAACCTGGAAATGGTATATAACAACCTGCGTTCTTTCCGACATGATTATATCAATATTATGGCTTCCCCCACAACATATATTAATGAAAAAGATATGATGAATTGAGAACCTTTTTCTATGATAATATATTAACAATGCAAAAAATCTTACACAAAAATTGAGGCATTGAACAACTTATTACATATCAATCTATTGGAAGTAAAAAGTATTTTATATACCAAGCTGCTTTTAGCCGTCAATCAGGATATTGAAGTGAACATAGATATTCCAGACAAAATTGATTGTATTCACGTGGAACCCGTCGTTCTGACCAGAATACTTGGAATTTATCTGGACAATGCAATAGAAGCATGCCTGCTGTCCGATCATCTGCAAAATACTTGGCATTACCCAAAACAATACCATCAGATAAATAAATGGTATGATGGTTGTATGATAAAAACATGTGATCATCACGGCTGTTGCGCCTATTGCAAAACCAAAAATCATATAAATTAGAATTTCTTTCCCAATGATTCCAAATAATGTTGGTAGCGTCCATGGCTGTTTACAGATCATCAATACAATATCATATAAAATTCCACCATATAAACCGATCAACATATTAGCAAGTGCTACACTTATAATTTTTGCCATGAGAATTTGAATTCTACTGCTTCTTGATGTTAAGACAAATGTCACTGTTTTTAAATCAAATTCTTCACCTAAACTTTTCGCCGCTAAGAACATTATTAAAATACTAGAAAAATTTCCATTTAATCTCATTATAAACATTTTTGGTTCCCAATTTCATTTTTTTCTCAAATGGTTATAAATTTATCGTCAACGTAAAAATATGTATAACAGAACGTGTATCTTATATAAGTACGTGATACAAAAGAAACCATATTTTTAACATAATTATACATTTTCAGAATATAATGTATTATTCAAGGAATGGTAAGTCATTCCATCCTTTACTTACAGATTTTTTTATTCTAATGTTCTCTCAAGGAGATAACCTTAATGAAGCATATATTTTTATTTTCTAATAACAAATTTAATGTTCTTAACAACAGTCCTTTTTGATGAGTAAAATACTTACACACCTTTTTACAAAATATCCAGAGGCTTCAAGTAAAGAAACCTCTGGAACATATTTGTAATCTATTTTTGTTATCTTTTTTGTACTTTATGATGTCTTTAATGTAAATTTAGTGCACGTAATGAAGATATTTATAAATTTCTAGATTTTACTAACAGCAAGCAATCTTCAACGCGAAAAAGTCTATTTTATACTATGGCATTAATTAATGCTTAAACCAGCACTTGCATATCCTGTTACTGTATTGAGCAAAGTTATTCCACTTGCTGTAGCTGAAAATACCAACATCAGTCGTGTTTGAGCTGTTACTGGAATATTAAGCCCTGTCAGTGAACCATTTAACAGTGTACCAATAGATATTACTCCAGATAACGATGGTGTCAAGTTTATCTGAGTCCCCGCAATTGGAGAAAATACATTATTTGGTGTTGTAGATTGATAGATCTGTGCTCTCACTGTAACCGTACTTCCAATTAGAGAAAGTGCCACTGTTGTACTAAAGAATGCACTAAATGAAGTAATAATGCCATTACGTGGAACCTGGAATGCAAAGTTAGAAAGTGTTCCACTTGCATTTGTAATATCAATCGTAGACCCCAAAAGCGTAAGACCTTGCGCACTGCTTCCAAAGCCAATGAAAGCAGGAAGTCCCGCCAGTCCACCAGCAATTGTTGTCAGAGAAACCGGAAGCCCTGATGCAAACGGAATAATTGCTCCTGTACCTGCAACTCCGGTTGCTCCGGTCGGACCCGTTGGGCCCGTCGCTCCGTCTGCTCCCGTTGCTCCCGTTGGGCCCATTGCTCCATCTGCTCCCGTTGGGCCCGTTGCTCCTTCTGCTCCCGTCGCTCCTGTTGCTCCCGTCGCTCCGTCTGCTCCCGTTGGACCCGTTGCTCCTTCTGCTCCTGTTGCTCCCGTTGCTCCTGTCGCTCCGTCTGCTCCCGTTGGGCCCGTTGCTCCATCTGCTCCCGTTGCTCCCGTTGGACCCGTTGCTCCCGTCGCTCCCGTTGGACCCGTTGGACCGGTCGCTCCATCTGCTCCTGTTGCTCCCGTTGGACCCGTTGGACCGGTCGCTCCATCTGCTCCCGTTGCTCCCGTCGCTCCCGTTGGGCCTGTTGCTCCTTCTGCTCCTGTTGCTC
>CAJTVT010000044.1:3298-24466 GCA_910580015.1 uncultured Lachnospiraceae bacterium
CCGTTGGACCGGTCGCTCCGTCTGCTCCCGTTGGACCTGTTGCTCCGTCTGCTCCCGTTGGGCCCGTTGCTCCTTCTGCTCCCGTCGCTCCCGTTGGACCCGTTGCTCCTTCTGCTCCTGTTGCTCCCGTCGCTCCCGTTGGACCTGTTGCTCCTTCTGCTCCCGTTGGACCGGTCGCTCCGTCTGCTCCCGTTGGACCTGTTGCTCCGTCTGCTCCTGTTGCTCCATCTGCTCCCGTTGCTCCCATCGCTCCGTCTGCTCCCGTCGCTCCCGTTGGACCGGTCGCTCCATCTGCTCCCGTTGGGCCTGTTGCTCCGTCTGCTCCTGTTGCTCCCGTCGCTCCGGTCGGACCCGTTGGACCGGTCGCTCCATCTGCTCCCGTTGCTCCCGTTGGGCCCGTCGCTCCCGTTGCTCCCGTTGGGCCATCATCTCCTGGACATCCTTTGGGTCCCTGAGGCCCAATTGGTCCTGTCTCACCCTGAACACCTTGTGGTCCAGTTACACCTTGTGGTCCCATTGGTCCAGTTGAACCTGTTGCTCCCGTTGGACCTGGAACACCTCTTGGACCCTGAAGTCCGATATCTCCTTGTGGGCCAACTGGTCCAATCGGGCCCGTTGGGCCGACTGGTCCTTGTGGACCAATATCTCCTTTTGGACCTTCACATCCCGGATCACCTTTCGGCCCAATATCACCACGAACACCTTGAACCCCCTGAATACCTTGTGGTCCTGCGTAACCTCTCGGTCCTGCATAACCTCTTGGGCCCGTATTTCCAGTAGGCCCTACCGGCCCCGTATTTCCTCTTGGGCCCCTTGCCCCAGGAGTACCAGGAATCCCCTGCGGTCCCACTGGTCCAGGTTCCCCTCTGTCGCCTTTGGGACCTGGACAACCAGTATCTCCTTTCATTCCCTGCGGTCCCATTGGTCCCTGATCACCCTTAGGTCCCGCAGGACCACGTTCACAACAGGGAGGATGGCACTGATTATGACAGTTCATGCATGAATTATTATTATCCATTAAAACCACATCCTTTCTAAATTATCTGAAAAAGCGCTGAAAAATTATCTTTTTCTGCAAATATTTTATGTTTTAATTAGATATATGTTACATATTTCCAAAAAATTAGAACGTGTCTAAAACACGTTCTAAGAAATCTGCATACTATCAAAATATTGTTTGTTATAAAGATATGCTTTGGAATAAGGCTTACAAGCTCCAGCTTTTTCATTAAATTCTTTTGCCTTTTCTCGATCACCAAGTTTATCAAAACATACGCACAATTGTAAAAAAGGAACATAATCATAACAATCCGGCAGAACGAACCCACTTGAATATTGATTTTTGGGCCTACTCAATGCAGTTTCATACCAATAGACGGCTGTATGGTAAATCCCATGTTCCAAAAAATATTTTCCAATTTCACAACACACTTCAGCTCTTGGCAAATCAAAGCTCATGCTACGCAAAAGAGTATTCAATGCAGACTGTTCCTTTCCCAAACAATAATAACAGTTTGCACAGATAGAACATGCCTCTATTTTATTTTCAATCCATCCTTCCTCCAATAGAAGGAATTGTTCCAATACAGATGCAGCTTCTTCATACTGTTTGTGATAATAAAGTTCCCGCCCATAATAATATTGCTGCCGCGGATCTAAATGTTTTCCCTCTGAAAGCACCTTCCGATATATATTCAAATTCCGTTCTGGATCCCCAGCATTTATTTTTTTATGGCTTATTGCAATGTCAGAGTAAAATATGTTGCCACTAGGAGGGATTACTTCATGAACTAAACCTATCCAACGGTATTTTGAACAGTTTCTGATCCATCTTTCCCTAAAATAAGAAAAAGATGGTTTACCAGCTTCATCAAAAGAAGTGTTATATTTCATCATCACCACATCCACGTCTGATGATAATGTCTGCTTTAACTGCAAAAATTTATCCTTTTCTATTTCTTCCAAAACATCATCCGCATCCATCCACATACAATAATCCATAGATGCCTTGGAAAAAGAATAATTTCTAGCATCAGAAAAATCATCTTTCCATGGATATGAATATATCTTTGATGTGTAATGGGATGCTATTTCCATGGTTCGATCCTCTGAACCAGTATCTACAATAATAATTTCTTCTACAAGTTCTGAAACACTATCAAGACAGCGTGCAATATGCATTTCTTCATTTTTGACAATCATACAAAGACTTATTGATGGCATATTGGTTCCTCCTCTTTTTTAAATTGTTATCTACCAAGCTTTACTATACTTAGATTCATATTGATTTTTGAAACACCTGCGGAAGAATCCCATGCAAAAAATAACTTGGATGTACTGGGTATTTCAATTATAAAATATCTTGATATTATCAGCATTTCTTTTCTTTTTGTTGACTCTGCATATGCAGAATACATGCTCTGTATACAGTTATTAAATATGGGCGTAAGCTTTATAAAACCATGCCTTTTCATCACTGTGGAAACATAATAACAAATTGTATAGTATCCAGGAGCCAACATTATAGAATATTCATTACAAAGAGAAATGTTTTGGGTTGTATCTGGTATATCTATTTTAAGCGGAACACTGGCACTTTCTGGTAAAATAAGCTCCTGTCCTAAAAATGAAGCAAAGATGCTGTTTTGCGGATAGCCAGGTGGACCTTCTGGTCCACGCGCACCAGATTCACCTCTTGGCCCCTGGGGACCTGTAGCGCCTTGAGGACCTTGTGGGCCAGTAACTCCTTGAGGACCTGGCTCTCCGCGTTCTCCAGGACAACCTGGTGGGCCTGGTTCTCCTCTCGGTCCCTGAGGGCCTGGTTCTCCACGTTCCCCAGGACAACCTGGTGGGCCTGGCTCTCCGCGTTCACCTCTTGGCCCCTGGGGACCTGGTTCTCCACATCTAACATTACAGACAGGATGACACGTAGTTTTACAGTTACAGGAACAACCAGAAAAGGTAATGGCTTCACTTTCATCAGGACAATCTAACCGCATAGATGCTTCATAATCACAAGGAAAACCAGATAGAATAAGGGCTTCATTTTCATCAGGACAGCCGGACTCCATATAGATCTCTCTTTCACATTCACAAGCAGACCCTTTTGGCATTTCTTTTACACACTCATAATCAGATTCTATATAGGGCTTTCTTTCACATCCACAGTCAGACTCTGTATCGTTCTCTCTTTCGTAACCACAATTGAACTCTTTCGTCTCTTCTCTTTCACAAGGGCAGTCGGACATTATATTAGGCTTCTTTTCGCAACCACTGTCAGACTCTATATAAGACTCTCTTTCACATATATAGTCAGATTCTATAAAGGGCCTTCTTTCACATCTACAATCGGACTCTATATACGATTCTCTTTTACAAGGGCAGTCAGACATTTTATTAGCCTTCCTTTCATAACCACTGTCAGACTCTATATGGCTCTCTCTTTCAGAACCACAAGTAGACTCTTTTGGCATTTCTCTTTCAAAACCACAGCCACACTCTACATAAGTTTCTCTTTCACAGCCACAATCAGATTCTATATAAGGCTTTCTTTCACTCGCGCAGTCGGACTCTTTTAACGCTCCTCTTTCAGAAGGACAGTCAGACACCAAAGAGTCTTTACATTCACAGGGACATCCAGATGAAATGGCAACTTTTTGTTCAACAGGACAGCTAGAAAGATTTGACTCTTGTACTGACTTCATCTGACCAGACTTACAATGACAAGAATCATATTCCCCCGCTTCCGTGAACACTCTATTTGTAGAAGAATCTAATACAGTTGGGTTTGTCTCAGATACACAATTACATGTAGGTTGTGATACTCTTTGACAATTATTTCTGTTAAAATTCCTTCCTCTTCCAAACAAATTTGGCGGATTAAACATCCAATTTGGATTAAAATTATTCAATTGAAACCACCTCATTCCTATTTGATAAAATACATCGCTCCTACTGATTTCAACCGCTCCAAAGGAATGTATTATAGTGGTATTCCTGAAGGGTATAATAAATTATATGCATGAACAGTGTTTTTGCTTTTGAAAATTTTCAAACATGCTCTTATGGACGACTGTCTTACCAAAGTCACAACTGAGTTTATTCTTCTACAAAGACCCTTCCCAAAAATGGTCAATCGGGTATAATGATACTTATAAACTGTTGACCAACTTAGACAATGAGGTATTCTATATGAATGAAAGATTCTATACCCTTCCACCAGAAAAACAGCAAAAAATTATCAATGCTGGTTTCCGTGTATTTTCCCAAAATTCCTATCGAAAAAGCCCTATGCAAGAAATTGCAAACGAGGCACAGATCAGCAAATCTCTCTTGTTTTATTACTTTCACAACAAAAAAGACCTCTATTTGTTTTTGTGGAATAAAGCAGCAGATATAACATGTGAACATCTTGCCCAGCACCGTTGTTATGATTCAACAGATCTCTTTGAAATGATGGAGAGAGGCATGTTTGCTAAAATTGAAATTATGTGCACTTATCCAGACATGGCAGCATTTGCCATAAAAGCATTTTATGAAAAAGATTCGAATGTGTATGAAGACATTCACAATAGCTATCATCAGCACTTTAACCAAAAAGCCACCGACGCCCTTGCCCGATTAAATCCAAATGATTTTATCCCTGGACTAAACCTTGAAATGATGTACAAGCAGATTTATTTGATGTCAGTTGGATATCTTTGGGAAATTACACAACGCGATGGCACATTAGATGCAAAAGCACTAGAAAAAGATTTTTCTGAAATGATTTCATTTTGGAAAAATGTATACCTTAGAAAGGAGTCTTAAAAGAAAATGGATGCTATAAAAACCACTTCTCTTTCAAAATATTATGGAAGTTCCAGAGGGATCATTGATATGAATTTAATTGTAGAACAGGGAGATTTTTTCGGCTTTATCGGGCCAAATGGCGCCGGAAAAAGCACTACAATCCGTACTTTACTGGGACTCATTGCACCCTCAAGCGGAAGCGCACAACTATTCGGAATGGACATTACACGCCAAAAGGAAGCCATTCTCTCCCATATTGGATATATGCCCTCGGAAGCTTCCTTTTACCCTAACATGAAAGTACAGGACATAATAAAATTTTCAGCTGATCTTCGACGCAGAGACTGCCGCTCAGAAGCACAAATTCTCTGTGAACGACTGGGATTAAACGTCAGTAAAAGAATCCGAGAACTATCTCTTGGAAACCGTAAAAAAGTCTCCATAGTATGCGCACTTCAACATATGCCTGAGCTTTGTATTTTAGATGAACCAACAAGCGGACTGGATCCTTTGATGCAACGAGAATTTTATGCTATTCTAGAAGAACGCAACACAAACGGAGCTACCATTTTTGTCTCTTCCCACATTCTGTCAGAAATTCAACGTTATTGCAGACATGCAGCCGTCATCCGCGAAGGCCGCCTGTTAGCTTTAGACAGCACAGAACGTCTTGGACATACCGATACAAAACGAGTTACCCTAAAAGGTGTAAATGCACTGCCTAACCTTCCACATATTAAGAATGTAACAACCGATGGTGATACCCTAAGTTTTCTATATGACGGTAATCCAAAAGAATTGTTAAATGTTCTGACTGCACTTCCACTGACAGACATCTCGATCACAGAACCAGACCTGGAAGAAATATTTTTACATTATTACGAAGAGGAGAGCGAATATGACTCTGATAAAACATGAACTAAAACAAGGAAAAACGATGTTAATCATTTGGACAATCGTGATTGCATTTATGTTAGCAATCTGTGTTCTTATCTATCCAGAAATGGAAACACAAATGGGTGATGTGAGTTCCATGTTTGCAGAAATGGGAGGATTTTCCGCTGCTTTTGGTATGGACAGACTTAATTTCGGAGAATTTATAGGATTTTTTGGTGTAGAATGCGGCAACATCCTCGGCCTTGGAGGTGCATTTTTCGCGGCTTTGCTTGGCATCACCATTTTGGCAAAAGAAGAGAAAGAGCAGACAGCAGAATTTCTTCTCACTCACCCCATCAATCGTTGGCAAATTGTGCTCCAGAAGTTTGTTTCTGTACTGCTGCAAATTATAATTTTAAACATTGTGATCTTATGCACCACCATAACCTGTATTTACATCATCGGAGAATCCACAAAAACAGAACCGCTTTTCCTTTTATTCCTGTCCCACTTTATTTTACAGGTTCAGGTAGCTTGCACATGCTTTGGAATATCTGCATTCATAAGTCAGGGTGGGGCTGGCATCGGGCTTGGAATGGCAACACTCCTTTATTTCCTTAACATTATCGCCAATCTGACAAAAGGAGCCACTTTCTTAAAATATATTACCCCTTTCAGTTACACGGAGAGTGCAGACATTATCGCCGATGGATGCCTGGATATCAACTATTTGTCGGCTGGAATTGTGTTTATGGTACTCGGAATTGGAGCTGGATTTTACCGATATTGCAAAAAAGATATTTTAACATAATAGGCTGTATCATAGAAAATTCCTAATCCTAGAATATTTCTAGAACAATACTTTAATCACTCTTTTGAGTCATTTACCATTTATAATTGTTCCGAAACTGCCCTGGTGTCATCCCTGTATGATTTCGGAAGATCTTGATAAAATAACTTTGTGTAGAAAAGTACAGATATTGGCTGATCGCAGACAACGTCTCATCTGAGTGGACTAACATATGCTTTGCGGCCTCTATCCGTTCTTTCTGCACATAGTTGACTATGGACATTCCAACTTCCTTCTTAAAAATTCTTGATAAATGACATGAACTGAATCCCACATTTTCTGCAACTACTTCCAGGGTAATCTTTTCATGCAGATGAATCGTGATATAATGCATCGCCTTTTCTATCTTAGAACTATAATTCATCCTTTTTCTGTCAGCAACTGCAAAAGTATATTCCCGAAACGCCTGATCATTCAGTTTATCCACCTCTTGTGCTGAGGTACAATCCTCCCCCTTTAAAATATAACTGTCGCTCATGGCATATGCTATCTCCTCTGGCAATCCTCCATCCATTGCAGATCTGGTAAACATCGTAATTGATGCAATCAGCATATTTTTCTGATGGCGTAATATATCCCTAGACAGGACTCCAACCGTTCCATCTGGAGGAACATGATCCACTGAATCCAAAAGATCTGTTCTCCCTTCTCTTATCACTTGATACTTTACCTTCTCATATGCATATGACATGTGGGGCTGTACGAGCTCCCTTCTCTCAAACATACTTTTTTCCCTATATGCCTGTAGAAAATCCGTATTTTGTTTCATAACAATCCCCCAATACGATCAGAAATACTACGCAAAGTTTAAAATGTTATTTATAAAAATGAAAACAAAACCATTTAACATGATTTTACCATTTTTCACAAGATTTTACTATATTTTTTTTAATAAAATTGATAAATTTGATGTATCAAAAACAAAAAGGAGATATCGGCCATGAAACGAAATATAAAAGAACTCGTTAGTCAAATGACTCTGGAAGAAAAAGCTGGAATGTGCTCTGGGCTTGATTTTTGGCATCTCAAAAGCGTAGAAAGATTGGGAATCCCAAGTGTAATGGTAAGCGATGGACCTCACGGACTGCGTAAACAAGACGAAAAAGCAGACCATCTTGGTATTAATGATAGTATCAAAGCAGTATGTTTTCCTCCTGCTGTGTTAAGCGCCTGCTCTTTTGACCGTGATCTGATGTATGAATTTGGTGACGCAATCGGCAAAGAAGCACAGGCAAATGATCTCTCTGTTGTTCTTGGACCAGCGGTCAATATCAAACGCTCTCCCTTGTGTGGACGTAATTTTGAATATTACTCCGAAGATCCCTACCTTGCAGGAGAAATTGCCGCCGCATTTATCAATGGCGTACAAAAACATCATGTCGGAACATCGATCAAACATTTTGCCGCAAATAACCAGGAATTCAATCGTATGAGTTGCTCTTCCAATGTGGATGAACGGACACTTCGTGAAATATATTTTCCTGCCTTTGAGACTGCTGTCAAGAAAGCAAAACCTTACACCGTTATGTGCTCTTATAACCAGATTAATGGAACCTTTGCCTCTGAAAATCCCTGGCTTTTGACGGATGTTCTGCGCGACGAATGGGGATTTGATGGCTATGTAATGTCTGACTGGGGAGCTGTCAACGAACGAGTCCCAGGATTAAAAGCTGGATTAGAACTTGAGATGCCATCTTCCAATGGGATCTATGACAAGGAAATTGTTGAAGCAGTCAAAGACGGATCCCTGGATGAAAAGATCCTCGATCAGGCAGTGGAACGCATCTTAAATATTGTGTTTAAGTACACAGATCATCGTGAAGAACAAGAATTTACACTGGAAGCCGATCACAAGTTGGCGAAAAAGATCGCAGAGGAATCTATGGTTCTTCTAAAAAACGATTCCGTACTTCCATTAAACGAAACAGAAAATATCGCATTTATCGGAGAATTTGCCAAAAAGCCCAGGTTCCAGGGCGGAGGAAGCTCCCATATCAATAGTTACCGTGTCAGCAATGTATTAGAGGCTGTTCCTCAAAATGCATCTATTACTTACGCCAAAGGCTTTTCAGCCAAAGATGACATTTATGATGAAGCGCTGGCAAAAGAAGCTATTGAACTTGCAAAAGCAGCAGACAAAGTCGTTATTTTTGCTGGTCTGCCAGACAGCTTTGAATCAGAAGGTTACGATCGAGCACACATGCAACTTCCTGAATGCCAGAACCGCCTGATCCATGAGATTCTTGCCGTCCAATCCGAAGTTATCATTGTCCTCCACAATGGATCCCCTGTGGAGTTACCTTGGCTATCCAGCGTAAAAGGCATTCTAGAAGCTTACCTTGGCGGTCAGGCAGTTGGGGAAGCTGTTGCAGATATTCTTTTTGGAAAGACTTGCCCTTGCGGAAAATTGGCAGAGACATTCCCATATAAACTTTCTGACAATCCCTCGTATCTTTCTTTCGGGGATGGAATTAATGTAACATATCAAGAAGGTATTTTTGTGGGATATCGTTACTACGACACAAAAGAGATGCCAGTTGCCTTTCCATTTGGATATGGACTTTCTTATACCAGTTTTGCATACAGCAATTTACGGACAGATAAAACACGTTTCACCGATCACGATACCATCACCGTCTCTGTAGATGTTACAAATACTGGCAGCAGAAAAGGAAAAGAAATTATCCAGTTATACATCAGCGATCGAACTGGATCCATCCGCCGCCCTTTACGAGAATTAAAAGGATACGAAAAAATATTGTTACATCCTGGTGAATCAAAAACTGTGCAATTTACACTTGATTACAGGAGTTTCGCATGGTATAACACAGAAATCAACGACTGGTACGCCGCTTCTGGTGATTACGAAATTCAAATCGGCGCATCCTCCCGTGATATAAGACTTACAGAGAACTTACGTCTTTCTACACAGAAGAGACTTCCACTTAAAGTTCATGGAAATACAACGCTGGGTGAATTATTGGCAGATGAGCGAACTTCAGAATATGCTATGAATTTTAAAAAACAACTAGAAAATATCTTTGGCACTTCTTCTGGCAACAATGAAAATGAAGATATCGCAATCAGTGATGAGATGAATTTTGCCATGATAGCATCTATGCCACTTCGAAATGTTGTGTCATATGGTCTGTGCAGCAAGGCAACACTTATAGATATGATCGATCAGATAAATCAAAAATCAGATTTGTAAAATAGACCTATAAAAATCAATTTAAGACCATTCTAGAACAGAGAATCCTGCAAAGCAGGATTCTCCTTTTTCCTTATCCTTGAAGTTGAAGCAGCTTTTTCTTTAATTCTCCTTCTAGGCGCTGAATTTCCACTTCTGCCTCTCTACGCTTTTCTCTGCCTTCTTTCTGAATACGCATCACTTCATCCAAGGTGGTGATCAAAGATTCATTGGTAATGCGCAGAGTTTCCATATCCACCACCCCACGTTCTGATTCTTTCGCTGTCTCAATCGTCGCCATCTTTAATTTCTCAGCATTTTTTCGCAACAGATCATTCGTAAGATCTGTGACCTCCCGCTGTGCTTGTGCCGCCTGAGCGGAGTGCTCCACCCCCATGGCAATCACCATCTGACTTTTCCATAATGGAATTGTATTCACAATTGTAGATTGTATTTTTTCCACCATAATCGTGTCATTATTCTGTACCAATCTAATTTGCGGTGCAGTCTGAATGGAAATCATACGGGTCAATTCTAGATCATGGATTTTCTTCTCAAATCGATTGCAGAGAGAATCCAAATCTTTTGCCTCCTGAGCATCTTCTGGCAATCCAGAGCGATTTGCTTTCTCCACCAGAGCTGGAAGTTCCGTTCTTCTGACCTGCTCTAATTTACGCTTACCAGCAAGAATATACATGGATAATTCTTTGAAATATACTTTGTTCTGCTCATACATCTTGTCCAATATAGCAGAATCTTTTAAAAGCTGTACCTGATGTCCCTCTAATATTTTTACAATCTTATTGACGTTGGTCTCAGCCTTATCATATTTGGTTTTCAATACACTTAACTTCTGGGTAGATTTTTTAAAAAGGCCTAGAAATCCTCTTTCTTCCTCTGCATCAAAACCTTTTAATTCCGTCACCACTCCCGTAATCAGATCTCCGATCTCTCCCAAATCTTTTGTCTGTACATTCTCCAAAGCTTTCTCGGAAAAATCTGCCATTTTTTTCTGAGTTCCTGCTCCATATTGAAGGACAATATTAGAATTATGAAGATCAATTTGATTTGTAAACTCCTCCACCATTCGCCGTTCTTCCGCAGACAACATGGTATCATCCCAGGCTGGTTCTTGGCTTGGTACATTTTCCTGAACCATCGTACCTTTTTCTGGAAAAGGTTCCAAAGTTAAGGAAGGGGTTTCTGTAAATTCCCTAAATTCTTCACTCATGTAATGCTCCTTTCTCTACTGTTACATTTTCCATTGATCATTTCCCACAAGCCCCTCCTGGGCCAGCATCGTGTGAAGCACAGAAATATCAGAAGAGACATCCCACGCCACATCCTCAAACAGACTGTCCAAAAGTCTCTCAAAGGCCTCATTCAAGGTGTCTAATGTCTGCTCAATCTCCAATTTAGAAGAACGAATATTTTCCCCCTGCACTGGCTGACTACAAAGCTGCTGATAAGCCTCCAACAATTTGATTGTGGTAGGAAGATAATAATCCATCAATTTACTGATATCTTCCAGAGAATCTGGATCTTGTTGAACCCTGTCAAATATTTTCTGTACCAACACTTCCATATGGGCGATCTTCTGGGTGATTTCCTTTCCTGTAATTTTCTGATTACAGGATCTAATTTTACAGATATATTCCTGCCCTTCTTTCATAACTCTCTGTAATGTCTCATGATTCTTATCTATATTTACAGGATCGGGTTTTTGCTGAATCTTTATCTGCTCCTGCTGTTCTTGTTCCTGCTTTTGCCTTTGAAGGGATTCATATTCCTGATATGTCTCATGGCTGACAATCAGACATGTACTATCTTGATTTAGATGCCCCTGTCGAAACCAGCCTTTTTCAATCATCTTTTGAACATCTTTTCTTACATAGGAAATCGATTTTCCGCTCCGTGTAGCCAACTCTTTTATATTACAATAAGTCCTCCCGCCAAGTCCCTCAATATAAAATCGATAGCGCCTCACCGCAGATAACATGCTGCTCCCTTTCCAGGTCATCACCGCACTTCCAATAAGAAATGGAAGCAAAATAGAAAGAGCAATTTTAATCCCCGTAGGAGCCCCGCCTAAAAACAAAGAAACTAGACACAAAACTACCACTGCAAAGCCCAAACCCGTATTCAGTACGCATCCGAAAATCGTCAATGCCATTCCTCCAGCCTTGACAGATGTATTTTTTCGAAATAATTCCTTTTGCTTGTCCACCTTTACGATTTTCTTCTGTTTCTCAAGAGTCTGTTTGGATAAATTCTGAAAGGTGGAATACAAATTTTTTCCCTGCTTTTCAGCTGCATTATTGGCAATCTTTCCCGCTGTCAACAATCCTTTTTGGACACTGCCCACTGCATCATTGAAAGTATTGGTAATATTCTTATTTAATTGATCAAAATTCTGAGAATTTACAGCATCCTCCACAATATGTTTAATATCATTCCCAATTTTCTCCCATTCCTGATTCATTTGTTCCTCCGTATTAACCCTTGTTCCCTAAGCCACAGTTAACCATATAATATAACACAATTTTATTATGAATTATCAGCACTAAAAAAGCAATATTTTTTTCTTGATCGACAAAGGATGTTTGTAAATCCTTTTTTGTCAAATGCATCTTCAGATTTGCAGAAGATCTATGACAAAAACTGAACATACCATAATCTATCTGAATGGATTTTGGTATCAATATTTCGTAAAATTTGTGATATTGAAGACAAAAGTAAATTTAAAAAGGGCTGTCACAAAATGGCTGATTTACACAATCATAGATTGTATATCAATTTCATTTCGGGACAGCTCTCACAAAAAGTATCTATCAAATTTTATTTATTCTTCTCCATTCCAACAATAGGTACAGAGCTTACATTTTTCAATTCCGACAGAATCCAACATATCATCCAACCGATTAAACCTGAGCGAAGTAAAATTCAATTCCTTACGAATTTCTTCTACCATCTTTTCATATTTGGAGGATTCTGGATCTGCGTATTCCTTTAAAATCTCGTCTGTTACATTCCCATCTTCCAGCCGATCAATAACTCTTCTCGTGATCAAATCCATTTCCGAAGTAGAACGTGAGAAATTCAGATACTTACATCCGTACAAAAGAGGTGGACAGGCAGGGCGAATATGAACCTCTTTGGCTCCGCTCTCATACAAAAATTCCGTTGTCTCCCGAAGCTGTGTTCCCCTTACAATGGAATCATCAATCAAAAGAAGACTTTTATCGCGAATCAAATCCTCCACCGCCAAAAGCTTCATTTTTGCAATCAAATCTCTCTGGCTCTGTATTGTAGGCATAAAAGAACGAGGCCAGGTAGGTGTATATTTGATAAAAGGTCTAGAAAATGGGATTCCTGATTCATTGGCATAACCAATCGCATGAGCTGTCCCAGAATCGGGGATTCCTGCTGCAATATCTGGATGGACATGATCCCGTTCTGCCATTTTTCTACCACAGTCATAGCGCATCTGTTCCACATTGACACCCTCATAAGAACTGGCTGGATATCCATAATAAACCCATAAAAAGGTACAGATCTTCATCTCATTTCCTGGCTCTGAAAGGGTCCTGCATTCCTTATCTGTTACAACTACAATTTCTCCTGGACCCAATTCTTTATAATCTTTATATCCAAGATTTTTATATGCAAAATTTTCAAAGGAAATACAATAGGCATCTTCCTTTTTTCCAACAACTACTGGAGTTCTCCCATATTGATCCCTCGCCGCATAAATTCCTTTTTCATTCATCAACAGCATTGACACAGAACCATCCACAGATTCCAGGGCATAACGGATTCCCTCGATCAAATTTTTTTTCTGATTGATCAAGGAGGCAATCATTTCTGTAGCATTGATATCTCCTCCGCTCATTTCCAAAAAGTGGGAATGTCCATTTTCAAAGAGCATTTTTGACAGTTCTTCCATATTATTAATCTTACTTACTGTAGTGATCGCATATGTTCCATGGTGGGAACGCACCAAAAGCGGCTGAGGCTCATAATCTGAAATACAGCCAATTCCCATTTTCCCGGACATTTTCTGGATATCTTTGTCAAATTTCGTGCGAAATGGCGCATTCTCGATATTATGGATGGCACGATCAAATCCGCCTTCCCCATATACTACCATACCTCCTCGTTTTGTTCCAAGATGGGAATGGTAATCAATTCCAAAAAATAAATCAAAAACACAATCCTGCGCAGATGCCGCTCCAAAAAATCCTCCCATAGGTCTACCTCATTCTTTCTTGATACATAACAATAATTTCTCATATCGTTTGTATTATATCAAATGTCAAGACTTTTTCAAGCAGTTTTCAGACAATTACAAAAAAGAAAATTATGTTTTGATGCTTGAAAAAATCATAAGCTCCATGTATAATCAAACTATTTATTAGCAATTACCAATGACTTATGAGGAGGAAAAAATGAAAACATCTACAGATCTGCGTGACTTACTAAACCGAATAGATCACAAAGGTTACCCAGCATATAAAGATACCAAAGGAGCCTGGCAATTTGAAGGATATGTACTAAATATCGATCATGTACAAGGAGATCCCTTTGCTTCCCCTTCCAAAGTAAGTGTCCAAGTTCCGGGAAAACTTGCTGGATTTCCCACGGAACTTTATGACAAGAAACATAAACGGATTGCTCTGCAAGATTATCTAATTCGACAATTTGCAAAACAGGTGCAGGCATTTACGTTCAAGGCAAAAGGCTCCGGAAAAAGCGGCCTTCTCTCTGTCAGTCGATGTGGACAGGAGATCTTAGAACGGACGGGTTGTGAGATAGATAAAAATGGCTCTGTATTTGTTCGGATGGAAATCGGATTTCCTGCCAACGGTCGGACCATCAATGCCAGAGAATTGTGCAAAATATTATTTGAATTTCTTCCTGGATGTGTGAAAAAATCTTTGTATTATCGTTCTCTAAATGCAAATGAAGTGCAAAAAAACCGAGAACTGTCAGAAGATCAGGAATTTATCCGGCAAGAACTATGTCGTCTTAACCTGTGCGCTTTTGTGGCAAATGGCTCCATTTTACCCAGAGAATCTGGCGTTTCGGACCGCCCTATGAAAAACGCGGTTTCCTTTCTCTCGCCCAAATCGATGGAAGTTACTTTGCAGCTTCCTTATCATGGCACTCTTACTGGTATGGGGATTCCTAAGGGCATTACACTGATTGTAGGTGGTGGCTATCATGGCAAATCCACCCTTTTAAAAGCGCTGGAACTTGGAATTTACAATCATATTTCCAGGGATGGAAGAGAATATGTCATCACAGACAACACTGCAATGAAAATCCGAGCAGAAGACGGACGAAGCATTAAACAAGTAGACATTTCTATGTTTATTAGCAATTTGCCCAACAAAAAAGATACGATACATTTTTGTACAGAAGACGCAAGCGGCAGCACTTCTCAGGCCGCTAATGTGGTGGAAGCTATGGAATCTGGAAGTCAACTTCTTCTCATTGATGAAGACACCAGCGCAACAAATTTTATGATACGAGATGAACTGATGCAGAGAGTCGTTCACCGCGATTTGGAACCAATCACGCCTTTTATTGATCGCGTACAGGAGTTATTTACCACTTATTCCATTTCCACCATATTAGTAGCAGGTAGCTCCGGCTCCTATTTCCACAAGGCAGATCACATTATCCAAATGGATCATTATCTTCCAAAAGATATTACAGAGTTAGCCAAAAAAGAAGCCGCAGATTTTCCTTTGCCAAAAGAACCTGTTTCACCAAGCACAAAGCCTTCTGTTCTAAGACCAGTAAAGCCAGACGGCGCTTTTCGCAAAAATGATCGAATCAAGATCAAAACCCAAGGAATGGATTCTATTGTAATCAACAGAGAACCCATTGATCTGCGGTACGTTGAACAACTGACAGATACAGAACAACTTGGAACTCTGGGACAAGCCATGAAATATGCACAACTTCACCTGATGAATGGAACACGCACTCTTGGAGAAGTGGCTGAAGAACTTTGGAACCTCCTGGACCAAAAAGGAATATCAGCCATCTGTGAGGGCAGCTATGTACCTGGAGGATTTGCACTTCCCAGAAAACAAGAAATCTATGCTTGCCTAAATCGATACCGAGAGTTAAAACTATGATCATATTCTGAAAATAAGGCTTATACATCAGATACCAAAAAATCCGATGTATAAGCCCTAGTGTAGTGACCACATTATATTCCTATAAACCTCCTTGTCTATCCGCCCATCTACTGCGTTGGATTTTCTATCCGTAGCCACCGCTACGCCGTCGAAAATCCGTCTTGTAGATGAGCAAATATTCTGCGGAGTTTTACCGGATATAATGCGGTCACTACACTAGTGTATTGTCTTGATTATCTTCTTACAGTGCATTAGATGCTACACCTTAAGGATTTCCTAAGAGTTTTAATAAATATAACGTAAACCACATCTCTTGACGCAAATACAAATATTTCACCATGGACAAGACAAATCATTTTTCATCATTCGAATCTCTGCCGTACTCCCGAAAGAATTTACTAAGATTTTTTAGCGCCTTAACCAAGATTTTTGTCTGCTCCTGATCCAGACCAGATAATGTTGCTTGTATCATCTCATCATGAAATTTTTCGTGATGATCATAGGCACGCTCTCCTTTTTTAGATAAGGAAATCAAAACCACCCGTCGATCCTCCTCGCTACGCGCCCGGTTTACGTACCCTTTTTTTACCAAATTATTAATGGCAATGGTAAGTGTTCCAACGGTCACTGATAAAGTTTTAGCTACTGTGGACATGTTCTTAGACTGTTTCTTGCCAATGGCCTCAATAATATGCATATCATTATTGGAAATATCCTTGAATTCCTCCGTAATAATGGCTTTTTCTTCAATATCCATGATCTCGTTAAATAGTTTCACTAATACTTCATTGATGGTATTATAATTTTCCACAAGAATACCTCCCTGACTAACTGTTTTCCACAAATTTCACATTAAGTATAGCACAAAACAAAAAATTCGTCACACTTTTTCCACAATGACATACAATAAAATAACTGTAACTTTTGGAGTAGTGATGCTATGCTGAATTATTTATGGGGCTTTATGATCGTAATTGGCATTCTCTATGCCGCTCTTACTGGTAATCTTCCTGCTGTCACAAATGCCGCCCTGGATTCCTCCAAAGAAGCTGTCACTCTCTGCATTACCATGCTGGGAGTCATGTCATTCTGGGTAGGGTTAATGCGAATCGCAGAAAATTGCGGTATTATCACTGGTGCTGCAAAAATACTAAATCCCCTTCTTCGGTTTATGTTTCCCAATATCCCAAAAAACCATAAGGCAAATGAATACATTTCCACTAATATTATTGCCAATATGTTTGGACTGGGCTGGGCGGCAACACCTGCCGGATTAAAAGCCATGGAATCTATGGGAGAATTGAATCATCATAGTAAGGTAGCCAGTCGAGAAATGTGTACCTTCTTGATATTAAATGTTTCATCGTTTCAATTAATCCCAGTCAATATGATCGCCTACCGCAGTCAATATGGCTCCGCTAATCCTGCATCCATCTTAGGGCCTGCTATGATTGCCACTTTTTGTTCCACCCTTGCTGGAATTATCTTTGCTAAAGTAATGTCCTGCATGCCTGGAACTTACAGTCATACATACAAGAAAAAAGGAGGTCATCTATGAATCTCCTCCTTTTTCTCTCAGATGCTATTATTCCTATTTTAATTTTTTCCATCATTGGATATGGGCTGTTGAACCATCATTCCATATATGATGACTTTATCAAAGGCGCCAAGGATGGGTTCCATACAGTCATTGGTATTATGCCAACCCTGATCGGCCTTATGGTGGGTGTTGGAATCTTGCGCGCATCAGGTTTTTTAGATCTCCTGTCTTCTGTGTTGGGCGTAATTACAGAACCTTTGCGATTTCCAGCGGAGTTAGTGCCAGTGTCCATTGTAAAAATGTTTTCTTCCTCTGCTGCTACAGGCCTTGTTCTGGATATTTTCAAAGAATTTGGTCCAGATTCTTACTTTGGCATCATCACCTCAATTATGATGAGCTGCACGGAAACTATTTTCTATACAATGAGCATTTATTTTATGACAGCAAAGGTCCAAAAAACCAGGTACACCTTACCTGGAGCGCTATTTACCACTCTGATAGGCACAGTGGCAAGCGTCATCCTAGCCCAGTTAATGTAAACCTATCTTAACAGGCCATTGTCCACTTTATGAAGATATTTTTTTGTTTCTGCCACCACCACACTACTTAGAGCCACAATTGCAATCAAGTTCGGTATTGCCATCAATCCATTAAAAATATCCGCAATGGTCCATACCGCAGAAACTGTCATAAATGGTCCAATAAATACACAAAGTATGTAAATCCACTGATATACTTTTAACACGCCAGGATGCCCACCGATTAAGTATTCCAGACATTTTTCACTGTAATAATTCCACCCCAAGATTGTGGTAAATGCAAAAAATACCAGACATACCATCAAGATAAAGGAAGAAACCTGGGGCTGAAATGGCAATCCTATCTGAAATGCCCTAGTGGTTACGTCAACACCATCCAGCCCCACGTCCCAGCTTCCAGTAATGACAATCGTTAGACCTGTCATTGTACAAATAATGACTGTATCAATGATTGTCCCCAGCATAGATACCAGTCCTTGTGCCGCTGGTTCATCCGTCTGAACTGCCGCTGCTGCAATGGGAGCGCTTCCAAGCCCTGCCTCGTTGGAAAAAATTCCTCTTGCCACGCCTTTTTGCATAGCAACCAACATCGCTCCCAGAACACCTCCTGCTGCTGCCTTTAACCCAAATGCACTCTGAATAATCGTGACAAATGCGGCTGGGATTTCTTTAAAATGAAAAATTAATATCAAGAGAGCTGCTACAATATATGTTCCGGCCATAAAAGGCACAATCACCTGTGCCACATTGGAAATACGCTTGATTCCTCCAATCAATACCAAAGCAACGCAGAATGTCAGCAACAGCCCTGCTATGATAACACTCCAGGAATATTCTCTTCCAAACAATTCTATACACCACTGATTCTCAGGATCAAAAAAGGTGTTCACTGCACTGGTAATTCCATTTATCTGAGTAAATGTACCAATTCCCATAAGTCCAGCTCCAATTCCAAAAATAGCAAAGAGTTTTCCAAGCCATCTGAAATTTTTTCCCATTCCATGCTCAATATAGTAGAAAGGTCCCCCTACGATATGTCCATCCTCTGCAACAACACGATATTTAATAGCCAACAGACATTCTGCATATTTTGTGACAGTTCCCACAATCGCTGCGACTACCATCCAAAATAATGCTCCAGGCCCACCTGCTACCAAGGCAGTTGCCACACCTACAATATTTCCCGTTCCAATCGTGGCAGACAATGCTGTACAAAGGGCTGCAAAACTGGACATCTCACCGTGTTCCCCATTCTTCTCATTCGCAAACAGATTACGAATGGCAAGAGGAAGCCGTTTTAGCTGAAGCCCACGCAGACGGATTGTCATGAAAACTCCCACTGCTAAAATTAGTACAATCAGCGGAATTCCCCATACCAGATCATCAATCTGCTTTAACAAATCATTCATCGTCTTTAGTGTCATAATTTCCTCCTTTTCCCAAAATCCTGTCTTAAGATCCCCTTACTACAATGTTATTATTATATTCCTATTCTAAAAACCTGTCAATTTTCATCTTGTCCCTCATAATATTTTATTCATATTAACCAAAAACTTTACAAATTTTCTAATATCATGTAAACTATTAATTTGTAACCAGAAAATACATTAATATAGAAGTAATGGAGAAAGAAAATGCAAGCAAAAGAGAATAAAATGGGGGTTATGCCCATAGGAAAACTGTTGATTAGTATGTCTCTGCCCATGATGATTTCAATGCTGGTACAGGCATTGTATAACATTGTAGACAGCATTTTTGTTGCACAAGTAGGAGAATACGCCGTCCGTGCTGTATCGCTGGCCTTTCCAGCGCAGACATTGATGATTGCCGTTGCAGTGGGAACCGCAGTAGGTATTAACGCACTGCTCTCCCGAACATTAGGAGAAAAAGACTTTGAAAAGGCAAATGAAGTTGCAATGAACGGTATCCTTGTATCGTTCCTCTGTTCTGTGCTGGCTGCAATTATCGGATGTCTTGCTGCAAAAGCTTTTATTTACAGTCAGACTGATGTTGAGCAAGTACGTAATTATGGAATCTCTTATCTCATAATCTGTACTGTCTGCTCGATCGGAATCTTTCTACAGACATGCTTTGAACGTTTATTGCAATCTACAGGAAGAACTTTTATTACTATGATTACCCAGGGAACCGGAGCCATTATCAATATCATTTTAGATCCTATTCTGATTTTTGGATTGTTTGGTGCTCCTAAATTGGAAGTTGCCGGCGCTGCCATCGCAACAATCACAGGACAGATTATTGCGGCTCTTCTTGCAATTGTTTGTAATTTCAAATTTAACCATGATATTCATTTAAAGTTCCGTGGATTTCGACCAAATTTTCGGCTGATTGGGCAAATTTATTCTGTGGGAGCTCCCTCTATTGTTGTCCAAGCCATCGGCTCTGTTATGACCTATGGAATGAATTTAATACTTTCTTCCTATGGAATCGCACAGACCGTATTTGGACTTTATTTTAAACTGCAAAGCTTTGTCTTTATGCCGATCTTTGGATTAAACAATGGTATGGTTCCCATTATCGCATACAACTACGGAGCAGGAAATCGTGTCAGAGTAATCAAAACTATCAAATCCAGTATTTATTTTGCTATTGGAATAATGTTTATCGGTCTACTTCTCATGGAATTGATTCCTGCCCAGCTCTTAAGTATGTTCAATGCCACACCAGAATTGATTACTGTGGGTGTGCCTGCTCTGCGCACAATCTGTCTAAGTTTTCTATTCGCAGGTTATTGTATTGTTGTAGGAAGTTCTTTTCAAGCACTGGGAAATGGAATTTACAGCATGGTAGTCTCCATTGCCAGACAGTTAGTGGTATTGCTCCCTGTGGCATTTCTATTTTCTCTTACTGGAAATGTCAATCTTATCTGGTGGGCATTCCCAATTGCAGAACTTATGTCTGTAGCGATGAGCTCTTATTTTCTCTGGAGGATTAATCATAAGGTTATCTGTCATATTGGTGAATAATAATTCACCATTAATCAAAAGACTGCTGCACGAATCTTTCATGCAGCAGTCTTTTGACTCCCTTAATCCTTATAGGATAAAAAACAATTATCACACAACGGCAAAATGAAATATGTCACGAAAGCGACCTGCCGCAGGCGAAGAATCCTGCTTTCCAGGATTCTTTGTTCTATCATATCTTCAATTTATTTCTAGTGTACTGACACGTTTATATTTGGTGAAACTACGCAGAATTTTCATTCT
>CAJTVT010000045.1 GCA_910580015.1 uncultured Lachnospiraceae bacterium
TGTAAATTATGAATATCAGGGCTGCCGCAAGATGAATGAAATTGGCAAGGTTCGGATTTCTTATCTGCACGCAGGCAGTTTTGGACTCTATGAAGAACAATTAGCGAAGAGTGGCAAAATGATGGGGCAGAACAAGCAGGTATGCATTCTGGACACAGAGGAGAAGAAGCAGTTTTTTGCTGCCAGGGAGGACGATTCTAGGCAATTTTAAGAAGTTCCCAAGGGCCAAGTGTCGTTGGGGAAAGGAAGAAATAAAATGAAAAAAAGGATTACCGGACTTACGGGAAAACTGACGCTTGCCATTATAATCTTTGGCATTTTGCTGGGGGCAATGATCAGCATAATTGGCTACCAGGAATTCACGTCTGTGTTAGAGCAGCAGTACAATGATTCAGCCTATGAAATTGCGGAAGCTGCGGCAAAGTGCTTAAATCCAGACAAATTTGAAGAATATTTGTCCACAGGGGAGATGGATGAGGAGTACCATGAGATTGAAAAACGGCTGGATGATTTGGTGGATGCCACAGGCACAACATTGATTTATGTGGCGAAGGTTGACACTTCAGATTACCGAACACTTACTTATATTTATGACGCGGTAAATTCTGCTAGCGGCTTTGAACGTTATCCTCTAGGTTATACGGCAGTTGGTGTGGATGAGAAGTATGTGAATAATGTGCGAGGTATCATTACCAAAGGCGAGCGTGCCACGGAATATCTCTATTCTTATTCGGAGGAATCTGGAGCGCATACGACCGCAGGCATTGCAATATATGATTCAAAAGGAGAAATTGTGGCAATACTTGGTGTAGAGAAAGCTATGAAAAGGCTGGAAAATGCCCGCAATACTTATGTAAAAGATGTGTTGCTTGGTGTCTTAGCTGCCGTCTGTCTGTTTCTGCTTGTATATAGCATGTACCTGTACAGAGAAGTCTTATTGCCAATTCTTGCTGTCACAGACGAAGCCAAGCGTTTTGCGGATTCTAATACGCCCTCAGATAGGTTGTCCGCTATTAACAAGAATGATGAAATCGGCGTGTTAGCAAAGGCCGTAGAGAGGATGGAAACAGATATTGTGGAATATGTAGAAAACCTTACAATGGTCACAGCGGAGAAGGAGCGGATTGGAGCGGAACTTTCCATTGCCACGCAGATACAGGCAGATATGCTGCCCGGAATTTTCCCAGCGTTTCCAGATAAACCAGAGTTTGATATCTATGCTACGATGAATCCAGCAAAGGAGGTCGGCGGTGATTTCTATGATTTTTTCATGGTGGATGAGAGCCATCTGGCCATTGTCATAGCGGATGTCTCAGGAAAAGGCGTGCCAGCGGCGCTGTTTATGGTGATTGGCAAGACCCTGATTAAGGACCATACCCAGCCTGGCAGGGATTTGGGCGAGGTGTTCACAGAGGTCAATGAACTCTTATGCGAATCTAATAGTGAAGGGCTGTTTATCACCGCATTTGAGGGTGTGCTTGATCTTGTGAGCGGTGAGTTTACATTTGTCAATGCAGGTCATGAAATACCGTTTATCTGTAAAAAAGATGGAAGCTATGAGCCCTATAAGATTCGTGCAGGCTTTGTGCTTGCCGGTATGGAGGGGATACGTTATAAATGTGGCACGATGCAGTTATCACCTGGTGACCGGCTATTTCAGTATACAGACGGCGTGACAGAGGCAATGGATCAAGATGGCAATCTCTATGGCATGGAACGACTGAGAGAAATACTTGCACAGAATACAGCGTTAGCGCCGATGGAATTGCTAGGGAAGATCAAAGAAGATATTGATGCTTTTGTGGGCAATGCGCCACAGTTTGACGATATTACCATGTTATGTCTGGAGTACAGGGAAAGGATGCAAAATGAAGGAATTGACAATTGATGCGACAGTACAAAATATAGAAAAAGTGACGGCGTTTGTGGACGAGCAGTTAGCTCAGTTAAATTGTCCGTTGAAAGCGCAGATGCAGATTGACATTGCCATTGACGAGCTCTTTGGCAATATTGCGCACTATGCCTACAATCCCAAGACTGGCCCAGCGACTGTCCGTATTGACGTTTTGCAGGATCCGCTTTCTGTGGTGGTGACGTTTATTGACAATGGCAAGGCTTATGACCCACTTGCCAGAGAGGATCCCGATATTTCACTTACGGCGCAAGAGCGGGAAATTGGCGGGCTTGGCATCTTTATGGTGAAGAAATGCATGGATGAAATTTCTTATGAATATAAGGATGGGCAGAATATCTTGTGCATTAAGAAAAAAATATGATGGCTTCTTAATATTGTAAACCTTTCACTATAATTACCTGTAAAAAGGTTGACAGTGGTTAATGATATGGGAAACATGCAGAAAGGACTGATCAATTGAAATATTTTTCAAGTGGTCAGTCTTTTTGGATATGTCAGAAAGTATGGTAGAATTTCTAATATATGTTAAGCTTGTAAAGCCTTAAAATAACATTGAAAATAAAGTCGTATTTTGGTATATTCTAAAGTAGATGTGCCATGGATAAAGAAGGTCGAATATGTAGATTAGATAGAGAGAAGAGTGATTATTTTGAAGCAAGAACGAAAGAATATATCAGAAGAACAGAAACTGGAAAATCTGCGGATCCGAAAGACCCAATGGGTACAGGAGCAGATTCAAAGACAGCGAGAAGCGGAGGACGCACTGTTTGTGCAGATGAAACAGGAACAGGAGGTTTTGGATGCGTTGCGGGATTCCATCAACCAAAATATGGAATGTTCCAGAGAAGCACGCAAGTATAATCAGGAATTTCAAGAAAGCATGGATGCTCAGGTATTTGCGATGTATGGAATCACCCAAGATAAGCTTCAAGGTATGCGGGAATATAAGAATGCCTATTACCGAGGATGCGCTTTTTCTCTGTTCTTGCTATCTGTCATTTTGGTGGTACTTTGTGGTGTTCTTCATGGTTTTCATTCTGAGATTTGTCTTTTTATGACAGCATTTACTGGAATACAGGGAACGCTGTTGGCACAGGACGAGCGACGAAGCAAGATTTTAAATTATGGATGTAAAATTTTATACTTGTTTATGTTTCCGCTTATGATGGTGATCTTTGTCTGTTATGAGCTGAAATACCCAGAATATGATCTGCTCTTACCGATTTTTACCATTTTTGGCATGGTGGTTTTGGTTTTTGGGACATTGGCTTATTTCTTACATAATCCTTATCGAGGGGACAGCCGTATGGTGCAAGCGGCAAAAGATACCATCCGTGATATTGAAAAAACAGCCCGCAGGGAGATCAAGAAGAATCGTAAGACGAGGGAGAAAATCGAAAAGAAAGATAGACGAAAAAAGCAGAGAATGGAGACACGCGAAAAGAGAAAGCAAAAGTTCCTCTCTCATTTCAGAAAAAAGAACACGAACCAAGAGCCGAAGGAATTGGAGGAATGTAAGCCCATTGCAGAGCTGGTGGAAAAAGATTTGGAATATGCAGAGCTTGTATTCAGGGAAGAAGAGGTGGAAGTCTTAGGACCAGCTAAGGAGCCAGAGCACGTGGAAGCGGTGCAGGTCGTGGAAGAGCTAAATCGAGCGGAAGAGCTAGAAAATATGGAAGAGTCAGAAAATTCGAAAGAGTCAGAATTACCAGAAGAGCCAGAAAAAATAGAAGGGCCAAAATTAATAAAAGAGCCAGAAAAAATAGAAGGGCCAGAATTAATAAAAGAGCCAGGAAAGATGGAAGGGGCAAAACGAACAGAAGAAGCGAAACATATAGAGGAGTCAAAACGAGTAGAAGAATCAGAGAGTATGGAAGAATCGAAATTACTAGAAGGGCCAGAAGAGATGGAAGAGTCAGAAATTATTGGAATGTAGTGTATAGGTGTATGGAAAAAAGCAAATAGTAAGGGCGAGGTGATCAAAATGAAAAATCATTTAAAGGACCAAGCCAGCCCTTACCTTTTGCAGCATGCGAAACATCCGGTGGACTGGTATCCCTGGTGTGAGGAAGCTTTTGAGAGAGCAAAAAAAGAAGGAAAACCAATCTTTTTAAGTATAGGTTACAGTACCTGCCACTGGTGTCATGTAATGGCACATGAAAGTTTTCAGGATGAGGAAGTGGCAAGCGTGTTGAATCAACATTTCATCGCTATAAAAGTGGATAAAGAAGAACGTCCAGACATTGACAGTGTTTATATGTCTGTATGTTTCCTGCTTACTGGTAGCGGCGGATGGCCTGCCAGCATTTTCTTGACGCCAGAGCAAAAACCCTTTTTTGCGGGGACTTATTTTCCAAAAAGGAGTGCATATGGCAGAATTGGTTTTTTGGACTTGTTGAGAGCAATTAATAAAAAGTGGGAGCAGGACAGGGAAAGTTTGGAACAGTCGGCAGAGGAAGTTACTTGTCAGCTTCAGGCAGATGCAAAACGATTCCAGTGCAAAGAGGGGATAGATTTGGCGAAACAAGCATTAATTCAGTTTCGGCAAAGTTTTGACGAAGTTTATGGAGGATTTGGAGCAGCGCCAAAATTTCCTATGCCTCATAACTTGATGTTTTTGATGGAATATCATCAGGTGAGAAAGGAAAAATATGCCCTTGTGATGGCAGAAAAAACTTTGGTGCAGATGTATCGGGGAGGATTATATGATCATATCGGATATGGATTTTCCAGGTATTCCACAGACGATATGTTCCTGGTTCCCCATTTTGAGAAAATGCTATATGACAACGCCATGCTGCTCATGGCCTATACAAAGGCTTTTCATGTGACAGGAAAAGCGTTGTATCAAAGGATTGCAGAACAGACTGCCCAATATATTGAGAGAGAAATGACCGCTCCTGAGGGCGGCTTTTATTCTGCCCAAGACGCAGACAGCGAAGGCGTGGAGGGAAAGTATTATGTGTTTGATTATGAGGAAGTGAAACAGGTACTGGGGGAACAAGAAGGAGAACGTTTTTGTCAGACGTATCATCTCACACCAGAAGGTAATTTTGAAGGGAAAAATATACCGAATTTACTACAGGGAACAAGTAAAGAGATTTCCAATAAAATTTTGGAGAACTTATACCAATACCGGAAAAACAGAAACAAACTACATCTGGACGATAAAATATTGACAGCATGGAATGGGTTGATGATAGGGGCCTTTTCCTATATGTATCAGGTGTTTGAAATAGAAAAATACAAGGTTTTGGCGGAGAGGGCTTGGAAATTCTTAGCCCAACAGATAGGAACCGAAGAGCTTTTTGTAAGTTGGCGTCAGGGTAGGAAACAGGGAAGAGGATTTCTGGATGACTATGCATTTCTTGCATTTGGCCTTCTAGAATTGTATCGTGCCACATTGGAAGAGACATATTTGGAGCATTCCATTTATTATTGTAAGAGAGGAATTGCACTGTTTGAAGATTCAAAAGAGGGGGGATTCTATCTTTATGGACAGAAAAATGAACCCTTGATTGCAAGGCCAAAAGAGACTTATGACGGCGCTTTGCCAAGTGGAAATTCTGTGATGGCATATACCATGGTAAAATTGTGGCAAATTACTGGTGATACAGAGTGGGAGATTTTCGTGGTTCGCCAGATGGAATTTCTATCTGCCGCTGCGCAGGAATATCCGGCTGGTCGTTGCTTTTATTTGTTGGCAGAGCTTGCAATAGAAAATCCGCCAGAGCATATTGTGTGTGTTTTAAAGGAGGAAGCAGATTTAAAAAAGCTAGTGACAAAACAAAAAGAGGGGGCAGATATCTTGGTTCTGCGAGAGGGAACTTCCACATATCCGTTGTTAGAAGACAAGTCTACCCTGTATATCTGTCGAGAAAAAAGCTGTCTGCCACCAGTTAATGTATAGTGTAACGAATAATAAGTAGCTGGAACATCAGTACATGGATTATTTATTATTTGTTGTACCAGTAGAAATCAAGACCTGGATGTGGTAGAGTAGAAGAAGAAAATCTAACAGAAAGTTGGGACAAGCTATGGTTGATAAAATAACTTTTATGGAAACGCTGCGTTCTGTCCAGGAAATAGCCAGAACAAGTGCGAATCCCATGTCCAGGGAAGAAATCCAAAGTTATTTCCAGGGGATGGAATTGTCAGAGGAACAGCAGGAAATGATCTTTCAGTATCTTCAGACGCCTCAGCGGGAGACATCTGAGGAACCGTTATCTGAACCCCAGACAAAAGCAAAAAAGAAAACGAAAAAGCAAGAAGATGAAAAAAAACAAGCCGTCTATTCTGCTCCTTTTCGAATGTATTTGAAGGAGATTTCCACAGTACCTTCACTGTCGAAAGAAGAAGAGAATAGACTTTATGAACATCTTTTGTCAGGGGAGGAATCTGCCATTGAGGAATTGTCTAACCAGTGGTTGAAGAAAGTCATTCGTCTGGCAAAAACCTACGTGACGCCCCAGGCATTGTTGGAGGATTTGGTTCAAGAGGGCAATATGGGACTTTTAGTGGGGCTGCGCCAGCTTTTGGGGAAAGGGATAGCGCCTGAAACTGGGCGACTGTCAAAACAGCAAAAAGAAGAATTAGAACTGCAATTGGAAACCTGCGTCAAAGATGGAATGGAGACGTATCGCCGAGAATTGGAGGGAGAGGAAAATAGTCAAAACTCAATTTTGGCGAAAGTAAGTCTCGTGTATGAGGCAAAAAAGATTCTTGCAGAAGAAAACGGAACCATTCCTACAGTGGAGGAGTTATGTGAATATACAAAGATTTCTCCAGAGGAGATATTGGATATTCTTGCCCTCCATGAGCAAGCAGAGAGCAAATAAAGGGTGAAGGGAAAGGAGAGAGGATATGTTATTTGGACCGATAGAGTATACGGTGGAACGAATTGACGGCGATTATGCGTACCTTAGACAAGAGGATCAGCCACAGCAGGAACTAAAATGTGTAGCAAGGGCACTGCTGCCTCCAGAAATTGCAGAAGGGACGGCACTTCATTATGAGATGATGGAGTATACCATAAAATAAATGTCTGAAAGAGTACGTTTCATTTCTATAAGAACCAGATAAGGTTATGTAGCAGCCGCCCGTCGAAAAGCGGCTGTCTGTTTGGACGGCTATGCAGTATGAGGACTGCGGATAACAGGTTGAATCTGTTTACCCGTTAATGCTGCATCAATCGTTTCAGGGAGAAGATCCGTGAATGCCGTCATGGAATTGGGTTTTGCTTTGTAATCATCCTGACCAAAGGGTACAAAGTAAATATTTTTCGTGTTGAGAAGAATTCCGATATTTTTTAAATTCATTCCAAGAGCATCATTTGTGGATAGGGAAATGACCAATGGGCGGTTATTGCGCAGATGGGATTTTGCAGCCATCAGCACAGGAGTATCGGAGATGCCATTTGCCAGCTTGGAAAGTGTGTTTCCGGTACAAGGAGCAATGACTAAGATATCCACAAGCCCTTTGGGGCCGATAGGCTCTGCTGCCGGAATAGAAGTAATGGGTTTCTGCCCTGTCAGGGTTTCTGCCCGTTCTAAAAAAGAGGCACTTGTGCCAAATCTTGAATCCAGGGTGGAAGCGTTGAGAGAGAAGACTGGTAGGAGATTTGCTCCCGTTTCTTTTAAAGTTTCCAGTGCCTGAAAGATTTTTTCATAGGTACAAAAGGAACCAGTAAATCCGATTCCGATGGATTTGTCATGAAAATCATACAGCATATTCTGTCATCCTTTCTATGGTCCTGCCGATGATTTCTCCGGCAGTGATGGGAGAGAAACGTCCAGGAATGCCTGAGATCCGATAATAGGGAAGTAGGCAGTTTTGGGTAGTGTCTGCGGGGAATCCATAGGGGGCAGAGGCAATGTCAAACAGGTGGCACGAGCTATGAAGTTTATGCAGCAGGGAGGGTTCTAAGACAGGGCCAGGAATGGTGTTGATTACAATCTGACATTGTGGTAGAACTTGAGAAAAATCCTCCAGATCAATAGGGCAGATTCCATGATTCTCAGCTAGCCGTTGTTTGGCTTTATCCTGTTCCACCAGATAAATGCTACGACACAGGGGATGGAAAAGTTTGCCAATGGACGAACCACAGTAGCCAAATCCCAACAACAGCACATTTGCAGAAGAAAGGGAAAATGGCGTGCATCGTATGACTTCTGCCAACAGACCTTCCGCGGTGAGCAGGGCATTTTCTATGATAAAGGCAGGGGATTTGCCAAAAGAAAGGGTACGGCAGCCGGAATGTTCCAACCGCTTTTGATGTTCTTCTGATAGTTGAAAGGCGGCAAAAGTGTGCTGCGGAGTTAGTTCCTTCCACAGATCATGTAATGTGCAGGAAGGATGGGCGCCTTTTGATTGGAATAGATGAACTCCATCTTGGCTCAACGGGGTGGGTGCAAGAATCAGGTCTGCTTGCTCTAGCGCATCGGACAAACTGTCAATGTTTCGAATGTCTGCGCTGAATGGAAAATCTGGTGTGTGGAAGCAACCAACCTGCCAGCCCTGTGAGCATAAATATTCTGCCACATAGCATTGTCTGAAATCTCCGCCTAATATGGTAATGGATGATGATTCCATAAATTTCCTCGAAAATAAATGTTCTATACAATATATGAAAAAAGCCGAGAAACGTGATAGTACGGTCCGGCAGTAAAAAGAAAAGGGATATAAAAATATGAGAGAGACCATTTTATTATTTCATTTCACAGATACCGATCAAAGAAACCGGCTGGTCCGGGCATTGTTTCCCTTACGCATGAAGATAAAAGAGATTTCCAGAGAAGATTATGGAAATCCTGTGGGGTATCTTGCAGGAAATAAAGAACTTGTGCCAGAAAAGGAACTTGTCACAGGGGAAGAAATTTCCGGTCAGATGCTTGTCATGGCAGGATTAAGCAGTGGGCGGGTTGACCAGGTACTGAGGGCGCTTCGAAAAGCCAGGATTTTTGTTCCATATAAGGCAGTTTTGACAACAGCAAATCAGAGCTGGAATGTGTGGGAATTGTTTGAAGAGATTAAAAAAGAGCATGAGAAAATGTCAGATTTGAAGTAAGAACAAAAGGGAGAACACAATGGAGATACAACAATATGATAAGGTGAAGCTTCAGCAAAAAGTTAAGATCCTGACAGAAAATTTACAAAAGTTGGAAAGTCTTGCCGTGGCATTTTCCAGTGGTGTGGATTCTACATTTTTATTGAAAGCAGCTCATCAGACGTTGGGGGATAGGGTCTTGGCAGTCACAGTGCAGTCCAATTCTTTTCCAAAAAGGGAGCTTCAGGAGGCCAAGGAATTTTGTGAGAAAGAGAAGATACGCCAGGTAGTGGTTCCTTTTGATGAACTTCAAGTACCAGGATTTTCTCAGAATCCTCCCGAACGTTGTTATCTGTGTAAAAAAGAGATGTTTCGAAATATCGTGAAGACTGCAAACGAATATGGTTTTATCCATGTGGCGGAAGGTTCTAACCTGGATGACGAGGGAGATTACAGGCCAGGTATGAGGGCAATCGCACAGATGCAAATAGTAAGCCCACTGCGTGAAGCAGGATTTACCAAGAGAGAGATACGGCAATTATCCAGAGAATATGGCATTGCCACCTGGGAGAAACCATCCTTTGCCTGTCTGTCTTCTAGGTTTGCATATGGGGAATCCATTACGAAAGACAAGTTAGTTATGGTGGAGCAGGCAGAGCAGTTGTTGTGGGAACTTGGATTTTCCCAGGTTCGGGTCCGTGTTCATGGAACTTTAGCACGCATTGAAGTTCCCGAAGAAGAATTTTCACAAATATTGATAGAAGAGAACCGTAAATCAATGATAGATCAGCTAAAAGCATTTGGATTTTCCTATGTAACGATGGACCTTATGGGATATCGTATGGGAAGCATGAATGAATTGTTAGAGGTACATTCAGAAGAGAGCGGAATGGGAAGTGAGGAATAGGATGCAGAATCAGTTTTCAAGAACAGAACGATTGATAGGACCACAGAAGATGGAACGGTTACGGCAGTCGAGAGTCGCAGTGTTTGGAATCGGGGGAGTGGGCGGTTATACGGTGGAAGCTTTGGCAAGAAGTGGTGTGGGAAACCTTGAGCTGATTGACAGCGATAAAATCAATCTGACCAATTTAAATCGCCAAATCTATGCGCTGCACAGTACCATTGGTAGATACAAGGTAGATGTGGCTAAGGAGCGTGTGCTTGATATCAATCCCCAGGCAACAGTTACTGTTTATCGTACATTTTATCTCCCAGAGACGGCAGAGCAGTTTGATTTTCACAATTATGATTATGTGGTGGATGCCATTGACACAGTTACAGGAAAACTGATGCTCATCCAACAGGCCAAGGAAGCAGGCACGCCGATTATCAGTGCGATGGGAGCCGGAAATAAGATGGATCCAACAGCCTTTGAAGTGGCAGATATCTCAGAGACCTCCGTATGTCCACTGGCAAAAGTTATGCGCCGAGAACTGAAGAAGCGTGGGATCACAAACTTGAAGGTAGTATTTTCAAAAGAACCACCAATTGTGCCCAGAGCGTTAGAGGAAAAAGAGGAGGAGAACGGTTTCCTAGAGCTGGAAGACAGGAAATTTCAGGAAGCATTTGATTCCCGCAGGCAAAGACAGGTGCCAGGCAGCAATGCCTATGTGCCTTCCTCCGCAGGCTTGGCCATTGCAGCTGAAGTGATTCGGGAGTTGACAGAAGGAAAATAAAAGGATGCTATGAAGGTTTATGGGATAAAAATGCTCCCGCTTGCAAGACAGAGCTTGTAAGCGGGATTATTTTAGCGGTTGCTGTTTCTCCAGATATGCATTTTTTCAGCTTCCTTGATCAGTTCATCTCGGAAATCAGGATGTGCCACAGAAATAATAGCTTCACATTTCTGCCAGGTGGATAAACCTTTCAGATTAACTTTGCCATATTCTGTTACCAGATAATGGATATTGGCACGGGTGTCAGTGACGATGGAACCAGGATGCAGGATGGGAAGAATCCTAGACTTTAATTCACCGTCTTTGGTCTTAAATGTGGAGGAGCAACAGATAAAGCTTTTTCCTCCATTGGAGAGGTAAGCGCCCAGTACGAAGTCTAACTGTCCACCTGCACCACTGATATGCTTAATGCCAGAGCTCTCAGAACTTACCTGTCCGAAAAGGTCAATGTCTACTGCATTATTGATGGACATGAAATTATCCAAGGCAGAAATAGAACGGATATCGTTGGTGTAGCTTACTGGAGCGCTCATCATTTCTGGGTTTTCGTCCAGATAATCGTACATTTTCTTGGTTCCTGCACCAAAGCCATAAGTCTGACGGAAGCGGTCAATGTTCTTCTTGGATCCGTTAATTTTACCAGCTTTTGCAATATCAACAAATGCATCTACATACATTTCTGTATGGACACCAAGATCCTTTAAATCGGACTCTGCAATTAAAGATCCAACAGCATTTGGCATTCCACCGATTCCAAGTTGCAGACAGGCGCCGTTGGGGATCTCTTCTACGATCAATTTTGCCACTGCTTTGTCAACCTCTGTGGCAGCGCCGCCTCCGCCTAATTCACCGATGGGAGCATGATTGCCCTCTACAATAAAGTGTACCTGAGAAATATGTACACCATTTTCAAATCCGCCCAGACATCTTGGCATATTTTCATTTACTTCCACAATGATTTTCTCAGAAGTTTCACAGACAGCAGTAAGATGGGAAGCATTGGGACCAAAATTAAAAAAACCATGCTTATCCATCGGGGCTACCTGGAACATGGCAACGTTGTCCGGTGTAGAGGATTCCCGATAATAGCGGGGAAGCTCAGAATAACGAATGGGCGCATAATATGCACACCCCCGGTTGATAAGCTTGCGTTCCAGACCTGACATATGCCAGGAATTCCAGGTAAAATGTTCTCCTGCATCTTCACGTTCAAAAATAGCAAGTGGTTTCAGGAGAATCCCGCCCCGTAAATTGACATCCTTTAATTCATCCGTGCGTTTTGCCAGTGCCTGATCTAATACATCTGGGGTGCCATTGCACCAGCCATAATCCACCCAATCACCGGATTTAATAACCTTGACTGCTTCCTCAGCAGAGACAAGCTTCTGCTGGTATTCCTGTGTGAAATCCATGTTAAAACCTCCCTGATAAATAATAAAAACATTGTTAAATCTGTAACATAGATTCATCTTATCATCTTTCTGGTTAAGGGTCAATAAGCCGGAAAGGATAATCTGGCAAAATACAATCAAAAACAGAAAAAAAGATTAATTTTTCAGTGGAAGAATAAAAAAATTTGTACTATAATTTAGGAAGAGACGCTATAAATCATAACATGACTTTTAAGGAATCTTGTTAAGGTACAGGATTTCTTGAAATAAAAAATCGACAGCATAAAGGAGAGAGAATATGAGATATGAAGTATTAGGTGATACGATGCCAGCAGTTGAAGTCGTTTTTGATAAGCCGGGCGAGAGCATGTATACCCAGTCAGGCGGCATGGCATGGATGAGCGAAGGGATTGCAATGGATTCCAATATGCGCGGTGGTTTTGGTAAGAGTATTGGGAGAATGTTTGCTGGGGAATCTCTGTTTATGGCAACTTATAAAGCAGAAAAACCAGGCGCTATGATTGCATTTGCCTCCACGGTGGCCGGCGAGGTACTTCCAGTTGATGTGGGAGCTACAGGAGGAATGATCTGCCAGAAAGGAGCGTTTCTGTGTGCGCAGGAGAGTGTGACGTTAAGTGTTGCACTGACAAAGAAATTTTCGGCAGGTCTGTTCGGCGGCGAAGGATTTATCTTACAAGATATCTCAGGAAGCGGCATGGTGTTCTTGGAAATAGATGGAAACAAAGTTGAGAAAAATCTGGCTCCAGGTGAAGTGATTAAAGTAGATACTGGAAATGTGGTGGCTTTTGAGAAATCTGTAAAATATGAGATTGAGACGGTAAAAGGTCTGAAAAATATCTTTTTCGGCGGCGAAGGGTTGTTCCTGACCAAGCTTACAGGGCCAGGAAGAGTGATCTTGCAGACGCAGAACTTTAATGAATTTGCAGGAAGAATTATCAAGATGGTTCCCAGCAGATAACAGGTCATTGCTTTGTGTTTTCAGGACTGACAGAGAGGGAAGACTACAGCCAAAAAAGCTGGGAAATATGGAAAATTTCTTGACAAACAATATAAAAACAAGTATAAATATGTGTGTAGGTAATCTAGAAGAGTAATGACAGACCAAAATAGGAGGTTACTTTGATAGAAAATAGACCAAGTTAGATTTAGAATCCAGAGGAGGAATTTTGTCATGAACAAAACAGAATTAGTTGCAGCCATTGCTGAAAAAACCGATTTACCAAAGAAGGACGCAGAGAAAGCATTAAAGGCTTTTACAGATGTTGTAGCTGAAGAATTGAAAAAAGGGGAGAAGATCCAGTTGGTGGGATTCGGCACTTTTGAAGTTTCCGAGCGGGCAGCAAGAACAGGAAGAAATCCCCAGAGCGGTGAAGAGATGCAGATTCCAGCATCTAAGGCTCCGAAGTTTAAGGCAGGCAAGGCTTTGAAGGATATGATCAACGAATAATTAAGTTTATGACATTACGGAGAGCTTTCAATAGAAAGCTCTTTTTTTCTTTGGAAGGAAAGGAGAATCCATATGAGACTGGATAAATATTTAAAAGTGTCCCGACTGATTAAGCGCAGGACGGTTGCAAATGAAGCATGTGATGCGGGAAGAGTGTCCATAAACGGCAAGACAGCAAAAGCGTCTCAGGAAGTAAAAACTGGGGACGTGATTGAGATTGGATTCGGCACGAAAAATGTGAAGGTAGAAGTGTTGTCGATCCAAGACACCAGTAAAAAAGAGGAGGCAAAAGAACTGTTCCGGTATCTGTAAGAGGGGTTAGAATCAGGGAAAGTTGGAATAAAACCGTTTCTTCTTCATATATTTAGAGAGGACATACTTGAGCCTGGATATATGAAAGGAGGTTTTCTAATGGAAGAGAGAACAGGAAGCGGTCATAAAATTATGATTTCGAACCGGAAAAGCGGAGTATTGAACGGTGTGATAGATGTACTTTCCTTTGATGTAGGGGAAATTTTGCTGGAGACGGAATTGGGGATGCTAATGATAAAGGGAAATGACCTTCATGTAAACCGCCTGACTCTGGAAAAGGGAGAAATCGATATTGAAGGTAAAATAGACAGCCTGACCTATTCAGATGTGAAATCTTCCGCAAAACAAAATGAATCCTTTTTGGGAAGATTGTTTAAGTAATGAGCACAGAAATTATCAAAGAAGCAGATGTGCTCTTGGCGGCGGTCTTGACCGGAATGCTGTTATTGGCGGTATACGATATGTTGCGGATTCTTCGCAGGATTATTCCACATAAAATGTGGCTGGTGGGAATGGAAGATTTGATTTTCTGGGTAGGAAGCGCGGCGGTCCTTTTTGCCATGCTTTATCGGGAAAACAGTGGTTACATTCGAGGATTTGTGATAGGCGGCGTGTTGGCAGGAATGTTTTTTTATAATATGGTACTCAGCGCCTGGATTGTAAAAGGAAGCGTATTTCTGTTGCAAAAAATACTGTTTATTCTCAGCAGACCTTTAGCTTGGACAGCCCGTCTCCTGAAAAAGCCTGTAGGATTTGCTGGAAAGAAGACGAAAAAATTCCTGAGGTTTTTAAAAAAACAATTGAAAAAGATTTGGAGAACAGTTAGAATAGGAATGTGCAAGCTTTGACAGTGGAAAATATCAGAATGAAAGGTGTTTTGGATGGGAAAAAGAGAAGAAGCCCGGAGAGCCAGTGCACAGAGAACTCGAATGCGGAGAAGAAAAAAACATAATAAGTCGGGTGTATTATGTGTCAGCTTGATTGTACTTATTATGGCGGGGGTAATGTCTGTTCAGATTGTAAATCTGTACCGCAAGAATGAATCCTATCACAAGAAGGAGCGGGAGCTTCAAGCACAGGTAGAATCCGAGGAGCAGCGCAAGATTGAACTGGAGGAGTATGAGGAGTATATAAATACCAAAGAATACATAGAGCAGGTGGCAAAGACCAAGCTTGGGCTGGTGTACGAGAACGAGATCGTATTTAAGGAGAATACAGCCGATGATTAGTATCTCAGGGTTGAATTTCCTGAGAAACTTTAATCCCTTAGAATCGCCATAAGCAGCGATTCTAAGGGATTTTTTGTCTAAAAGTTTTTTGAAACCTGTCCCAGTTTTGACAAACATTTTATAGTTCTCTACTTATAATAACTCCTGCACGCTGAGGGCGGCAGAAGAAGGAGGATGGAACTATGAAAAAAACAAAATGGAAAGAAATCGTATTATATGGTTTGGCAGTGGCAGTGTCCAGAGGGGAGTTTGCAGGTTGTTATCCATTGATTCCAGGATTTTTTGCGGCGGCATGTATGGAAGAGGTAAATCGGACACTGCTTTTGATTTTTGGCATATTCGGAATGGCTGTTTTTGTTCCTGTGCAGGCGATGGCGAAATATACTATGGTATTGCTTGTCACTGGGGTGGTAATAAAACTTGTGGAATGGGCATACAAAGGATGTCGTGCATATGTAGGAGCTTCCGCAGCAGGAATTAGTGTTCTGTTGATTACCGGCGCGGGAGAGCTGTTGTTGGTGCGAAATCGAATCTCGGTCTGGATGGGAGTTCTGGAGGCAATCTTGGTATATACGATGATCCTGGTTTTTTCACCAGCACTTCATTGGTTTTTAGAAGATGGACCGCATCCAGTGATACACAAAAAAAATGGAGAACAGATGGCGCCAGAACATGGTGAAAAATTACAGACCTACGCAAAATCATTTAGCGGATTATCCCAGATTTTTTCACAGATGGAAAGTTTCAAAGGAAATTTTGAACCAGAAGAAATGGGAAAAATGCAGCAGGAAATTACGGGAAAGATCTGTATGAGTTGTGATCAGTGTGCGATTTGCTGGCAGGAAGAGACAAGCCCAATGTATGAACTGTTTTTCCGATTATTTCATTCCATCGAAAAAAGAGGCAGCGCGGAAGAGGAAGTACACAGAGAGTTGTCAGATTATTGTCCTTATTCAGACAGTATTGTGGAGGAAGCTATCGGTGTATTTGAGAAAGCAAGATTGAATCTTGCCTGGTACAATCGTCTCCTTGAAAATCGGGGAATCATTGCAGAACAGTTGGACGCGATGGCTTATATTATGGAGGACTGTGCCAGAGAATATCGAGATGTCAGTCAGCGAGAAGGGCGCATGCTGGGAACAGTAAAATATCGGCTAAAAGAACGTGGAATCTTGACAAAAGAGATTCATCTTTACCAACGTCAGAATGGGAAGCTATCTTTGCAGCTTCGGGCGGCGTCAAAATGGGGAAATTATGTGCCAGTCAAGGAATTGGCAAAAGCGGCCAGTCAGGGTCTTAGACGAGATATGGTGCCAGGAAAATACACACATACCTTGGTAGGGAAAGAACCCGTTTTTCTCACGTTCGAGGAAGATACGCTATTTCATACACTTCAGGGGGTAGCAAGATTGACCAAGGATCATGCACAGGTGTCTGGCGACAGCTTTTCTTTTCTAGATCTGGAAGGGGGGCAATGTGTGATGGCATTGTCGGACGGTATGGGTTCGGGAATCAATGCTTGTAAGGAAAGTGAAATGGTGATAGAGTTAATAGAGAAGTTTTTAGAATCCGGCTTTCAGAAGGAGACAGCAATTCGTATGATGAATTCAGCGATGGTGATTCAGGGGGAGGATGGAATGTTTTCCACTGTGGATTTGGCAGCGATGGATTTGTATACAGGAGTTTGTGAATTTTATAAAATTGGAGCGGCTGCAACCTTTATTAAACATGGGGACGTTGTGGAGTGTATTTCTTCCGCAAGTCTTCCAGCAGGGATTTTTCATCAAGTTGAGATTGAAAAATGCAGTCGTCAATTAGAAGATGGAGATTTTGTGGTGTTGCTCACAGACGGGGTATTGGATGATCTGAAAGTGCCCATGCCAGAGGAGACAATGCGGGAGATTTTGGAGAACATTGAATGTAATAATCCAGGCCAGATGGCAAAGCAGGTGTTGGAGCAGATTTTATTATTTACTGCGGGAAAGGTGCCAGATGATATGACCGTTCTTGTAACCGGGATTTGGGAAAAGTGACTTGGTACCATTATGGGGAGCCTATCCATCTGCAAGAGCGCAGAAGAAGGCAAGAAAAGAATACAGGAGATGGCAATGCAGAAGAAAGTAAGAAATTTTATGAAAGAATATCATATGGTAGAAGAAGGGGATTGTGTTCTTGTGGCGGTATCTGGGGGCGCAGATTCCATTTGTCTGCTGCTTTTGCTGTTGGAGCTGTGCCAGGAGCTGCGGATTACCGTGTGTGTGGTTCATGTGGAACATGGGATCCGAGGACGAGAGAGTGTGAAAGATGCAGAGTTTGTGGAAGCGTTCTGTAGACAACGGCGGATTCCATACAAAATTTACGAGTGCAATGCTCTGGAATATGCAAGAAAGAAAAGAATATCTGTGGAGGAGGGAGCCAGAGAGCTTCGCTATCACTATTTTCAGCAGGCAGCAGAGGAATTTGGGGCACATAAGACCGCTGTGGCCCACAATCAGAACGATTGTGCGGAAACCATGTTATTTCATTTGGCGCGAGGAACTGGAATGAAAGGGCTGTGTGGGATAAAACCTGTGCGGGAGCGGATTATCCGCCCACTGTTGTGTGTGGGGCGTCAGGAAATTGAAGCATTTCTAGCACTTAGAAATCAAGAATATTGTATCGATCAGACCAATCAAGAACTATGTTATACTCGTAATAAAATTCGTCACCAAGCGTTGCCTATCCTTGAAGAAATTAATCGAGGAGCTGTTTTTCATATGACTCAAACTGCGGCTGCTGTGACAGAGGTAGTAGAAGTGTTAGAAGAGTTGGCAGATTTGGCGGCCAGGAACTATGTTATTGATGAAGGGGAAGGAGTCTGTATTTTGGAAGGGCTGGCAAAGGAAAAGCCAGCGATTCAAAAAGCAGCATGTCATCAAATATTGGCAAGGTTAGCGGGAAGCAGCAAGAACATTTCAAGAATACATGTTGAGCAGATTTGTCAGTTGTTTGCAAAGCAGAGTGGAAGAGAGATAGAGCTTCCCTATGGGATGAAAGCGCAAAGAATTTATTCAGGTATTCGATTGGCGAAAAACAAGACATATGATATGGAAGCAAAATGGCAGAACTGTTGGGAAGTACCTGAGGAGGGCAGTTTTCACATACCATATGCTGGATATGAGATTCATACCAGAATGTTGGATAAAATTCCCACAAATCAAGAAATTCCCAAAAAAATATATACGAAATGGATGGATTATGATAAAATAAAAGGTACTATGCAGATGAGAACCCGGCAGCAGCAGGATTTTCTAGTGATTGATGCACAGGGAAATAGAAAAAAACTGAAAAAATATTTTGTGGATGAAAAAGTGCCAGCAGTCCAGAGGGACAAAATCCTGCTTTTGGCAGACGAGACTCATATTCTTTGGGTCATCGGTTACCGCATCAGTGAAGATGTAAAAGTAACAAAACATACGAAAAGAATTTTAGAGATACGTGTAAATGGAGGAACAGCACATGAGTGAAAAAATCCGCGTGTTAATTTCAGAAGAGGAAATAGAAAAGAGAATTTGTGAGATGGGAAAAGAAATCAGTGAGTATTATCAGGGAGAGCCAGTGCATCTGGTTAGTGTCCTGAAGGGAGGCGTCTTTTTTACCTGTGAGCTGGCAAAACGGCTGACCATTCCGGTTTCTATTGATTTTATGTCTGTGTCCAGTTATGGAAATGGAACAAAATCTAGTGGTGTGGTGAAGGTTATCAAGGATTTGGATGAAGCCATCGAGGGAAAACATGTACTGGTGGTGGAGGATATTGTGGATTCTGGCAGGACGCTCAGTTATTTGTTGGAGAATTTGAAAAGGAGAAAGCCAAAGAGCCTGCGTCTGTGTACACTTTTGGATAAGCCAGATCGGCGGATTGCCGATGTCCATGTGGATTATACAGGATTTGCAATACCAGATGAATTTGTGGTGGGTTATGGCCTTGATTATATGCAGCATTACCGGAATCTTCCCTATGTGGGAGTGGTAGAGGTGGAAGCTTAGAATGCACTTTCGCAATCTCTCTTATACCTGCTTTTGCAGCTGATTTTCCGCCAAATGCACACAAATTTAATCAACGTACCATCCAGGTGCGCCTTATAAATTTGTGCATATTTGACAAAAAATCTTTTTGCAAAATCAGGCACAAAGAGACTCCGAAAGTACGTTAGACAGGAAAGGAGAAAAAGTATCAGTAATGAGTAATCAGAAACGTTACCGAGCATTCGGATTGTATATCGCAGTGATTTTCATTCTTGCATTGCTCTGGATTTTAAAAGACAGTTCTTCCGGGTTTGGACAGAATGCTGTCTATACTTATGCGCAGTTTGAGCAGGATTTGGAAACAGAAAATGTAGTGTCCGTGGTGATTTCCCAGAATCGGGAGGTACCCAGCGGAGAGGCAAATGTAGTTCTGAAAGGGGATTCTAGGAAGGTTACAAAGACCTTACATGTATCAGATATTAACACATTGCAAGAGACGATGAAATCCTATGATTTTCGGGATTTCGTGGTTGAGGAAATGCCAGAGGAAAACTGGCTGATTTCCATATTGCCAACATTGATTTTATTTGGTGTGTTGTTTGTGTTCTATATTATGATGACCAACCATGCAGCAGCTTCTTCCGGCGGTGGTAGTAAAATGATGAATTTTGGAAAGAGTCGTGCCAAAATGTCCACAGATGAAAATAAAAAAGTAAATTTTGGCAGTGTGGCAGGGCTGAAGGAGGAAAAAGAAGAATTGGAGGAACTTGTAGATTTTCTCCGTTCTCCTAGAAAATACACGAAACTTGGGGCAAGAATCCCAAAGGGAGTCCTGTTGGTAGGACCTCCTGGAACTGGTAAAACTTTGTTGGCGAAAGCGGTTGCAGGGGAGGCAGGTGTTCCATTTTTTAGCATATCTGGTTCCGATTTCGTGGAAATGTTTGTAGGTGTGGGAGCGTCTCGTGTCCGTGATCTTTTTGAGGAGGCAAAGAAAAATGCTCCCTGTATTGTATTTATTGACGAGATTGATGCGGTGGCAAGACGCCGTGGAACAGGTATGGGCGGAGGCCATGATGAGAGAGAGCAGACATTGAATCAGTTGTTGGTGGAAATGGATGGTTTCGGCGTCAATGAAGGGATTATTGTTATGGCGGCCACGAACCGTGTGGATATCTTAGATCCAGCGATCATGCGTCCAGGGCGTTTTGACCGTAAGGTGCATGTGGGAAGACCCGATGTGGGTGGTAGACAGGAGATTTTAAAGGTTCATGCCAAAAATAAGCCTCTTGGAGACGATGTGGATTTAAAACAGATTGCACAGACAACCGCAGGATTTACTGGTGCAGATCTGGAGAATCTTTTAAATGAGGCTGCCATATTTGCGGCAAAGGAAGATCGGGGTTATATTGTTCAGAACGATATTCGCAAATCATTTGTAAAAGTTGGCATTGGCTCAGAGAAAAAGAGCCGCATTATCACCGACAAAGAAAAGAGGATTACGGCCTATCATGAGGCAGGTCATGCAATCTTGTTCCATGTGCTGCCAGATGTGGGACCAGTTTATTCTGTGTCTATCATTCCTACCGGCGTGGGGGCAGCAGGTTATACGATGCCTTTGCCAGAACGTGAGGAAATGTTTAATACCAAGGGCAGAATGCTTCAAGAGATCATTGTGGATCTGGGCGGTAGAGTTGCAGAGGAAATGATCTTTGATGATATTACAACTGGAGCTTCCCAAGATATTAAACAGGCGACCGGAGTGGCTAAGGCAATGGTTACCAGATATGGAATGTCAGAACATGTGGGACTGATCAATTACGATAGTGATGATGATGAAGTGTTTATCGGAAGAGATTTGGCACACACCAGATCTTATGGAGAAAATATTGCATCTGTCATTGATCAGGAGATCAAACGCATCATTGACGAATGTTATGAAAATTCTAGAAGAATATTGATGGAGCATGAAAAAATTCTTCATAAATGCGCAAACCTTCTTTTAGAGAAGGAAAAAATCAGCAGAGATGAGTTTGAGGCGTTGTTTGAGAGTTGATATGCAGAGGTTTCTATGCAAAATTACGGCACAAACCCTTGAGCTAGAAAAATTCCTTATACAAAATATATAAAAAAAAAATATGTTTTTTGTGAATTTTGTGCACACTTATTGGGGGATTTATGGTACTATAATTCTTGTAAAACCCCCCAATACATTATATAGTTTTTGCTACACCCCATAGTAAAAATACCTTCTCCTAAAA
>CAJTVT010000046.1 GCA_910580015.1 uncultured Lachnospiraceae bacterium
ATGAACTGTCAATTTTAATTTCGACCTGCATGATAATCACCTCTTTCTTTTTCCTTACAATGTCATTATAAGTAAAGCAGATAATAGTTTCAATGAATTTGCGATAGTTGGTTGATTTCGAAACACAACTGGTCAAAAATCCGTTCTGAGTTCTTAATATGAATAGCGACAAAAGAGTTTCAATTACCATTCTTTTTGATTTTTTGCCAGATGCTATATTGCGTGTATATTTCCGCCCATTAAGCAGAGAATTTACTCCTTTTATCTTTTAAGTATTGTGATATTTCTAATGTGAAACTTATATCGTTTCTGTCTACATAACATCCAACCTCACACAATCATCAACATTATTGCCGTCATCAATCATTGATAATTTATCTTTTGGTATATTCTATTGCGTCATAAATTTTTATTATCTTTAATCCAATTATATTGACAAATTCAACAAATTTTTAAATTTTATAAGTCTTATTTTTTATAAATTCTTGTATATTTTCTTTTTCCTTGTTATAATATTTGTATAAATTCTACAAAAAAGGAGGAACTAAAAGAATGAAAATAGGTTTATTGAAACGGACAGCAAGCTTCCTGTTGGCTGTCATATTAATGTTTACTGCTGTTCCATTTACAGCACAAGCACAAGAGGACAATGATTCTGGAGGAGAACTGGAAAATATCAGCTCGGAATGCAATATAACAGTTCCATCGTCACAAAGTTCAAATCCTGAATCCAATCTGGTGGATGGCGATCCCTCTTCATTGTGGGTAAACAACGGCTCACAATGGCCCTGCACACTTGAATTTCAACTACCTGCAGACAACACCAAATGTGTCAAAAAAGTGGTATTAAAATTTGAAAGCGTGGAAAACCGCAGCATGGATGTGAGTCTAGCATATGCATTGAACGGCGTCATAAGTGATTTGATACCAGCAGAAGGATCCTCCAAGACAGCGGTTCTCACGGAAGGCTATGAATACACCTTTGATACACCGCAGGCTATGTCCCATTTATTTATCACTTTAACAAATCCAAACCCTGAAACACTATGGCCAGCCATTGCAGAAGTGGAAATATATGTAGACAAGGAGGGCGAGGAACAAATCATTCTGGAAAACCTTGCGCAAACCAAGGCTGTACAAATTGCTATGGAAGAAAGCGTCAATGCGCAGGAAAATAAGAGAAATGTAGCAGACGGTGATTTTTCCACCTCTGCTCCTCTGCACACCAAAACCTTCCGTGAAATTCCATCTAACGGCATCCTGCCATTTGTGGAAATAGAACTGGATGCGGATCAACGGATAAGACAGTTTATACTGGCTATGAAGGAAGATACTTCCGGCGCTGAATATAACTATAGAATTTCTGGGCGTTCCAAATGGAGCTCTTCCTATGAAGAAGTTGCTTCTGGCAGCATTGGAACCACTTCTGGTTCCAATAAAACTGAAATCGAAATAAACGAAACAGAATACCAATACTTAAAAGCAGAGTTTACCGCCAAAAATGAAGCGGCAAGATCAACCATACCACAGCTTGCTGAATTTCAGATTCTGGCAAATAAAGCCGTGGTTGCCACACCAGATGCAGGCAACATCGCATGGCGCAGCAAAGATCTGCATTCCAATACCAATCAAGATACGGTAAGCCGTATTGTGGATGGAAATAAGGAAAACACATGGTCTGCAACACAATATCCTGCCTATGTAGATATCGGGCTGGGTGGAGAATACAACCTTTCCGAAATCGAAGTATATACGCCTTCTGAAGGATATTCCCAATATTCCTTGTATTACAGCAATGACGGACAGAATTATTCCAAACTGGCAGAAAAAATCAGCAAAGATCCCTGCCCAAAAGAAGGGGAGGTTTACCAGGCAGGCGGCATAACAGCAAGCAGCGTGCGTATCCTGCTGGAATATAATTCAACCAGTTCTCAAGCTCTTTTAAATGAAGTACGCATCAAAGGTACGCGTGTCGGGGAGCAGACAGACGCCGAATTTGTCCCACCCGTTTCATTTGCAGATTCAAAATACAATGTATCCATTTCCGACCAAGACACCATAGATGAAGTAAACGGAATTATTCGCCGTAATATTGGAGAATCCTATGTAAATTGGTTTACATTTTCCCTTGGTGAAGAAGCAGAATACGATTATTTCGAAATTGAAAACACGACTGATGGCAAAATCCATATCACCGGAAATGATGGTATTTCCCTTGCCACTGGATTAAACCATTATCTGAAATACTACTGCAATGTATGCATCACACAAGTTGGAAACCAGATTAAAATGCCAGCGGCACCTGTTCCAGTAGAAAAGAAAATCCATAAAGACTGCAAAGTACCATTACGCTATGCCTATAACTATTGCACTATGTCCTATACTATGGCATTCTGGGGTGAAGAAGAATGGCAGAAGGAAATTGATTGGCTTGCATTAAATGGCGTGAACGTTGTTTTAGATGTCACTGCACAAGAAGAAGTTTGGCGTCAGTTTTTAAGCGCACTGGGTTATACCCATGAAGAAACGAAAGACTATATTGCAGGACCTGCTTACTATGCCTGGGCATATATGGCAAATATGACCGGTTTTGGCGGTCCAGTACATGATTCCTGGTTTACCAATAGAACTGAGTTGGCACGCAAAAACCACCTAACCATGAGAAAACTCGGCATGCAACCCATTCTGCAAGGATATAGTGGTATGGTGCCAGTAGATATTGCACAAAAAGCAAAAGGAAATTATGCCATTGAAAACAACGATATCATTACACAAGGAAGCTGGTGCGCTTTCCGACGCCCAGACATGTTAAGAACCACATCTGACACTTATAAAAAGTATGCTGCATTATTCTATGAGTGCCAGCAGAATGTATTTGGCGATGTAACAGATTACTATGCAACAGACCCGTTCCATGAGGGTGGAAATACAGGTGGCATGAACACCGCGGATGTAAGCTCTAATGTGCTGGATGCTATGATTTCGCACAATACAGACGCAGTCTGGGTCATTCAGGCATGGCAGGGGAACCCGTCCGCAGCACTTGTAAATGGACTAGAAGGCCGAAAAGAACACGCGCTGATTCTGGATTTGTATGCAGAAAAAGATACACATTGGAATGATTCTGGCTACGCAGGCGGCAGAGAATTCCAATCTACCCCATGGGTATACTGCATGTTAAATAACTTTGGTGGTCGTATGGGCTTACATGGTCATATGGATAATCTGGTAAGTGGCGTCGTAGAAGCAGCCAACACCGCACAAAAATTAACAGGAATTGGCATTACACCAGAAGGTTCCCAGAATAACCCTGTACTTTACGATCTGTTGTTTGAAACTGTCTGGTGCGACGATGCCAGCAAACCATTAAAAGAAATTGACACTTCTGTATGGCTTAGAGATTACGCTGCCAGACGTTATGGCGCAGAAAGCGAAAACGCATACCAGGCACTACTGATATTAGAAAATACGGTTTACAAAGCTTCCTTAAATATGCGTGGCCAAGGTGCACCAGAATCCTATATTAACGCTCGTCCTTCCACCAGCATTAACGCGGCTTCCACTTGGGGCAACGCGATCATCGGCTATGAAATGGAAGAACTGGAAAAAGCAGCAGAACTTCTACTAAAGGATTATGAGCTCTTAAAAGACAGCGATGGGTATCAGTACGATCTTGCAGATATTTTAAAACAGGTACTTTCAAATTCCTCACAGAGTTTCCATCGCCAAATGATTGAAGCATTAAATCAAAATGATTTGCAAGCATTTACAGAGGCCTCCGACAATTTCTTAAGTTTGATCGACAAAACTGAAGAAGTTCTCAGCACAAGAAAAGAATTTTTACTCGGCACCTGGGTTGCGTGTGCAAAAGCTCTGGCAGATGGCACAGACGATTTTACAAAAGATCTGTATGAATTTAATGCAAAAACCCTTGTCACAACCTGGGGTGCCTATCCACAGGCAGAATCCGGCGGCTTACATGATTACTCCAACCGTCAATGGGCAGGACTGACCAAAGACTTATACAAAGAACGTTGGAGTCGTTGGATTGATTATCAGAAAGAACGACTTAGCGGAAACAGCCCACAGGCACTTAATTGGTTTCCATTTGAATGGGAATGGGCCCGTGCAAACATTGAATATACCACAGAGCCGTCCACGAATACAGATATAAAAGAGCTTGGTGAAGAGATTTTAAATGATTACAATTCCTTTGATCCTTCTGAAAACGACCAAAACGATTACCCAACCCAAAAAATGAGCATCAAAGAGGTTGGAAGTGAAGCCGCCTTTGACAATAATTATTCGAACTATGTATTGGACGGAGATCCTAATACTATTTGGCATACCGACTGGTCTAGCAATGAAGATAAACAATCTTATGACAAGCATTATCTGGTATTTGAACTGGAAGAAGAAACCGAAATAGCTGGACTGCGTTACCTGCCAAGACAGGAAGGCGGTATCAACGGAATTATTACTGGATACCAGATATTTGTCAGCAACGATAACATAAACTATGAGCTTGCCGTGGAAGGAACATGGGGCGAAGATACCTCTTGGAAAACAGCTAATTTCCCACAAACAAAAAAAGCCAAATATGTCAAATTTAAATCAACGCAAGCACGTTCCAACGAAACAGCGCAAGGATTTGTATTTTCAAGCGCCGCAGAAATCCGGCTGACTCTTCCCGCAATCCCAGTTGAGAGCATCCAGATAACAGCGGATAAAACAAACTTAGAAATCGGTGAAACTCTGCAACTTCAGGCAAATGTTCTTCCAGAGAATGCAACAGGCAAAACTCTTGCCTGGGAATCTTCCGATAAGACAATTGCCACAGTAAGCAAAAAAGGATTCGTAACAGCAAAAGGGGAAGGCACTGTAACCATTACGGCAAAAGCAAAAGACGGCAGCGATGTATCAGACACCATCACATTGACTGTACTGCCTACCAAGGTAACAAGCATTCAACTATCTGCCGCAGAAAACAAAACCTCCCTGAAAATCAACGAAACCGTTCAGATTAACGCTGTTGTTCTTCCAGAGGAGGCAAAGGACAAATCGCTCTCCTGGACATCAAGCAATACGGATGTCGCCACCGTGGACGCAAACGGACTGGTGACAGCAAAAGCGGAAGGTGAAGTAACCATCACGGCAAAAGCAAAAGATGGCAGCAACAGTTCTGGATCTATCACACTGACGGTACTTTCCATCCCAGTAACAAGCATTCAATTATCCGCTGATACAACTTCTCTGAAAATCGGAGAAACGGCCCAGATCCATGCTACGATACTCCCAGAAGATGCAGAAGATAAAACACTCACTTTTACTTCCGCAAACCCGGATGTAGCATCCGTAGACGCAAAGGGACTGGTAACAGCAAAAACAGTGGGTAGTACAACGATTACAGCAACCGCTAAAGACGGCAGCGGAGTAAGCGCTACTATTATCTTTACAGTAACCAAACAACCAGATACACCTAAACCTCTGCCCCAAAAAGGAACGATTGTGAACATCAAACCATTCAAGTTCTGCATCACAGCTTCCACTTCTTCCAAAAAGACGGTAGCTGTTACCAAGTTCACAGATAATAAGAGCTCCAAAATGACGATTCCGTCAACGATACAAATAGAGGGGTACACATATAAGGTAACAGAAATTTCTGCGAACGCGTTCCAGAACAATAAAAAACTTACACAGGTTACCATCAGCAAATATATTCACACCATTGGAACGAATTCATTCAGCGGATGTAAGAATATCGCAAACGTATCCATAAAATCCACGGTGCTGAAAAAGATTGGTAATAATGCTTTCAAAAACATCAAGAAAAATGCAAAGATTACCGTGCCAGAAAAGCAATACAGCACTTACAAAAAATTGCTGAAAAATGCAAAAACAGCAGAGAGTATAAAAATAATGAAACCTCTGCCCAAAAAGGGAACCGTCGTAAACCTGAAACCATTCAAGTTCCGCATTACAGCTTCCACTTCTTCCAAAAAGACGGTAGCTGTTACCAAGTTTACGGATAGTAAGAGCTCTAAAATGACAATTCCATCAACGGTAAAGATAAATGGATACACATACAAAGTAACAGAAATTTCCGCAAATGCCTTCAAGAACAATAAAAAACTCAAACAAGTTACCATCAGCAAATATATTCAGACCATTGGAACGAATTCATTTAGCGGATGTAAAAATATCGCAAACGTGTCCATAAAATCCACAGTGCTGAAAAAGATTGGTAACAATGCTTTCAAAGGCATCAAGAAAAATGCAAAGATTACCGTACCAAAAAAGCAATACAGCACTTACAAGAAACTGCTGAAAAACGCAAAAACAGCAAAAACGATTAAAATCGTTAAAAAATAAGTGGCAAATTTGAACTAATAAACTACTTCTAGACAGAACCATAGGAAAAACAACAAAACAGGTATGATGGAGTAAGCATATTCCATCATACCTGTTTGAATTTACATCCTCTGTGATACGTATCATGTACAGACTTTACCACGTATCTGAAAATCGTCTATAAATTTTCATCTCAATCATCGAAGCCTTGTACATTCGTATTTTTGAAATGTACGAACACAGGATTTCAATTCCTCGTATCGCTGTTCCAAAGGGCCCTCCTCGATAACCACATCCAACACCACGGCCATGTTATTCACCATTCGATCGTTCAGTACATCTCGCATTCCCAATAAAATCTGATATTTCTCTTCCATTGTCTCAGCGTCAAAAAATTCCATCAATTTATCCTCTGCACTTTTGTTTTCCACTTCCATTGACTGCTCAATGACTTCCTCCTGCTGTCCAGCTAACTGAAAGCGATATTCCTGCTGTACCTGAGGATATTTTTCCTTATCCACTTGACTGATAAACATGGAGAGTGGTCTTGCGTATATTTTAAAATCACCATACAAAGCCTGGTAAATTACTAATTTCTCTTCTGTCTCTGAATGTTCTGCAACCGTAATCACTTGATACAATTTATCCTTAAAGTGTAAATACTTTTCTCCTGATCTGGGTATTCCCTGGGGCATCTTCATTCCTCTTTTCCTAAATAATAATATTTTACTTATAACCGTTTCACAATCCGGTCAATATCTTCTTTTTTTCCAATTACCATTAAGTGTTCCTGCGCTGTAAAAATATGATCTGCATCAGGCAAGAGGGTACTTTGTCCTTCCTTCTTGATTCCCAAAATATTCGCATTATATTTTACACGGAAATTCATCTGCTTGATGGATTTGCCTACCCATTCCTCCAACGGCTGGATTTCATAGATAGAATAATCCCCCATCTCCATATAATCATAAACATGGTTCGCACTAACCTTAATTGCAATTCGTTTTGCAATATCCCGATCGGGATAAACCACTTCATCCGCACCATTGCGCAACAAAAATTTTGCTTGAATATCCCTAGTGGCCTTGCTAATGACATATGGCGCTCCCATCTCTTTTAAAAGACTGGTAATCTCCAGACTACTCTGAAAATTGGTGCCAATACAGACAAAACAGATATCAAAATTACTGACACCAAAACTGCGCAGCACCTCTTCCCTGGTACAATCTGCAATCTTTACACTTGTGACAACAGAAAGAATATCTTCCAAATTATCCTCTTTCTCATCCACCGCCATCACATCATTTCCATTCTGAACCAAGTCCATACATAAATGTTTCCCAAATCTTCCAATTCCAATGACCAATATTGATTTCATATCCACATTTCTCCTAACCGATCGTTATTCGTTCCACAGGCAATTTTACCTTGGGATTATGTTTCCGCTCCGTAAACGACAATGCAAAAGACATACTTCCAATTCTACCGCAATACATTAGTAAAATTAGCATATATTTTGACCATATAGAAACATCTCTTGTAATCCCCGTGGATATTCCCACGGTTCCAATGGCAGAAAATACCTCCATAAAAATATCTGACAAGGGAATTGGCTCCATTCCCGCCATAAACAAAGTACATACCACTGCCAGCATCAAATTAATAAAAAATACTGTGGAAGCCTTTTTAATGGAATCTTCATCCATTCTCCTCCCAAATATATTCAACCCACTCTGATTGCGCAGTGTAGACCAAATATACAATAAAATTACCATCATCGTTGTAGTTTTTATGCCTCCAGCAGTGGAACCAGGGCTTCCTCCAATAAACATCAATACCACCGTCAACATTCTGGAACTTTCCGTATATGCTGCCGTATCAATGGTATTAAATCCTGCCGTCCTGGGTGTCACTGCCCCAAAAACAGATGCAAGAATCTTCCCCTTCATATCCAAATCAGCTAAATTTTCATATTCAAAAAGATAAAAACAAACACTTCCAACTACAATCAAAATCAACGTCATCGTAAGTACAATTTTGGTGTGAAGAAGATATTTTTTTATCTTCCACTTATGAACGGAAATATCATCCCAAACGATAAAACCAATTCCCCCAATCACAATCAGGGCCATAATCACAAAATTCACAAGCAAATCATCACGGTATGCCATCAGAGAGCTATATGGTTCCAACTTCCCCATCAAATCAAATCCCGCATTACAAAACGCAGAAATAGAATGAAAAATCCCATACCAAATCCCCTCTGCAATTCCAAACTGAGGAATAAATCGAATCATCAGAAGAATCGCCCCAATCCCCTCAAAAATTAAGGCATAACACACAATTTTTTGGACGAGACGCACCGTACCTCCAATCTGCAATGTATTGATACTCTCCTGAATTAAATTTCTCTCCTTCAGGCCAATACGACGTTTCATAAAAATGGAAAAAAACACACCAATTGTAATAAATCCCAATCCACCAATCTGAATCAACAGAAGGATGACCGCCTGTCCAAACAAAGTCCAGTTTGTGTAGGTGTCAACCACAATCAGTCCTGTCACACAGGTACTGCTGGCAGCAGTGAAAAGAGCATTGAGAAATCCTGCGCTTTCCCCACTTTTGGAGGATATTGGAAGCATCAGAAGGATTGTTCCCACTACAATAATCAATAAAAAACCAAGGGCAATGGTCTGTACCCTGCTTAACCTCTGCATTAGAGCATCTCCTCTTTACTATTTATCATTTCTGCATAAACTTTCCTATACTCGTTAAGGGAAAAAGGAGTATTTCATGATCTCTATGATAAGACCACAAAACACTCCTGAAAATTTATCTTTTAGTATTTTCCAAACTCACCATCTAAGGATATGATTCTTTCATTTTCTTCTGTTCTGTCATTCATATCCATACTCTGCACTGCTGGGCTGTAATTGTCCCCTCCCTTAAGTTTGTACTGTCCAATCATAGTACGCAGGGACATTGCCTGATTTGACAACTCTTCACTGGCTGCTGCACATTGTTCACTGGTAGCAGAATTCGTTTGAACAACCTGAGATACCTGAGAAATTGCCTGATCAATCTGGCTAACTGCAGTTGCCTGGTCATTGGACGCTACTGCAATGCTATTGATTAAGGATACAATATTGTCTACCTCACCAATAATCTGAGTCAATGATCCTGCTGTCTGTTCTGCCAATTTGGAACCATGTTCCACTTTTTTAATAGAATCCTCAATCATATCTGCTGTTTCACTGGCTGCTGAAGCACTCTTGCCTGCCAGATTTCTTACTTCCTCAGCTACAACAGCAAATCCTTTTCCGTGAACACCAGCTCTTGCCGCTTCCACCGCTGCATTCAATGCAAGAATATTTGTCTGGAATGCAATATCATCAATCACCTTAATAATCTTAGAAATATTCTCGGATGCTACATTGATCTCTGCCATAGCACCGATCATTTCTTTCATATGGCCATCACTTACCATTGCTTCTTCCTTCATGCTATGTACAGATGCATTGGCCTGATTAGCCTCTTCCGCATTCTTTTTGGTACGCTCTGCAATCTCAGTAATTGATGCAGTCACCTGCTGAATTGCGCTGGCCTGCTGAGTAGAACCTTGTGCTAAGGACTGGCTAGCATCTGACACCTGCTCTGCCCCCATAGACAATTGGATCGAAGATTCGCGGATACCAGAAAGCATATGATTATTCTCTGTAATCATGCTCTGGAACGCATTTCCCAAAACGTCACCGTTTCCATTGACTTTGACATCAAGATCAAGGTTTCCTGTTGTTATATTTCCTGCAATCTCCGCCTGATATTTTACATTATTCACAATTTTCTGGAAATCATCCACCAATTCTCCAAATTCATCATCGCGAAGTTTTTTCAGTACAATATCCGTTCTGCCTGCTGCAAACTGTTTTGCTGCTTCACTCAGCATCGTCATAGATTCACGTATATCCCTTAAAATCCGAAATGCTAAAAATAATGTGATTGCAATCGCAATGCCTCCAATAATACCCACTGCAATTTCCGCTTTTTGCAGATAATCTTCCGAAAGCTGCCCTTTTCTGCTTGACATCAACGTACCCATGCCTGCATATGCAACAAAAAATGTCATCAAAACAGTAATTCCAAAACAAACCAACAACCTTGTTCTTATCTTTGCATTTTTCATTTCCTCTTCTTCTCCTTCACCTTTAAGCTTCTACAGCTACCTCTCCGCTGGAGACAGCCTCTTCCAATGCTGTCATATCCTCATCTTGAATCAATTTCTCCGGATCCAAAAGTAATTTAACCTCATCCTCTACCTTTGCCAGCCCAAATACATACTTATTGCTCCCGGTTCCAGACTGTGACAACGATGGCGGCAGAATAATTTCTCTCTCATCTACCGTAATAACGCCTGCAATCTTATCCACAATCAATCCTACAATGGTTGATTTTACATTAATAACTATGATGCAAGTGCGGTCCGTATACTCAAAAGGATCTTGTTTGAATCTCACCCTGACATCAATAACCGGAATAATCTTCCCACGGATATTGATCAGTCCTTTGATATAATCTTCTATCTCTGGAACTGCTGTTATAGGTTGAATTCCGACAATTTCCTGCACGAATGTAATTGCAATACCATAACATTCGTCTCCCATTTGGAAAGTCATAAACATCCCTTTTTGGGCATCTTGTTCGTCTTCAAATTCTTCCAACAACTCTTCCGCCATATCCTACTTTCTCTCCTCTCCGGCAATCAAACCTGCAATATCAAGAATCAGCGCTATGCTTCCATCTCCAAGCTGTGTACATCCAGACAGTCCCTGAACTTTTCGGATATAAGATGGGATGGGCTTTACTACAATCTCCTGCTCTGCAATCAGTTCGTCGATAAATACGCAGATAAACTTATTTTCATGTTCCAGCACTACCACAATACCATCTTCAATATCTGTTTTGGATTCTTGCAAATGATAACGTTGATTCAGACGAATAAACGGATAACATTCATTTCGAAGCATAATGAATTCTTCTCCATTTGGTTCCTTCACCAGCATATCCCTGCGGATCCTTACAAACTCCTTGACAGCATTTGTCTCTATCACAAACGTGGAATTTCCAACCTGCATGACAATTCCGTTGATAATTGCCAGTGTAAGCGGGATTTTCAACGTCATTTCGCTTCCAGCACCTTCCACACTGTCAATCTCCAGGTTTCCTCCTACAGACTGAATATTCTTGACAACAACGTCCATACCCACGCCTCTTCCAGAATACTCGGTTACCTGCTCTTTGGTAGAGAACCCTGCATAGGTAATAAACTGATAGATTTCCTTTTCCGAAAATTCTGACATTGCCCGGTTTCCAATCAGGCCATTTTTCTTCGCCTTATCATACAATGCCTGTTTATTCAAACCTTTACCATCATCTCGGACGATAATATACACTTTTCCGCCCTCATTTTTGGCTTCCAAAGTGATTTTTCCTTTTGGATCTTTTCCTGCTGCGATTCGGTCTTCTTTCGACTCAATTCCATGGTCTACAGAATTACGGATCAAATGCATCAAAGGATCAGAAATATGTTCAATGATATTCTTATCCACTTCTGTGTTCTCACCGATCACTTCCAGCTCAATATCCTTGCCGAGCTTTCTTGATACATCAAATACAATACGATTCATTTTTTGGAATGTATTTGTCAGAGACATCATACGCATGGACATAATTACATCCTGAAGCTCTGTGGTGATTTTGGAAAGCTGTCCTGCCGCTTTCTGGAAATTTGTAAGATCCAGTCCAGGCACTTTAAGATCTGGATTTTGAAGCACTACTGCCTCAGAAATAACTAACTCTCCAATCATATCCATCAACGAATCCAGCTTTTCAACATTCACGCTGATATACGTCTGTTTGGGCTGGGGTTTGGGCTGATTTTTCGCCAGCTTTTTCCCCTTACCAGCTTCTTTACTTTTAATTACATAATCACCAGGTGCTGGCTCTTTCTTTTCAACTTTCGGTTCTGGTTCTTTTTCCTTGTCATCCAGTTCAATAATAATGGGACCATCTGCATGCTCATGAAAGCCCATCTCATATTCCTGTTTCGTACAATCATGGATCTCCACCCGGTCCATACCGGAGGTCTCCCCAATGGTACTCATAATTTCCTCTTCTGTTGCCTGACATTTCAGCAGCATATGGAATCCATCTGCTAAAATGACCTCGCCGCTGGCCTCATTGGTAATAATATCATCTGGAATATACTGCATATCCTCGACGATCTCTTTTAACGAGTAAACGGCAGTGTAGGCACGAATATTACACATTTGGGTATCGCCGCGCCAATAAATAGACACTTTATAATACTTGCTGCTCTCGCTGCCAGTAGGCGCAATATAAAACTGCTCTGGCTCCACATAAGTATTTTCTGGTGGAAGTTCATCACCCTTCTTTTCAATTCCTGTTTTTATTCTTGTAAGAAATTTATCAATGTCATCAACAATTTTGCTCTCATCACCATCAGGCGCTTCACCTTCTCTGATTTTATCCAACTCACCATTAATAAAGTCAGATACCTCAAGCACATGATCTACCAGTTCTAAATGCGGAACATTGTCTGGATGTGATTCTCTCAAATAATAAAATACATCTTCCAGCTTATGGGATACCTTCGTGATATTTTCATACATCATAATACCCGAAGAACCTTTGATGGTATGCATGGCACGGAAAATTTCATTGATAGACGCCTCATCAAAACAATCCTCGTCCTTTTTCTCTAATACAACATTTTCCAATGTCTCCAGAAGTTGTTCACTCTCATAAAGGAACATATCCAGCATACTATCTGTATTAAAGTCTTCTCCCATTTTCCCGCCCCCTTTCTATTGTAGTATTCTCAATCTATCAGTTCCAACTTCTTTAAAATAAGTTCAAATTTGTCCAAATCAATAGGTTTGCCAGAATAAACAGTACATCCCATTTCAAAAGCTTTCTTAACATTACGTTCTTCATTCAATGCCGTGGTCATAATAATTTTAACTCCGTCTTTTCCTTGAATGCCTCGTTCCTTTTCGATGTCGCGAATCGCTTTTAACGCCTGATAGCCATCCAATACTGGCATCATCACATCAAGACAGATTAAATCATAGGGTTCCCCGTCTTCCAATGCCATCATAAATGCGTCCACTGCTTCCTCTCCATCTACAGTGATATCACAATCTCCATATTTCCCTAAATAATTTGACATGAATTTGCGGCTTGCAAAATCATCTTCAGCCAATAAAATTTTCATAAATTCTGTCTCCTTTCTAATTGGTCTTTAATACACTATAAATTTTGTTTGTTATATTAGAAAGTTCCATCTGATGCTGAACTGCTCCAATATCATATGCAACCTTAGGCATTCCATATACAACACAGCTTGCTTCATTCTGCCCGATTGTAATCGCTCCTGCCTCGCGCATCTGAAGCAGGCCCTTGGCACCGTCCCCTCCCATACCTGTGAGAATCACGCCGACTGCATCTTTCTTTGCTGTCTTTGCAACCGAAGAAAATAATACATCCACGGACGGACAATGGCCACTTACCTTCTCGCCATGCTTACATTCCACCTGATAGACGCCATTTACTTTTATCAAACGCATCTGTTTATCTCCTGGTGCAATCAGAACTCGCCCCGGATATAGTCGATCTCCGGTAGCTGCCTCCTTAACTGCTACCTGACACTGGTTATTCAGTCGATTCGCATACATCTCTGTAAATCCTGGTGGCATATGCTGTACCACAACCACACCTGGAATATCTTTTCGAAACTTACTTACCACGTCAAAAATCGCCTCTGTTCCCCCTGTAGACGCGCCAATTGCAATTACCATATCCTTCTTAACTCCAGAAAGACTATTGACAGGACCTGCCGCTTCCACACGTTTCATCTTTCCAACCTTTACCGTAGAGGCTATTTTGATCTTCGTGCCAAGCTCTTTTCTCAAAAATTCATCCATCTTTGCCGGATTTACACCAGTGGGTTTGCATACAAAATCCACAGCTCCTGCTTCCATAGCATCAAACACCCTGGCATCCAACGCACTGATTACCACCACCGGTAAGGGGTACTGAGGCATCAGTTTCCGCAGAAACTGAATTCCGTCCATTCTAGGCATTTCTACATCCAACGTCATCACATCTGGACGATACTCTATAATAGCATCCCTTGCCGCATAAGCATCTCCTGCCTGCGCAACAACTTCCAAGAGCGGATCAGCTTTCAAGCTTTGTACCAGCAAACTGCGAAACATCGCAGAATCGTCTACAACCAATACCTTAATCCTACGCATCCAACTCTCCTGCCTTCTTTTCTATTTTCTACTTCTGATATATAGACGGCTGTACATACCTAAACTCTGTTCCCTTTCGATCAACCGCTTCTGTGGTACCTACAAACAGATAACCTCCAGGCTCAAGAAAATCATAGATTTTACGCAAAAGCTGCCGTTTTGTATCATCATCAAAATATATCATTACATTTCTTAAAAAAATCACATGAAACGGTTTTCGGAATGGAAAGGAATTCATCAGGTTAAATTGTCTGAAAATAACCTCATTTCTTAACTCCTGGGTTGCCTGATATTCCATCTCACCCACTTTTTTAAAATACTTTTTGCGCCATCGATCTGGCAAGGGCTCTATCTGCTCTGACAAATACTTCCCCTTACTGGCATGTTCTAGAACCTTCGTTGAAATGTCAGTTGCCAAAATTTTCGTGTCCCATTTGGGCTGCTCCATCCCAAAAAAATCCCTCAACACCATAGCGATCGTGTAAGGTTCCTCTCCCGTAGAAGATGCTCCAGACCATATCCTCAAATCCCTTCTGGTCGCTTCCTTCACCTTCAGTTTTGGAAGGATCTCCCGTTGCATAAATTCCATATGTTCAAACTCTCTCATAAAATATGTATGGTTGGTTGTGAGTGCATTAATCAGGTTCCGAGCCTCTTTCCCTTTGGGATCCCTCTCCACCTTTTCCATATATTCATTATAGCTGTTATACCCGTTCCTCAGAAGATAATTCTTAAGCCTTCCATTTATCAATACACGCTTTTCGCTAAGATCAATTCCGCTGATCCTTTTAACATAAGTCACGACCCGGTGAAATTCACTATCCGTAATCATTTCCTTACTCCTATCACAAAAAACTTCTATCTAACTACTTCCTAACTACTTGCCATGTGGCTATAATAATACTATATTTCTAGTTAAATGTCAATTATTGCGCTTAGATCCACTATACCTTAACTGGTTTCTAATTTTCAAAAAAACCTTTACAATTTCTGGATCAAAAAAGACTGTGCTCTCTTTCTCAATGATCTTCAAGGTCTCCTCTGTATCACAGCCTTCCCCCTGATCACCAATCATAGTGTCATAAAAATCTGCTACCATAGTAATCCTGGCTGACAATGGTATATCCTTTCCCATTGTTCCTTTAGGATAACCGCTTCCGTCCCACCTAGCATGATGATAACGCGCAATTTCTATTGCCATGGGCAAAAAACTGTTCTCTGGGGTATTCTGATAAATTCGCTCCAAAATCTGTGCTCCTTTTAGAGCATGATTTTGCTCCTCTGAGATCTCCTGCAACTGGAACATTGGCTCCATTAACGGATCATAGGGAACTTGAATTTTACCAATATCATGCAATCTGGAAGCCACCTCAATATTGTCTATAAAACTCTCTGATATATCTTCGTCAAATTCCGGGCTGAACTGAAGTGCCTGAGCCAACATTCGACAGTTATATGCCACATTCTGCATATGATTATCTGTCTCAGCATCTCGTTCCTCTGTCAAAGCTGCAAGGGCTGAAAGAATATTCTTTTGTTCATCCTCAATTCTACGTGCCTGACTGCTAATTACGGTATGAAGCCTGCGGTTACTCATCTCAAGTTCCTGCTGCATTTCATAAATTTTAAGATGATTCTTCACACGCATGGTTACCTCTGTGACCTCAAAAGGCTTTCCAATATAGTCAACTGCCCCAAGCTTAAATCCTCGCACTTTATCCTCACTGGAATCTGCGGCCGAAATAAAGATAACTGGAATATCCCTGGTAATGGGACTTTCCTTTAGGCGTTCACAAAACTCATACCCATCCATTTCAGGCATAAACACATCTAGAAGAATCAATTGTGGCCGACTCTCTGCAATCAATGCCGCTGCCTCTGCTGCGCTGGATGCACAGCGGGGTATATATCCCATCCCTTCTATCATATTCTCCAGAATCATCAAATTGGTGTCCAAATCATCAACAATTACAATCTGTGGTTCACTGCCGGGTTTTCTCGCATTTTCCATCTTACTTTCCTCCAATGCTTTCCTCTAATGCCGACTTTATACTGTTATATTGTTCCATACTCTTTTCATAATTCCCTTTACGTACATTCATTTCCATACGAAAAGCAGACTTCTTAATATCCTTAGGCGCTTGTTCCAATAATTCCTTAATGTTATGGGCAAAGGTTTCCGCCTTATCCCAAGCTTCCACATCCATACATATAATCAGCTTTTCCATCTTACTTGCAATTTCTTGCAAATTCTCAGTTGTTCCAAATTGAAATATTTTCTCCAGATCATCGAATTGTGGCACAACCTGATTCTGATTGATAAATTCAAATCGTTCTCCTGCTTTGAGTCCTTCCTTGCTGTTTTGTGATAAATGAAGACGCACAGAAAACGAAAAACTGCTCCCTTTTCCCTTTTCACTGTCCAAATGAATGCTGCCATGCATCAACTCAATCAACTGCTTCGTTATGGCAAGCCCCAATCCTGTGCCGCCATATTTTCTGGTAATGGAAGCATCCACCTGAGAAAAACTCTTAAACAGTTTATCCTTCTCCTCTTGTGAAATTCCAATTCCTGTATCTGACACCACAAAAAACAACTCGATCTCGTCATCAAATTCCACCGTCTTGGTCACTTCTATATTAATGTAGCCAACACTGGTAAATTTCACTGCATTTGACAACAAATTATTTAGTATCTGCGTAAGCCGCAGCTCATCTCCTATCAAATACTCAGGTATAATCTTATCAATGTTTACCCCGATATGTAGACCTTTGGAATTGATTGCCGTTATATTTGTCTCAACTGCATGATTCACCATCTTGTAGAAATTAAATTCTTTTTGTTCAATTATAAATTTTCCAGCCTCAAGTTTGGAAAAATCTAAGATATTATTGATAATGGCAGACATATTTTCACAGCATCGGATAATAATATCCATCGTATTTTTTACTTCCCCTGTAACCCCAGCTTCCAGAAGATTTGTCACATGCCCTCGAATTCCATTGACTGGTGTACGAAGCTCATGTGTAACATTTGCTACAAATTCATTTCGCACCTTAATAGTCTCTTCCATCTCCTCTTTCATACGCACAAGCTTTCGCTCTGTTTCAATCCGCTTAGCGATATTAATAGAAAATAGAAGATTTCTGCCTGCTTCCATTACAATAGACATTCGAACCGGAAAGCATGTTCCATTCTTACGATACATCATCCCTTCCTTCATCTGCGCAACTTGTTCCATCGAAAAGCTGTTGTCCTCCTGACGAAGCTCTCCAGGAAATAACTCATCCAAACGGATCGTTGTCAATTCTTCCCCATACCCCAGGTCATTTTTGGCTAAAGCATTACCATACAAAATTTTTCCATTATCGTCAAACATCAGTATAATCTCCAGAGATTCATCTGCAAAACGATAAATATCTTCTCCCCGCAAAAGTTCTTCCTGCATTTTTTCACCTCTTTTTGTTGTCATCTGTTGTCTGTATTTCTGATAAAATTTTCTATTTCCTAATTTTAACCCTACTATATTTAAGTATACGTTCTCACAAATAGAGTGTCAAGAAAAAAAAGTCCTATGGTAAACATCCCCAATGTCATCCTCTATTTTCCCTGCTTGCCCCCATCTATCATGCCAATATTCTTCCTATACATGCCCGTTTGGATGAAAAACAGAATCCCCAAAAGGATCCTGCTTTTTCTCCACCATTTATCGTTTAAACTCTTCCTCCATCTCGTGTTTTGATATGTATTCATGATAACTTATATCATTTTTCATAGCGATATATTTGTCATTCAATATATTCAAAATATTCGTTTCTTTTTTGTATATTCTATCAAAATCATCCCAGGTAACATCAACAATATAAATTTTCTCCCTAAGGGCGATCTTTCTTGCCAAACCTTTTCCATCAACCCAAATATTTTTCCCACCAATACCATTTCTAGAAAAAATAATGCCAAACTTCACATCACTTACTTTCATTAAGGAATAAAACTTGCCCACATATGTAACATCCACACTTCCAACGTAATTCTTACACTCGCATAAAAAACCTTGCCCTAAAAAATCGTATGCCTTGTCAATCCCGTTTTGCAAAGCCTCCCTTTTCCAATTTATCAAAATATCAATCTCATTGGTAACCGTCCTGCAATTGATAGCCTTTTCAAAAAGCGCATTTCCATGAAAAAATAATGTTCCAGCCAGCTTTTCCAACAGTTCCCCCCTCTGTTGAACGGAAAATAAATGTTTTTTCTCCTTATCGTATTCTTGTATGTCCCTATTTAAAGAATTAAAATATTGTTCAAATTCACAGTATGCTTGCTCTGATAAATTAAAAAGCTTCTGATTCCTGTTCCGCTGTACCTTCAAATACCCCTCTATCGTCAGATTATTTTTACGCATAAATCTTTCTAAATCATCATAGTCGTTTTTTTGCTGTTCCTTCATTCTACAATCACCCGATAAATTATCACTGCGTTTTGTGACACTTCTGTGAGTTCACAATCATTATGAGGACAATACTCTACCTCTGGCAATTCAAAATATGTCTTGTAATGCCGCCCTATAAATCGATTGCAATTAGGGCAATAAATCTCAAAGTATTGTTCTAAATATCCCATATCCGTCAAATAATCCAAAACACGATACGTTTCTACAATATCTGCCTTTGTAAAATGATGAACTGCATCTGGAAAAATCCATTTCTGTTTGACAAGCCGAAAGAACTCCATAAACTTTTCAATGTCAATATTAAATTTCTGTTCCTTTAACGAGAGCTCCACTTGAACCAAAATATTCGATTGCATCGTTCATCCTTTCCATTCTAAAATCCAAACAACCCCCAGTTATATGCCACAATTGCAGAAAACTATTATCAAAATATGAAAACGTAATTTTAACAATAAAACTCTGCGAAACAACTTCCCTCTCCCACATCAAATGGACATATGGATAACTGGCTGTAGCTTCCTTCTCCTTAATATATTCTAACAGTAGATTCTTTATCTCTTTACTCTGATTAAAAAGTTCTTCATTTTGATGGATTAGTTCTCGTATTTCCCCAATAAACGGCAAAATAAAATCTTCATCCTGTGAAGCTGTTAATTCTGCTGCACCAGAACTTCCCATATCCATCATTTGTTTGAAGATTCTAACATGACTTTGCTCATCATTTTTGACAATATCCCAAAAATTCTTGTTATCACACCTAAAAATCTTGACTTGTAGTTTCTCTTTTAGCCATTCAATTATAAAAAATATGTTATCCCTATATGTATCTTTATTATGAGCTGAATAACTCTGTTTTAAACGATCATAACGAATTTCGAACATTTTATTTGTTTCATCAAAATATACCACCACAATGTATCTATAATCTATTTTTTGACTCTGATCTTTATAATAATTCTGATGAACAACAAACTTGACCATAAAATGCTGATCATCAATTTTATAAAATACAGGAATCGCTTCTTCAAATTCGGATGCTATGCTGAATTCTATTTTATTGTCATAATCACCACAGTTTTGTATTTCTTTGCCGCTATCCAACAATTTCTTAAATCTGTTTTCAATCTCCCCCTCATAAAAAAATGGTACTGAATATTGATACATCTTTAAAAAATCAAGTTTATCATAAAAACTTAAAAAATTTATATTTTGTGAGGTTCTTTGACATATATATCTATAATCTTTTTTCTCAAAATACATACAATGCGCAGCATCCAATAGATTCTTCTGTTTGTGAAATGTAATCAAATGTTTTTGTTCCAAATCAGCAACAATCTGACGCTTCATTTGCACAGAAAACCCATCCACTGTATTGAAATAAAAATTCAAATAGTTACTTTCATCCAAAGTCAACATTGCGTCTCCCCATTTCTATCTTCCTATTTTGTGTAACAGCAAATGATTGTGTTCACAGCTTTCCTTCACTCAGACAGCGTCAACACAGCCATATTACGCTCACAGAATATTTCCCTTATTCCTGACCCTTGTTTCATTATAAAAATCGTTTATCCTTTTTTGTAGTGACATATTCATAGTTGACCAAATCCGTAGAATGAATTTTCATTAATAATAAAAAAGAATCCTGCAACGCAGGATTCTCCGCCTGCGGCGGGTTGCTTTTGCAGCATAATTCCTTACCGCCGCAGTGCGATCCCTGCGGAGCGTTTTTGTTTCATAGGACGCTCTTTCCTATGAAATGAAAAAAAGCTCAACTCTTATATAAAAGAGTTGAACCCTCAAAATTCAAATGCCGGCGACCGGAATCGAACCGGTACGATGTCGCCACCACAGGATTTTAAG
>CAJTVT010000047.1 GCA_910580015.1 uncultured Lachnospiraceae bacterium
CCCTAAATAACCTGCTACCAGCCCTGCACGATTTGTTTCTATTATATGCCCTTTCGATAAATATCCCAATTCATATAAAATCTTTGATATCAATCTTGCAACGGTTGTCTTTCCTGTTCCTGGATTTCCCGTATATACCATATGTAAAGAAATTGTAGGCATTTTTAACCCTTTTTTCTTTCTGATTTGTTGCAATTTGACAAAATTGATAAGGCTATTCAACTCTTTTTTTACATTCATCAAACCAATCAGCGAATTCAACTCATTAATATATTTTTCTAAATCCTCTGAATGTATATTACCGTCATAGTTTCTTTCAAAATCCTTTACGGCCTGCCGCCCTTCAAACCATTCCCCACTATATATCGTTTGCAGCGATTCATCATATAACGTTCCCTCCCCATGATACACCCCATTTGCCCACATTCCTTCATATTGCAACTTTCCTGTAGGATAATAAGATTTTCCATAACCGTTGGCTTTTCCATTTTTGTAATTCCCTTCAAATTTAAGTATACCATCCGGATAATACCGTTCTGTAAATTCACCAAACATAAATTCATTCCCGTTCCTCTCTTTATAAATTGATATTCCCTAAAAATGTGCAGTGATCAATTTATGGTGATTCCAAGTGTCATATAGACACTTCTAAAACTAAATATGTTTATTATATTATCTTTTAACTGGTTGCTACTTTTAGTATATTTACTTTCCTACCTTTTCATGGGGCAGTCTTAATAAGCAAGACAGTTCTTTTTATGTTTATTTCTCTTCTTTCCTTCCTTTTTCCGATTGGTAAGCACACAAAGAAAAATAAACGATTTCCGCTCCTGGTAGACATATTTGTCTAGCAATTGCATTATACTCTTTCGCTTTTGAAATATCTTCTTCTGTTCCAATTCCCTTCCAACAACAATAAGTTAACAAAGCCAATGCGTCATAAATGCCTTCTTTAAATGATTCTTCTAATAATTTGTATGCTTTCGCTTCATCTTTTTCAATGCTAATGCCATAAAAATAAATAAGAGCCATAATATATTTAGCCTTTGATAAACCAGCGTCCAGGCATTTCTCAAAACACTCTATTGCCTGTTTTACATTTCTCTGAATTTGTGGTTCTCCAAACAAATTAAAATAACCTACATAATAAGTTGCCTCTAAATGTCCTTCGTCTGCTGCTTTGATAAAAAATTCCATTGCATCCCTTACATTTGTATCGCCAAAATCCTTTAAGAGCTCTAGCCCCTTTCTATACTCCTTTTCCCCATTCGTATTAAGCATTCCATTTTCCTCCTAATATTTTCATATGTTTTGTCTGTTATTGCTGCTTTAAGCTATATCCTATCACATCTTGTTGCTAATTGCCAGTGACTGTCTATCTAAAGGTATACATTTTTGAATACAAACAGGAGAAGTCTCCCCCCTCCTATCTGAACATACTACATTCCCCTTTTTTTCTCCATCAAATAGTCCGCCAACTCCGCCGCATCCTTGCTATTTAACATGGCGAAATTCATCCGTTTACTCTGCTTCTCGACAATAAGCTTCCCAGAATAAATTCCCAGACGTTTTCCTGGCTCCACCCGTACAACCTCTTGATATGGGATGGCAATCACTTTTCGGAAAAAAGGAATCAGAGAAAAGGCCATCCTACCGCTTTCTATGTAAAGTAACCTTTGGCTGGTACACACCATATAATCCCGAAACATTTTAAGGCTCTTAAACTGTCCAATCAATGAATTTCTGTTGGCATGGTAAAACTGGATAATCTCTTCCCCTGGCTGCAACACCCGTTCTAAATCCCTGGAAATCCCGCTTGCCCCGTAAAACAGCACCACGCTCCCCTTTGCCGTAAATGCTGTGCCCATCAATTCATCTTTCAGCTCTTCGCGCGTCCTTGGCGTCAGAGCGCCGCTCCCTGGACTGAGAGTGCTATCTGCTGGGAGAGTTGTCCCTCCCTGATTGACCGCTTTCCCACAACCTGGGCAAACTACCCACCCCTCTTGCAATTCCTTTCCACAACCTGTACAAAACATCTCGCATTCCTCCTTGATTTACTACTCTTCTCCATAAATTAAAGGCATCTCATAAGTAACATAAGATCCTGGATCATCCAGGCTTGTCCTGATCTTAAAAGTGACCACCAACTCCTCTGCCTCCTCATAGACTCCTTCTCCAACACTCCCCACAAGCACACAGGGATAATGATCCTTTGGATCCAAGTAAGCATCTGGAGAAAGAAAGACCAGTTCCCTGCCTAGTGTATTGACCGCCTAACATTTAGACTAATTACGCAGAATGAATTTTCATTCTGCAAGGCAGATTTTTGACGGCGTAGCGGTGGCTACGACTAGAAAATCTAACGCAGTAGATGGAAATTCAGGCAAGTAATTGGTCTGATTGTCAGGTGGTCAATACACTAGTATAGGTTCATTATTATAATATGTAACTAAACTTTATTATTTTTACTTACCACTGTTTATTAATGGAACAGCACACAAAAAAACTCCTCCAGATATTACATACTACCTAACATTAAATTTAAAATTTTATTGATATTATGCTTAATTGCCTTTAAAACTGTACAATTTTTCCTGTATCATCAACTGTATAGCCTTCTTCAACCCAATCTCCATTTGATATATATCCATCTTCCGTAACATAATATTCTGAGTACTCCGCTAAAGCATTCCCATTGACATCTACAATAACCCCATCTTTTTCATATAGGACGCCATCTGACACATCTGTAAAAAAGTCTCCTGTACAGTTAACAACATCTTCCTGCCCTTCCATATCGCCACTCATATCATTTTCATCTGTATCAAAAACCATAGCAGTCATTGTATTTTCATCAAACTTTTTTCCTGCAAAATTCTCTTCATAATAGGATGCGGCTGGATTTGTCCAGGTATTTCCTTCAAAATCAATACATTCCAAGAGAAGAATCTGCATATACTTAAAATCCCTTTGTTCAAATGATACTGAAGCATGCGATGTCTGTCCTGCTGCAATATTACTGCCTTGGCATCTATAAAAATATTCTGGATCAAAACTATACATTTCTACCAATTCAAGAGGCAACTTATAAGAATCCCATGCAGCTATTCCGAACTTTGCTTTCTTTATATCAGTATCTGTTACATTAACCATATCAAAGCTAACTGTTGTAAATCCTGTGTACACAGTTTCTTGATATAAATTTTCAATTTTTACCGGAATGGATTCACTGCTATTCGTTAAATACATTTCCATATTTTCTGCATTCTCAGGGTTTAATGTTTCCTGAAGCTCTTCTTCTGTATGATGCATTACATAAATTTGTGTAATTTTCCCATCAACATTTGAAAGCATTACGCTGTTGCCTGATTTCCTGTCAAGATATGCAGCAGTATCATCCATTGTGACGCCCTCTCTTTCCCCCTCCTTGGTGTACCGATCCGCCAGTAGCTTATCTGCTTCTTCCAAACTCATTCCAATCCTTATCCCATGGAAACCTGGCATATCGCTTCCAGTTCCTTCAATCATTATCATATTTACGTTTCCATCCATATCACTATTCACAAGAATACCTCCACCAGCAAGGGTATATCCCATATTATCCTCATCATAAGAAAATCCCATGCCTTCCAATTCTTTTTCTGGCAGACCCATAATTTCTTCTAAATCAATTTCCGTATAACCCACTTCTTCATTTCCCATATCTTGGCTGTCTGCCTTGTAATCGCCTTCTGTAACATCGCTGACTAGAAATACTGGCACTTCATCATCTTCTCTCAAGTATTTCAATATGCCATTAAAATATGCTTTTCCCGTTTCTTCATACGGCTCTGCATTTATAAGCCACTCCCATTCTTTTACAGGTTTCTCGTCTTCCTGCATTACAATGCCAATGTTCACACCTCCCATGCCTATATACACTGCATATTTATTCTTGTCTGTATTTCCTAATGGGAACTCAACACTTATATTGGCCCTTACCATTCCTGGGAACCCCTCTTCTTTCCATTGCCCAAATCCACCTACTTCTTCAAGTGTTTTTATCTCTTCTGATGCTTCCTTGGTTCCCTGGCTACTATTGCTGCTGTCATCCCCAGATGGCGTAAGAATAGCTACGACAATCAGAAGCAATAATACTGCCCCAACCCAAAGCAGTACTTTTTTTGCTTTTCCCTTCTTTTTAGGTACATCCTCTATATAATTCCTTTCTCTCTGGACTGTTTGAGGATGATTGGATGTTTCAGGCTTCTTTTCAGCTTTTACGGAACCCTCGCCAATCACCTGCCCACAGTATGGGCATTTCTTCCAACCATCTTCTAACTCTTTACCACATTTTTCACAAAACATATTTTCCTCCTATAGTTTTATTCAATGTACTCTCGGATTCTCTTTGTGCCTGATTCTGCGAGGAGATTTTTTGTCAGATGTGCACAAATTCAGGAGGCGTACCTGGATGGTACGTTAATTAAATTTGTGTGCATTTGATGGAAAATCAGCCGTAAAAGCAGGTATAAGAGAGATTCTGAGAATACATTTATTTAGATAGCCAATATATTAACAGTAGCGCAACCGCCACAAAAGATTCTACAATATGTGAAGCCATTCCGCAGCCTTTCTGCCGCTTGCCTGTCAACAACTCTTTTGTATGCGCATAATTCCTGGGTCCATAAATTAACCATATCCCGCTCTCGCAAAAAGTTATCTTTGCAAAGACAGGGAGAAGGTCTATAAGCGCTCCCATCATCCCCTGCCCATGTAACGCATTATAGAAATCGTATGTAAAAATAGTATAAAATAGATATGCCAGGTAAACTATAATTAATATACACAACGCTGTTCTCATTGGATGTTCCTGGATAAAACCCTTGATTGCTTCCCATACTATTGTTAATTCATCTCTACCTTCCACAACATTTGTTGTTTCCAATTGCTCTTGCTCCGGCAATCCACCCTGGGCAGATGCAACTCTTTCATAACCGCAATAAGGGCAGACTAGTGTATTGACCGCCTAACATTTAGACTAATTACGCAGAATGAATTTTCATTCTGCAAGGCAGATTTTTGACGGCGTAGCGGTGGCTACGACTAGAAAATCTAACGCAGTAGATGGAAATTCAGGCAAGTAATTGGTCTGATTGTCAGGTGGTCAATACACTAGCCATCCCTCTTCCATTTTCTTTCCACATTTCCCGCAAAACATTTTTCCTCCTTTAAATAATTCACTTCACTTATTTTGGGTATCGCTATTTGTTCTGTTGCTCTTTCCCCTGTCACCCTACAAATTATCTTTTTGCTTTAAATTTTCTATAACCTCCAATTTCTTTTTAGTATCTTTTTCCACGCATTCCATAACCTTTCTCAACAGTGTTTGTCATCTTCTATTCGTTTTTTGTTGCTTACAGCTATATTTTACCACACCATGTTGCTATTTGCTAGTGTAAAAATATAACTTATGGATATATCTTTAATGTACTCTCGGATTCTCTTTGTGCCTGATTTTGCGAGAAGATTTTTTGTCAGATGTGCACAAATTCAGGAGGCGTACCTGGATGGTACGTTGATTAAATTTGTGTGCATTTGGCCCAAAATCAGCCGTAAAAGCAGGTATAAGAGAGATTCCGAGAGTACATCTTTAATTTATGGAGGAGAAACATGGAAAACGATAAGATTGGCCAAAGAATCAAAACACTGCGTAAATCAAAAGGCATAACGCAAGAGCAGCTATCCGAAGAAATTAACGTCAGCCCACATTATATCTATGAGATTGAACGTGGTCTTAAGCAGATGTCTCTTGAAACTTTTATGTCAGTTGCCCGCGCCTTAAATGCCTCTGCCGACTATCTGTTATTTGGGACATTCCATTGTAGCAGCCCTGATCCAGACTATAACGAACAGCTTGATAATATTATACGCTCACTCTCTCCCCATAAGAGGGAATCTATTACAAAAATCATCGACACTTTACTGCCTTTATTAAAATGACATATTTCCTTTTTCTTTCTCTGTATAGGCTCTTCAGGCAAATGGGCTTAAACTGCCAGAACTTCAGCTGTATGGTCACGAACCAGACCAAGTCCATCCGCTCTCAGAATCCTGACAGGCTCAGTAGCCTCTTAGGCTCCACGGTTGGCGGCCTTTTTCAGAAATCCCAAGAGTCTGACAGCAAATATACGAGAGGAATGCCCTAAAGCCTGCACCCCAAAGCATCCTATCTAACTCCTATGTATTTTTTCACAGAAGCCTCAGTTATCCGTAAATCCGTTCCTCATACACTCCGCAAACAGCCAGGATGCATACCGGAACCCTTTCACAAAACCGTCCTCATCCGCTTTATAGGCAATGAAATACAGATTATCCTTGTATTCTTCGCACTCCTGCCCGTCCAATTTCTCCATCCTTTTCAGTAAGTTTAGGATTTCTTCCTCTATGCCTTTTGAAACCCTGTCTTTCCCTCCATCTTTCTGCACTACGCAGTTATAAATTTCCCGAATCATCCCGTCCATATCATTGCCTCTTTACGCCTCCCACTGCCGCACATCGTCGCGCCGATTCCAACCACCGCCGCTAGGCCAAGCCAGAACCACACCCGCTTGTAAATCGTTTTTTTCTTTTTTGGAATTTCGGCTGGGCCATCCCACCATTTATGGCAACGCCACAATTTGGACATGCAGACCAATCTTCTTGCACTTGTTTTCCACATTTTTCACAAAACATGCTTCATCCCTCCACATTCTTCTTATTCCCTGTTTCCATGGATGAAATTATTTTATCAAATATTTTTTTGAAGTTTGTAGAAATGATTTTTTACCACTTACCGTTTAAATTCCACATCATGGTACTGATATACCCCCAAAAACCATTTGAGCTCACACAAAAACTCCTTAAACCGCTCTTTTTCGTTGCACATTGGCATAATCTTACTGGATATCTGTATCACATCATCCACAGCCTCAAGAGAAAGTTCTCCATGCAGGCACACAGAAGCTGCCCTTAACAATTCTTCCAGTTCCCCCATATCATCCAACTTTGGCGCGAACCACTCCTTGCGCAATTCCATCCCACCAACAACAAGAATCTCCAAAAGATAACACACAGTAGCCTCCTCCTTCCATCCTGCCTCCAGTAAGACGTCTGCGCACTGTCCAAGCTTGCCCTTTATTTTTTTATGGATTTGCACATCAGCGTCCTTGCAAAATTCCAGATAGTATGGAGACATTTGAAAGATAGCGCACAACACCCTATCCCTGACTTGTCCCTCCTTCCCTTGGCGCAGACAGCAGAGAACCTCCATCATGGCCATTCTCCAGTACCTCTCAAAGTCACTGTGATCATAAGGATGCAAAATGGGCAACATAAGTGCCATGAACCTTTGACAGCACTTTTCCTCCATCACATCATTATCCAGATAATGATACGCTCTGATGGCTTGTTCCCACAATTCCATCTGCCTGTCCACTGTCTGCCCCTTTGCGTCTGTTTCTGCTAACAGATAATAATCACATTTCTCTTTTTCCGCCCATTCTCTGGGATCATCCAAACCAAATTCCCCAAAACATTCCCCCAATGCCCTGTGTATTCTACTGCACAGATATGGGTCTTCCCGTTCCCAGCACTCATACAACTTCCAGGCTTTTTGGCAACGATAAAGCGCATTCTCTGCCTGTCCCAAGCTTACTTCCAAAATATTCTCCCCCAAACGCAGATACGCCATAATTTGTTCTCGCATAAGATTTGGATTTTCCTGGCAAATTCTAATAATATAATGCAAAATTTGTGCAGCTGCATCCAACGCATGACTTATGTTGATCCGATCTAAATATGCAAATGCCTGATTTACTTTCTCTTGTTCCATCTGCTCTAGATCCAAAAGTTCCAAAAGAAATTCCACATTTTCCTCCAAAATATCCTCCTCCTTGGGATATCTGGAAAAACACTGCACACATCGCTCCCAATATTTCTGCTTCTGTTCTGGATGTTTCTCTATCCGATACAAATCATAATTTTCCACTGTCTGCCTGGTTAGATGGAAGGCACTCCCCACTTCCCCATCATACAAACTGTCATCTGGCAGTAAAAATTCTTCCTCAGACTCCTCTTTTCTGGGAATCTCCATGCCTTTCTCACGAAAATACTGTTCTGCTTGATGGCGCATCTTCTCTGCCAGTTCTAAAATTCTACTGATAGACTCACTGCCCTCCTCCATCAAAAATGCAAGAAAATTATCTTCTGGCACAGATTGCAGCTGGAACGCCAACTCTGTACAGACGTTTCCTAAATACACTGGATTTGAAGTATATTTCTTCGCATAAGAAAATGCTCGTTCTGCCAGACTGCAAATCTCCAAAGATTGTGCTTCAAAAAACTTGACTTCATCAAACTCCATTCCCTCCTCCAACATCTGTTCATACATGCCATCTCCCTGATTTACCGATTGGATTTTTAAGATACAGATTTGCCAGAGCAATTCCTTCGCTTTTGCACTGCTGCCAGAACATACATCTTTTGTGGTGAATTTCTTACTTTCTCCTGCCTGCACTCCCTTCTGCTGCACCTGCCTGACACAAATCTGTTCCGCATACTCAATATATTTTGTATCAATCGACATCTCTTGACAATAATGGACACAAAGCCTTGCATATCCCAGATCCGTTCCATTGATCCGCTTCATAAAATACGAAGCAATCCTGTTTTTTACCGTTCTTTGCGCATGGTTCTCTACCTCCTGGGCAAAATAATCTGCCATGGAACAAGTAATATGGGGGCAGTTGCCAGAATCTGGCTTTAAATTACTGTATACCAAATCCATAATAATCTGATGTAAAGACAATTTTTCCGTCTCCTCCTGGTATTCCACCCACCCCCTACGAATCAGATTTTCCAAATGATTCGTGCTGTCTTTCACTTGGCACCGTTTCAAAAACCAATCTTTTTGCAACACGCACTGTTCCAAGCAGACAAAGACTTCCCATCAATTCACGATCCTCAGAAGAAAATCCAGACAAATCAAACAGAATGGAAAGATGAATGTTGATACTTTCTCTACGAAGCTCCTTGTCTTTTCGGTTACGGATTCCAATTTCCTTCGCGCTTGTCACACCCTCTCGTGCCATCCACTGCCAATACAAAGACTGTGGCTGCTCCCCTGTGATTCGCAGATATTTTGCCGCAAGCTCTACCGTCATGGTATGACGTTCCACAAGCTCTATGATCCCTTGGATGGCTTCCATTTCCTCCTCCCCATAGGAATGCCTGTTATAAACACGAAATAATTCCAAAAGCTCTTCCTGTGATTGCATCTTGGTAACTTCCATCTGTGAATACCCATAATCAGAGTAATCTTCCCTTGTTGTGATCAGAAATCTGCATGGACACTCCAATAGATTTTCAAGCTCCTCGTCACCATCCACATCAAAATTATCTATCAGAATCAGATCATTGGAGGCTACCAATGACTTTAACAATAACAATTTTCTGTGATAATATTCCTGGTCTGATTCCTTTTCCCCCTGAACCACTTTATTAATCCGCAAATCCTCTCCGCACACGGTCTCTCGGATAGAACCTGCAAATGGAAGAAACAGAATTTTCCGATAGTTTTCTCTGTTTTCATAGGCATATCTCTTTGCCAGCTCCGTCTTTCCAATTCCACCCATTCCAGATAAAAACAAGACTTCCTGTTCTCGTTCCAACCTTTCAGCGATTTCCCTCAATTCCTGTTTTCGCCCTATAAAACATCCAGAATGATATGTAAACTGATGGTACAAAAAAACATCCTCCACCTGAGACAGCTCCGCTAATCGCTCCAAAACGGGGATCAATTCCTCTATGGATTGATAGCGAAACGCAACTGCTGTGGCAATTGATTTATGAAGAAATTCATCCAACAGTCGGAAAAAATCTGGTTGATAGCGTTGATCTTTTATACGCAATAACGCAAAATCGTAACTACATCCGATAGATCCGTCAAGCACATTTGGTTTTCTTCCAAACAGCTTATAAAACGCAATCGCCCCGATGGAATAGATATCCGATGCCTCACAAATCTGTCCTGGATCTCCCATAAATAACTCTGGCGCCGTATACCCGTCAGAGAATGGTATTCTTATCTTCTTTCGGTTCTTTAAGTCTTCCTTTCGTATCAGAGAATCAAAATCAAACAGAACCATATGTTCCATTGTCTCAGGAATCACAAGAATATTTTCCGGTTTAATATCTAAATATAAAATTCCTTCCCTGTGATACTTTTGAATAATTTTAGAAAGCGTCAACAGTCGGACAAATATGGCATGGATCGTCTCGTCAACAGCCGTCCGATAATCCCTTCCCTCCACACAGGTAACCACACAATATACCGTATGATTTTCTTCATAAATATTCATCGCATCTGCTGTAGAATTGACCAGACCCAATGTTTTTTTCAATTCCACATTTTTGCGGTAAGCCTCCCGAAATTTCTGTTTTGCCTCTTCAAATATCTCTTCGTCTGGTGAAAGCGCACACAAAGCTCCCCCTTCCAGCCGTGTTACCTGTGGCCTGCAAGGGTAACATTCTTTGATCCTCACTAGATGTTTTTGGCCTGTCATATCCAGATAAAAAGCATGGTACACAATGCAACTTCCGCCTCGCCCAAGCTCCTCCAAAACTGTAAATTTATGGTCTTGTCCCAGCACCAGCACTGCTCCATCTGGCAGTTTTTTCCGATTGTCCAACATAATTCCTCCATAAAAATTAGCTATAAATCTTTTTTTATAGTATAATTATTTTTATTACATACCACAAGGAGGAGCCATTATGACAGGTGATTTTACAAAATTCAGTGATGACAGTATCTGGGATTCCAGATTATCAGACAAAGATCCAGCCTCCGCGCTGGAATTTCTGAACAATCCAGAAAATCTCCGTTTTTTTGCCACTGGACTTACTGAACTGATACAAAAATATGGATATCAAGGAGATCCCGACGATATAGATGCTAGAACTAGCTTTCTGTATGACAAATTATCTGCCATAGGCGTAAAGATAAGTAAAAATACCATAAAAAGCTGGTTTGGTGAAAGACAACCATATGTTGACAGAAATGGCTGCACCAAAATCTATGAAAGACGGCCATATTTTTCAAACAACAGCCGTTCTAAAATGTTTCAAATCTGCTTTGCATTGTCAGCGACATTTTCAGATACAAAATGGTTTTTCCATCATGTATATTTTGACCGCAATTTTAACTGCCATTGCATCGAAGAAGCGGTGTATTATTATTGTATTTTAAATCGCCTGCCATACGCCCGCGCCCAGGAATTAATCACTGTGATAAATTCCTATCCTGAGATAGAAAAACCCGACAATTCCAACACGGTTTATACCCAAGACATTATAAATTTTATGGAGAACTGTTCTTCTGAGGAAAAATTACTTCATTATTTTAAAGAAAATAAATACGCGTTCCGGCATTGGAACCAAACTGCCTTACGTCAGATCCATGCCATGCTCGATCTCATTCAAGGAAAACCTTCCGATAGGACCACCTTGGACGCTTTTATCGCTGGAAAATCTATCTCAGAGGAAGAGAAAAAACAATGTGGACTTGTTATACAGGAATATTTTAAATGCGCCAGAAACATTAGATTGGGCAAACTCTCATTCAAACAAATTGCCTCTCAGGATTTTATGCTGAGACAAATGATTGTCACAGATTCTGGTCTTCCCAAAGAGACTCATATTCCTACACTTGTCAAACGTAACTTCCCAAGTAAGCATACACTCGGACACATCATCAAAGATGGTGATACTTCCACCAACTATAATGAAATCCGAAAATGTCTGATTCTGCTAAAATTTTATTATTTTTGGGTGACACTTCGCTTAAAACCCGAAAAAACCTATGGCAATTTATTTGATTTCTACTGCGCTGAGACAGACGCCCTTCTGATCTCATGCAATTACGAACCACTTTATTCTGGAAATCCCTATGACTGGCTATTCCTGACAGCCTCCACCATGGAGGAACCGCTGGATTTTCTAAGAGGTGTGATCTACAATCTGGAGTATTCCAAAGAAATCGAGTAGTGAATTATTGAAAGATGCATGGGATGAAGAAAGGAAAGCGGCATATGATAAAGAAATATCGGAAGGCGCATTGGTATGTACTCATGAAAGATTTGTAGAAACAAAATAAAGTAATGACCTATATAAACATGACCGCCTGCGAAATAGGCGGTCATACTTATATGTCTTGATAAAAGAAAAGTCTGCTGATATCATTCTCTACATTTTATATAATAGTTATTACTGGCATTTTCCAACAAAGTAGCTTGCTGTTTCAATTTCTTGTTTCTCTTTAAAGTGAATGCATCTGAACCCATAAATTCATAATTACGAATCCATTGTTGGACAAAAACTACGCTGACATGAAACATAGATGCAATTCGATGCTGACTTTCTTTTCCATCTAGAGCTTATCCTCAACGGATATTTTCCTTTTAGACATAAAATATGCTCCCTTCTAGGTAGACAAGTTTTTATTATTTCACTTGTCTCCCTAGAAGGGAGCATATCATTCTGGCTGGCCCAAAAGCCGTTTCTTAAGATTGTGTTTATTTCAATGAGAAATTAACACATATGCACCCGTATATTTCTCACTTGCGCTCCACTGCCAGATATGCTATATTATAGATAGAAAAAGGGAAAGCCATAGAAGCGGCTCTACCCCTTAAAAGTTTCAGTTACTACCTCATATGAGGTCAGCCGTCGCTAGTGGAAGTAGTGGCGGCTATTTTCTTTTGTCCTTAAAAACCTGATAAAGCAGGCTAATAAGGGCAACAATGAACGTACAGAATAAAAAGAAATCCTGATATGTAACCATTGAATCGCCCTCCTTTCTTTCGTCTGGAGGGCTGTCATACCCTCCGAAAAATCAAGAGGGGTAAAGCCGCCTTTGGCTCTATGGTTTCCCATAAAAAGAGTATAGCACTAATTCCCTTGTCAAGCAATCATATTGTAAATACTATTCTTAAACAATAACCACACATAATGATTCTACAAATAATTGTTTAGAAAATGGGCTGTCACATTAAGGAAAATCAGATCATTATATAGCATATTTCGTAATAATATACGCTATATATCGCCTACTCTCTGTTTAATGCGACAACCCCTTTATTAAAGTTCACATTTCGTAGGCAGTGAAGCGCCCAAACGTTAAAGTTCACATTTAATAGGTAGTGAAGCACCCAAAGCGAAATCATTTCTATTTCTTACCGTAAATATATGCAAACGTCATGCAATTGTCAACAGATAAAAATATACAAAAATGTTAAAAATGAGCAAAAATATATGTTTTAGCATCTATTTATATATTTCTTACAGAGTGATACAAAAAAATCTCTGCAATTTCCAAATCTTCTGGTGTGGTGATCTTGATATTTTTATAGGAACCCTCCACTAGACGCACTTTTTTGTCACAGATGGTTTCCACCACCATCGCATCGTCTGTCACAGCAATCTTCTTTCCCTCTGACTCCTGTCGCAGCAGTTCCTGATATGCCTGATATATCAAAGGAAACGAAAATACTTGAGGCGTCTGCACCTGCCAGACACGGTTCCGCGGGGGCGTATCTACGGCATACTGATCCTCATCTGTGATTTTAATCGTGTCTTTTACTGGCATCCCCACCACACACGCCTGCTCTGCCTCTACAGCGCGCACACACCTGTCTATCATTTGCTGATCCACAAAAGGACGAGCACCGTCATGTATCATCACATAATCAGGAGATTTCCCCAATCTGTCAAGTTCTGCTAATCCGTGAAACACGGAATGATAACGTTCCTTTCCTCCAGGAACAATGGCTTTTACCTTTGTAAACCCATATTTCTCCACAATTTCCTTTTGGCAATAGTCTAGATCTTCTTGCCCAGACACTAAGACAATCTCCTCCACCCTGCTCTGCTGAAAAGTCTGCAAGGCATAATAAATGATTGGCCTGCCTTTTAACATCAAATACTGCTTTGGCACACTGGCATTCATACGACTTCCTCTGCCTGCTGAGAGAACCACCGCCGCATACCTTCCCTTTTCCATCTCACCGTTCTCCTAATCTAAGATTGGGGACAGCATTCAAATCCCAGCCATCCCGTCTTCCTGCAAGAAATTCATAGTAGGCTGCCGTACCAATCATGGCCGCATTATCTGTGCAGAAAATTGGAGAAGGATGGTAAAATTTCACACCTGACTTTTCACACGCTTCCTGCATCCCTTTTCGCAATGTCTGGTTGGAGGCAACTCCGCCTGCAATCGCAAACTTATCTATTTGAAACTCTTTTGCTGCCATCATCGCATGTTCAATCAACACATCTGTCACTGCTTTTTGAAATGAGGCCGCAATATCGGCCTGAATCAAAGGGATATTTTTCATACGACACCCATTAATATAATTCAACACGGCTGATTTTACTCCACTAAAGCTAAAATCATAAGGATTTTCCGCCACCTTTGCTCTGGGAAATGCTATGGCATCTGGATTTCCTTCCTTGGAAATTTTCTCAATCTTAGGTCCGCCTGGATATCCCAATCCAATCGCACGAGCCACCTTATCAAATGCTTCTCCGGCGGCATCGTCTCTGGTCCTTCCTATAATTGTGTAAATCCCATAATCCTCCACTTTTACCAGATGAGTATGTCCCCCTGACACTACCATACACAAAAACGGAGGTTCCAGCTCAGTATTTTCGATATAATTTGCGCTGATATGCCCTTCGATATGGTGCACGCCAATCAATGGCTTGCGCGCTGCATAAGCTACTGCTTTGGCCTCTGCAACTCCTACCAAAAGGGCACCCACCAAACCTGGACCATATGTGACTGCTATGGCATCCATATCCGCCAAGTTCATTCCAGCTTTCGTCAGAGCTTCCGCCATCACCTGATTGATCTTTTCGATATGTTTTCTGGATGCAAGTTCTGGCACCACTCCACCGTACAGTGTGTGCAATTCAATTTGTGACGAAATAATGTTGGACAACACTTCTCTTCCGTTTCTCACCACAGCCGCAGCTGTCTCATCACAGGAGCTCTCCACTGCAAGAATCACCACATCCTTTTGACTGCTTTCCATGATTTCCTCCATTTCTGGTTTATGTACTCTCGGATTCTCTTTGTGCCTGATTTTGCGAGAAGATTTTTTGTCAGATGTGCACAAATTCAGGAGGCGTACCTGGATGGTACATTGATTAAATTTGTGTGCATTTGGTCCAAAATCAGCCCTAAAATCAAGTATAAGAAAGATTCCGTGAGTACCTGTTTTTTAATCAATTATCCCTGATAAAAGCCTAATATTCGCCACTTATTATCATCATCTTTCCTCAAAATATAAGTCTGGATAACACGTTGACTTTTCTTCTTGCTTTTTACATAATAGGCCGTATCCACATAAGCGCATTCTTTTCCTTTCACTGTCTTGTACTCGATCTCATTGACCCCTTCAATGCTGATGTTGGAAATCTTCTTATTTTCCTTGTCATAACTGGAAATATCTGCCTCTACCGCCTCCAGATACAGATCCTGGGGATTGTTTTCTCTTAGTTCTTCATCCATTAAGCTTCTCGCCTGTTCCGTAAGTTTCTCAAACTGTTCCTGGTTGTACTCTTTCTCATAATAACATTTCAAAATCCGGTTATAAAATTTCACCACTTCCCGCGCCGTCTTTGGATAAGAAAGTTCAAGATCCTTCGAAATAAGCATTTCCACTTCTGTCATTTTATCCTCTTTCCCACTGTTCTTCTGGGTCAGATAGAAATAATATCCCACACATAGGCACGCGCAAAATACTACAATTATGATTGACTTCAAACCATTCTTTTTCATGAAAATCCCTCCCTACTGAAAATCCAGTTCTACCGTTTTACCATCCTTTCCAAGTTTGGCCCCCGGAAAAATACTGCGCACCTCATCCATATAATCCTCGCCATGTACCAAAGATGGACTAAAATGCGTCAGCCACATCTCAGATACCTTGGCATCACTGGCAATCTGCGCCGCCTCATAAAAGGTCATATGCTTATATTGTCTGGCTTTCGCTGCCTTTTCTTTCTCTGCATACATTCCCTCTATAATCAATAAATCGGCATTTTCTGCGTTTTCCGTAATAGCTGGTGTAGGTCTTGTGTCGGTACAGTAGGTCAGTTTAATCCCCTTTCTAGGTTCTCCAAGTACCATATCTGGGGTATACGTCTTTCCATCCAAAGTAAGGATCTCTCCCTTTTGAAGCCTGCTCCAGCAATTCTTAGGAATCCCAAGATGCTGCGCTTTGTCCACCTGGAATTGTCCTGCCCTTGGTATTTCGATGGTATAGCCATAGCAGGGAACATTATGGTTTACCCGAAAAGCAGTGATATGATATCCCTGCTCTACAAAATGTTCTGTGGGTTGCCCAAACTCCACAAATCGAATTTCAAAGGGCAACTCTGGTGCAATGGTGCGCAGAGCATTTACCACTCGTTCCAATCCCTTGGGACCTGCCATCGTTAATGGTTCTTTGCGCTCTGCATTTCCCATGGTAAGCAGAAGTCCAGGAAGACCACTGATATGATCGGCATGATAATGCGTAAAGCAAATCAAATCGATGGGCTTGGCGCTCCACCCTTTTTCCCGAATGGCAATCTGTGTTCCTTCCCCGCAATCGATCAAGAGGCTGCTGCCATTATAGCGGGTCATCAACGACGTCAACCAACGGTAAGGCAACGGCATCATGCCTGCCGTTCCTAATAAACATACATCTAACATAAACATTCCTTTCAGATTAGTTCCACAATCTCCTGTGATTTCGCTGGAATCTCAAACTCTCTGACCCATGCATCATAACATGTCTCACAGAGATCAAATTCCTGCCGTATTCCATCTTTATTCGAAAAGTATCCCCACTCTTTTTCCACATGTAGAAATTCCTCCCTGGGGATCCCTTCTGTTTCTAGTACCACTTTGCCACAACGATTGCATATAATTTTTTCTTCTGTTTTCATTTGGTTATCCTCCCTTTTACATAGCTTCCATAAGGACTATTATAACCCCAAAGGCAGTCCCGTTTTAAGTGGGAATTATAACCATAATCACTGTTCCAATACCATGATCATTCCATCCTCCCTGGGCATTTCATAGAAATCCTTTCGAATCCCACAATTTTCAAATCCCAGGCTGCGGTACAGACGGATCGCATTTTCATTGGAAACGCGCACCTCTAAAAATAAATGGGTGATTCCCCGTTCTCGCGCCTGCCGCAACAACTCCTCCATCATGGTCCTTCCAATTCCCAGATTTTGCTTCACTGTCGCCACTGCCACATTTGTAATCTCACCTTCTTCAAAAGAACAATACATGCCGCAATACCCGGCCACCCTGTTATCCTCCAACGCCACAAGATATAGTGTATCTTGCTCCATTGCCTGAAGAAATGCCTGCTGTGACCACGGCCTGGAAAAAAGGCTGCGTTCTATCTCTTGTACACAAGAAATATCCTCTTTGCACATCTTACGAATATCATATCGATTCTTCGACATCCTCTCTCCCTCACTTTGACAAAGTCTTTTCCTGGGCCAACCGTTCCCGCTCTGCCTGGGACAGCCGCAGATAATCGGGCCGATGTTGGGCTGCTGGCTGAATCTTTCCCTGTTTGTAATAAAGACATCCCAGCACTGCCACCGCACCTGCCCGCTGTTTATTTAAATGTGCTGGGGCAAAGGAAAAGGGAGCCTTACAATGTTCTTGGATAAAGGGACGAAAGACTGTCACCCCGTCTCCGAGAAATACTACAGCACGATTCATCTCATTGATCTTTGAAATAATCTCGGCAATCCCCACCGCACACTGAGGTGTGATCACCTGCATTTCCCCACGTTCAAATGCATAGAGTCCGGTATATGTCTGGTTCCTTCTGGCATCCATGAGAGGGCATACCAGTTCTTGCGTTCCCCAGAGATTATATGCCAACCCATCCACAGTAGGGATCTGAATTAAGGGCTTACCCAGTGCAAAACCAAGTCCCTTAGCTGTTGCAGAACCAATTCTTAGCCCAGTAAAAGATCCTGGCCCTCCAGCAACTGCAATGGCATCTATACTGTTAAGATCCAATTCAATCATTTTCACAATTTCATCCAACATAGGAAGCAGCGTCTGAGAATGGGTTTTCTTATAATTCACTGTATATTCTGCAAGAAGATTTTCTTCCTCTGCCACTGCCACGCTTGCTACCAAACCAGAACTGTCAAGTCCTAATATTTTCATTCGCACCCTCCATTTCCTTGATATCATATCGGAATCTCCCTTATACCTGCTTTTACGAGAATACATTGATGGTAATCCTTCGGTAATCGAAACCTTTTTCCAAATCCTTTTCTATCTTGATTTCCCAATATTTTTCAGGCAACAGCTCTGGAATCAAATCCGCCCACTCAATCATCGTAAGCCCCTGACCATAAAAATAATCTTCATAACCAATCTCTTCCATCTCTTCGATATCGCCGATTCGGTATACATCAAAATGGTAAAACGGCATTCTTCCCTCTTCATAAACCTGAACAATGGTAAATGTAGGGCTATTGACAGGTTCCTCAATCAAAAGGCCATTGGCAACCCCCTGCGTGAACACGGTCTTGCCCACTCCTAAATCGCCAATCAATGTATATACTTGGCCCGGTTTGGCCTGTTCTCCCAATTTTCTACCCAATGCATAGGTTTCTTCTGGTGTATTCGTCTCTATGATCTTCATATATTCCTCCGCCTTAGATACTGAAAGGATTTAACTTCAGCCGGAACCCTTCCAAATGATTTACCGCAAGCCCAACGATAAGCTGATATTCCTCCTTAATCGCCTCCTTGGGGATGACATAGGCGTTTACCCGACTGCTGTAAATCAAAAGCTGGTTCTTATTTGAAACCATCTTATAAATCTGCTTCCACTCCAAATCCGCAGTCTGTTCTCCCTGAGATACATGAACGCCTGCATCATCAATCTTATAATGCAGCGCGTTTTTTAGTGTCGCAGAAGTCAAAATTTGACGTTTCGAACGAAGATACAAGTTCCCTGGCACATACACCAGAAAAACAATTCCAAACACAACATACATAATTGTATAAAAAATCTCCACTTTTCCAAAAGTCAAACCTGCCATAATTAACACCCAGATTCCCACCATCGTTGCAAGAATACCCTGCACGCCATGGTATGCATGATAAAGATTGAAGCGATACATATCCTTATCTGTAATTGTTACATCAAATTCCACTGACACTCTGTCTGCTCCTTTCCAAAAGCTAGTCCTTTGACACTTCAACAGGCATCCATATTATACCTTATTTCATTGTCTTCCACAACATTTCTTGTATTTTTTACCGCTTCCACATGGACACGGATCATTGGGATAAGTTTTCTTAGATGCTGGTTTCTTCTTTCCAAAACCACTCGGAAGCACATATTGGAGTTGATCATTCTCTTTGTTTTTTTGCTTCCTGCTGTAACCACACTCACTCCACCTTGGAAGATGATAAATCCATTCGCTCAAAGCCGTTGTCATGCGCGCGGCAGTTTTGTCATCCTCAAAAAAGATATCCCACTCACACAGGCTATCCATAATTTCCACAATGCCCCAATCTTCTATCTTAACATAGTCCGCTAGTTCCTCAATTAATGCCTCTGCCATTTCAAGATCTTTTATTTCTTGTGTAAGGCACCTGTGTACTGCTTCAAATCCTGGTGTTTCTTTATAAACACTTTCCCTGAGTAATGATTTTACCATATCATAATCTGGTATATAATGGTCTTTCCCACGCTGTCTGCGCAGCAATGCCATATATTCCTCTTCTGTCTCAAAATAAAGATCGATTATGAAATCTCCATCCCGCCAGAACATCCCCTGTTTTTCAAAGAACTTAAGACATTCTTCCAAGTATGCGCTTAATTTTCTTGAATCTTCCCCGTCATTTTGACTTTTACGTTGAAGTACACTTCTCTCAAATACCGTTTCTACTTGCTCCTTGGAACAGACCCCATATAACTCCAAGCATCCTTCAACTGCACATCTGACTCCAAAAATAAACCCTATCGTCTTTTTTGTCTCTGGTTCCTCCATCATTTTTAAAATGCTCCAAAATTCCTCTGGAACAGCCAGGCTATAATGCCCTTCCTCCACAAAACAAAAGATCCATCCCCGTGGAATAAATTTTCTTTCTACCATGACTGCCTCGGACAAATCCAACGATTGGCCTGCTGCTACCTTGTTCAAAATTTCAATATCATCCATCTTTTCATATATCAGCTCTTCTTCCATTATCTTCGGAATCTTCTGATACAGAATCTCCTCTTTTTGGGCTCTGTCCATTTGTTCCTGCTCAATGGCCGCATCTTCCCATATGATATCCAACAATGTGTCAGGCGCACGGTGCAGCACTTCTTTAAGCTTAGTTGTAACACTCCCCAGTATCATTTGTTCACTGGAAAATGTGGCCAAAAACCTATCCCACTCCCGTTGTTCCTTTGTATCTTTCAGATTGAATCTTATCTGTTCCTCCATACTTATCCCTCTTTTCATCAAACTCTAATATCTTTTTTGTATTACACACCTGCAAAATTCTTAGTGAAATCAATTATAACTTACTTTACATGGAATGGCAAATGAAAAAGAATGCCCGATGTACAGGTTTTTCCCCATACAATTATGAGTTCCTTGATACCAAAAAAGAGCGGTGGCAAGTTCCGCTCTTTTTTAATCCTTTAAATATTGCTGAATGTGCTCCAAAACCCTGTCTAAATTGTATCAATCTTTTTCATATCCATTTCTTCGATAAAGTATTAAAAATACAAGAATGCTAATTATTAATTCTCCGATAAGCACTGCGATATCCAGAGGTTTTAACGTATATGACATTCCCTCTGCAAATCCACTTGCCATCTCTG
>CAJTVT010000048.1 GCA_910580015.1 uncultured Lachnospiraceae bacterium
TAATATGCGCACTCGCACAAGAGGTAAAATATTGCTTCGCAATTGTGCTCGGCGCGCAAAGTGTCCAGGCCCCTCATGAGTGAAGGGTTAGGAGAGCTGAAGTGGGACTGTCCACTTTGTTCTCTTATAGGGTTAGAGTGTCAAAAGGTCTGAAGTTCCCTTGCAGGCAAGATGAGACACATGAGACTTCGAGAGTCCATTGACAACAAGTGGAGGAATAGAAATGAAGAATTTTGAAAAATATGAGAGACAATATTTTATGCCGCCAGAAGTAACATATGACTGGGTGAAAAAAGAACGAATCACAGAACCGCCTATTTGGTGCAGCGTGGATTTGCGAGATGGAAACCAGGCATTGATTGAACCAATGAGTTTGGAAGAAAAACTGGAGTTTTTCCAACTTTTGGTGGATGTGGGATTTAAAGAGATTGAAGTGGGATTTCCGGCAGCTTCTGATACAGAATATAATTTTATGCGGGCGCTGATTGAACGGGATATGATTCCAAAGGATGTAACAGTTCAGGTGCTGACCCAGGCAAGAGATCATATCATACGTAAAACATTCGAAGCGGTAAAAGGGGCTCCCCATGCTGTAGTTCATTTGTATAATTCCACCTCTTTGGCACAGCGAGAGCAGGTGTTTAAAAAGAGCAAAGATGAAATCAAACAAATTGCTGTGGAAGGGGCAAAATTGTTAAAGGAGCTTGCAGATGAAACAGAGGGAAATTTCACTTTTGAATACAGTCCAGAGAGTTTTTCTGGCACAGAGGTGGATTATGCCCTTGAGGTATGTAATGCAGTGCTGGATATTTGGGAACCATCTCCAGAAAAGAAAGTGATTATCAATCTTCCAACAACTGTAGAAAATGCGATGCCCCATATTTTTGCAGGCCAGGTGGAATATATGAGTAAACATATGCATTTTCGCGAAAATGTGGTTCTTTCTTTGCATCCCCACAATGATCGAGGCGTTGGAATCTGTGACGCGGAATTTGGAATACTTGCTGGAGCAGACCGGATTGAAGGAACCTTGTTTGGCAATGGAGAACGTACTGGAAATGTGGATATTGTGACATTGGCTATGAATATGTTTTCGCATGGTGTGGATCCCAAATTGGATTTCAGCAACATGTCAAGAATTGCAGAGGTCTATGAGCGGTGTACCCGTATGCAGGTGTCGCCTAGACAGCCTTATGCTGGAGAGTTGGTGTTTACGGCATTTTCTGGTTCCCATCAGGATGCTATTGCAAAGGGAATGGCATGCAGAGAGAAAAATCCTGACGGACAATGGACCGTTCCGTATCTGCCGATTGATCCCAAGGATGTTGGAAGAACTTATGATTCCGATGTTATCCGTATCAATAGCCAGTCTGGTAAGGGAGGAGTCGCCTATATCTTAAAGCAAAATTATGGCATTACCATCCCAGAAAAGATGCGTGAGGAAGTCGGATATACCATAAAAGGCGTTTCAGACCGCAGTCATATGGAGCTTTCTCCCCAGTTAATTTATCAGATTTTCGAAGAACATTATGTGAGCAGTGTGCCATATTTTCAGGTTCCAGAGTTTCATTTTAAGCAGAAGAACGGTATTTTGGCAGAGACTGTGATTTCTCATAATGGACAGAAACGCACAGTTACTGGAACTGGGAATGGCCGTCTAGATGCAGTGAGCAATGCGCTCAAGCAATATTTTAATATCAGTTATGAACTGTCTGTCTATGAAGAGCATTCTTTGTCAAGAGGCTCCTCAGCAAAAGCAGTTTCCTATGTGGGGATTTCCTGCAATAACAAATTGTATTGGGGCGTTGGAATTGACGAAGATATTATTTCCTCCTCTATTGAAGCGTTGTGCGTGGCGGTCAATAAATTGGAGCAGATCCAGCAGAATGAGCAATGCAGAGACGAGCGACTTAATGAGATTATGAATTATATCCATGAACATTATTTGACGGTGACACTGGACGAACTGGCAGAAAAACAACATTTGTCTAAACCATACCTTTCCAAGTATATCAAGGAAAAATCTGGAAATACCTTTGGTGACATTGTAAAAAATGTTCGTATGAAGAAGGCGAGGACTCTTTTGAAAAATACGAGTATGACAGTAGAAAATATTGCAGACAATGTGGGATATCAGAATGTGGAGCATTTTAATCGTACATTTAAGAAAAAATACGATATGACTCCAATCCAGTTTCGCAATAGTCAACAAGAACAACAAAAGATATGAGCTAAAGAATTGTTCTGATACTGTCGATATAAGTGATATAGAAAAGGCGTAGTTTCGATATGGATGATTGAAAGGGAGTTCGGTCAAGCACAAATGGATCAAGGAGGAGATCATATGTCGTTAATTGTAAAAGCAGCAGATCAGGGTATAAATGGCTTAGGTATGGCAGCCAGTACAGTAGGAGTTAAGCAGGGAGGCGGAAAGGGTAAGTCCATATTTGCAGGAACTTTATTGGTGCCTTCCGAGACAGATAATTTGGTGGAACAGAAGCGTAAGGAGGCACAGAAACAGGCTAAGAAGATTGTTGGAGACGCTTGGCAGAAAGACCAGAAAGCCCTTCAGAAGATCGATGAGAAGTGGAAGCTCTGGAATGATAAATTCACTCAGATTAAAGACTCAGAAGGTCGTATTGCAGATATTGAGGAGGCTAAAAAAAGACTTCAGCAAGAGTATAATGTTGATCCAGAATCCCAGGAGCAGAAGGATCTGGAAATATTGGAAAGATTTCAGAATTATTTAAAAGGTTTAGGTGATCCAAAATTTACAGAAGAAGAACGGAAACGTTTGGAAGAACTCCAGTATATGGAGCGGACAGAATATCAGACGGAGGCGTTAAAGCTAAATAGCGATGCTGCGGATGAGAAGAAAAGTATTGAAAAATTGGGACTAGAGAGGGAGAAACTCAAAGGAACTATTGCAAGTGAACAACTGGAACACGATATCTCCCAGGATATGCTTGACGCCAGCGATTTGGCCAAGGAGCTTTTGGATGCGTCTGGAAAGGATATTGTAAATCTTCTGATTCAGGAAGGAAAGGATAAGATCGACGAAGAATCTGAGGAGGAGCAGGAACAAGCGGAAGAGATAAAGGAGAACAAGCAGGAGCAGCAAGAGCAGATTGATAAAATCAAAGAGAACACAAAAGAAAATAGAGAAGATCAGGAAGAAATCATTCAAGGTGAGATAGAATCAGACAAGATGGACCATGAGGTTTCTTATAAGCAGCTTGGAACCGTCCATATGGAACAGGCTCAGAAAAATGTTCAAAAACTCATGGCGGACAAGAAACTTATCGTTGAGGATCTCAAAGGCATTGAAATTGATTTTGGTTTTTAGTGGACAGAGAGAATAACGTATGATAGAGAATTTTCCATTAGGACAGATTGTCAATCCACTTTTGGAGTGGTTTCGTGGGAATGCTAGGAGCTTACCTTGGAGAGCGGAGCCTACGCCCTATCGGGTATGGGTATCTGAGATTATGCTTCAGCAGACACGGGTGGAGGCGGTAAAACCATATTTTCAGCGTTTTACCGCAGCTCTGCCAGGAGTTCGAGAGTTGGCAGAATGTGAGGAAGAGAAATTGTTAAAGCTCTGGGAAGGGCTGGGATATTATAATCGAGTACGGAATATGCAGTCTGCGGCGCAGACTGTTATGGAGAAGTATCATGGAGAGCTTCCGGCAGATTATCATGAACTTTTGAAATTAAAAGGGATAGGCAATTATACAGCGGGAGCCATTGCATCGATCGCGTATCAGATTCCAGTTCCAGCAGTCGATGGAAATGTGTTACGTGTGATTGCGAGGGTGACAGCCGATGATTCAGACATTATGAAACAGTCTGTACGTACCAAAGTGGAGGATGCTTTGCAAAGTATTATGCCCAAGGATTCCGCAAGAGATTTTAATCAGGCATTGATGGAGCTTGGAGCCACTGTCTGTGTGCCAAACGGAACACCTCAATGTGAAAAATGTCCTTGGCAGGAGTTTTGTGAGGCAAAACGTTTGAACTGCTGGCAGCAGCTTCCAGTTAAGAGCAAGGCAAAGCCTCGAAGAATTGAAGAGAAAACCGTGTTTATTATCCAAGATGGGGAGAAAATTGTACTGCAAAAGCGTCCAAATCGCGGCTTGTTGGCGGGATTGTATGAATTTCCCAATATACCAGGCCATTTATCCAGGGAAGAAGCACTAACTTGGCTAAAAGAGCAGAAGTTAGAACCAATCCGCATACAGGAGTTGGAGCCTGCAAAGCATATTTTTTCTCATGTAGAGTGGCATATGACAGGTTATGTAGTTCGGGTGGATGAGCTTTCAGAGAGTCAGAACCGTATGCTTTTTGTAGAAGTGGCAGAATCTGAGAAGCGATATCCAATTCCTTCCGCATTTGGGGCGTATACGAAGTATATGAATATTCGTCTGGGAATGGAATCGGAGATGGTGATTGATTGAATTCAAAGGTTGCCCCCTTTAGAATCATGAGATATAAATTTGATGTTCTGTCAATATACAGTTGGAAATGTGTTTTGTAGAATTTGCTTGCTGATCATAACCACAGATTGTTGGGGTAGAAAAATTCTTTTTGAAGAGCCTTGATAAAAAAGGAGAGACCGACGTATTTGCGCCGGTCTTCATATGAAAAAGATTTATATAAAAAAGTGAGGATACACTAGTTAAATGAAAGGAACTTAAAATCTTTTTGTATTCTAATTTTGTGTTGCTCCTTTCTATAGATATTAGTATATCTGTAAAATATGAAGGCACTGTGTTGGAAATATGAGGAAATTGTAAAAAAAATATGAACAAATTTTGAAGAAAGAATCGTGTTCTGGAGGTTGAATGACGTAACTGATTTTATAGAACAAATATTCCGTATATAATGCAAACGAATCGCTGTAGTGGGCATTACAGCGCTGGATAACATGGGGTAGGCGGGCATTTTTGTAAATAAAATGTTGCGATATTTAACCTCCGAAGTAATATAATTTGCGAATTAGCAAAAAAAGTGTATAATAATAGGGAGTGATGTCATAATTTAAGATTATATGGAATTAAAAATGGAGGAAAACAATGAAATTATTATCAATTGCAATTCCTAGCTATAACTCCCAGGATTATATGGAACACTGCATAGAATCTCTGCTGATTGGCGGTGAGGATGTGGAGATTCTCATTATAGATGATGGTTCTAAGGATCGGACTGCTGAGATTGCAGATTCTTATGCAGAAAAATATCCAACAATTGTAAAAGCGGTACATCAGCAAAATGGGGGACATGGAGAAGCAGTGAATGCGGGAATCCGCAATGCCTCTGGGCTGTATTTTAAGGTTGTGGACAGTGATGACTGGGTGGACGAGGAAGCTTATCGAAAGATTTTGTCTGTCTTGAAGGAATTATCTGGAGGCAGTCAGACGCTGGATATGCTGATCAGTAATTTTGTATATGAAAAAGAAGGGGCCCGGCACAAAAAGGTCATGAAATATACAGGAACGCTTCCAGAAAATAAGATCTTTGGCTGGGATGAGGCAAAGCGCTTCCGCAAGGGACAGTATATTCTGATGCATTCTGTAATTTATCGGACACAGCTCTTGAGAGAATGTGGATTGGAATTGCCGCGGCATACATTTTATGTAGATAACTTGTTTGTGTATGTTCCACTTCCCTATGTGAAAAATATGTACTATCTGAATGTGGATTTTTACCGTTATTATATTGGCAGGGAAGATCAGTCAGTCAATGAGAAGATTATGATTCAGAGAATCGATCAGCAAATTAGAGTAAATAAGCTGATGGTGGAAAATGTAGACCTGTGGAAGCTGCCGAACCGAAAGCTGCGGAGATATATGTTTAATTATCTTGAAATTATCACAGTGGTGTCTACAATTATGCTGATCCGTTCTGGCACGAAGGAGAATCTTGCCAAAAAGAGGGAGCTTTGGAAGTATCTGAAGGATTATGATCTGCGTCTGTTTTGGCGTCTGCGGAATGGAATTATGGGGCAGACCATGAATCTTCCAGGTAAGGGAGGACGGAGAATTTCCGTGGCAGCATATAAGATTTCTCAGAAAGTAGTGGGATTTAATTAAAATATGGACTTGACCTGCCAGAGAGCGTCAAAAGTTCCACAGTCCTGTGATGGGTGTGGCGCACAAATGAATGTCGGGATATTGTATGCCTTGCATATCATGTATTTCTTTTGAGTGTTTTTATGTATGCCTTATCCTCAGCAGGTACCTTGAGAGATTCCGTAATTTTCTGTAGGGCCTTATTGTGAGTGAAAAGATCCAAATGATTTTCCTTCAAATAGGGCAGTGTTTTTTCTGGAAACTCTCGGTAACAGATGGAGATTGCCCAAGCCTGAGCCATCTGGGTATAATATGTTTTTAAATCTACACTGTCCACTGCTTGTAACACTTTTGGAAGATATTCCGCTGTCACATAATAATCAAGCATTTGTACCAGTACAAAACGTACTTCGTATTCCCTTGGGCTATGAAGATATTGCTGGAGGAAGTCCCAGAATTCCTCCGGCTGTTTTTTTGCCAATTTTAAGGTGGAACAGGTGCTGTCACAGACAGACCAGTTATCAATCTTGGGTAGGTATGAGCGAAGGAAAGGTTCTTTTTCCGACAGATCGCCTTTTGCATAGCCAAGCACCAAGCCTTGAAGCATAAGTTCTTCGTAACTGTCTTCAGAAGCAGTTTTTAAATATTCCTGCCAGTTCTCAGTGGCAAGCTGTTTCGCAATCTTTCTTAAAATAGGGAGGCGAATCCCCAAAATATTCTCAACGCCTGGAAGCTGGATCGATATAAATTTCTGGTAATCTGGTTCTCTGTTTTGCAGAAGCTGCTCTTTTATCCACGTATTCATAATGGTAGGTTCCTTTCTAAATAAAATCAGCATATCATGTCTTCTCGTGGTATGCAAGCATGGAACTGATGATTGACGTAAGACTTTGAAACACTTATAATAGGAACCAGAATGAAAAAGAAAGAGGTGACACGATGGTTGAATTAGACCAGTTCAAGACAACTTTGAACACATATAAGGAGCCGTTAGTGGAAGTGAGGGATTCACTTTGACCTGGCAAATAAAGAACAAAGAATCCAGGAATTAGAACGGGAGATGGAAGCGCCAGATTTTTGGGATAACACAGAACTTTCTCAGGCAAAAATGAAGGAACTGAAAAACCTAAAGGATGATGTGGAGACTTATGCCCATTTGACGGAGCAGTATGAGGATATTGAGACGTTGTTAGAGATGGGGTATGAGGAGAATGATGCATCCCTGATTCCAGAGATCCAGGAGGCGCTGGAGGAATTTGAAGAAATTTTTGAAAACATCCGAATTAAGACCTTGCTGTCAGGAGAGTATGACGGGGAACATGCAATTCTTTCTCTACACGCAGGTGCTGGAGGAACAGAATCCTGTGACTGGAATAGTATGTTGTACCGGATGTATAAGCGATGGGCAGAAGATAAAGGCTTTACTGTGGAAGTGCTGGATTCCTTGGATGGAGATGAGGCTGGCATTAAGTCCATTACTTTTGAAGTCCGGGGTGAAAATGCTTATGGTTATCTGAAATCTGAGAAGGGTGTTCACAGATTGGTGCGCATTTCGCCCTTTAATGCGGCAGGAAAACGGCAGACGTCTTTTGCCTCCTGTGATGTTATGCCAGATATTGAAAAGGATCTCGACATTGAGATTAAGGATGATGAGCTTCGGATTGATACTTATCGTTCCAGCGGGGCAGGCGGCCAGCATATCAATAAAACATCCTCAGCGATCCGCATTACGCACCTTCCTACTGGAATTGTGGTACAGTGCCAAAATGAGCGTTCTCAGCATATGAACAAGGACAAGGCGATGCAGATGCTGAAGGCAAAACTATATTTGCTTAAGCAGGAGGAGAATGAGAAAAAGGCTGCCGATATCCGTGGTGAAGTTACGGAAATTGGATGGGGCAACCAAATTCGTTCCTATGTAATGCAGCCCTATACTATGGTAAAGGATCATAGGACCAATGCGGAGACTGGAAATGTGGACAGTGTGATGGATGGAAAACTGGATCTGTTTATCAATGCCTATCTGAAATGGAAGAGCCTTTCTGGGACACAACAACAATAAGTTCTTTGATGTGGAAATTCTGTTTTTGCAGAAATTCGAAGGGCAATGAAATGTTATATGGGAGGAGAGCACGATGGGAATTATAAAAGCAGCAATTCAGTCTGTGTCTGGTGGACTGGCAGATCAGTGGCTGGAAGTATTTGAGCCAGATGATATGGGAGAGCGAACCATATTGACTAGAGGAGTTCCAGTTAGAAAAGGTCAGAATACCAGAGGCAGCAGCAATACGGTGAGTAATGGTTCTGTCATTCATGTCTATGACAATCAGTTTATGATGCTAGTGGATGGTGGAAAGATTGTGGATTATACTGCGGAGCCAGGATATTATAAAGTAGATAATTCTGCGCTCCCTTCTCTATTTAATGGGGAACTGAAAGATACCATTCAGGAATCCTTTGAACGGATCAAATTTGGAGGAGTCACTCTTGTGGCTCAGAAGGTGTTTTATTTGAACCTTCAAGAAATAAAGGGAATTAAATTTGGAACCAGAAACCCCATCAATTATTTTGATAATTTTTACAATGCGGAGCTGTTTTTGCGTTCTCATGGAACGTATTCTATCAGGATTACCGATCCGATAAAATTTTATGCGGAGGCGCTTCCTAAAAATGCAGAACAGGTGGAGATTGAGGACATCAATGAGCAATATTTATCTGAATTTTTGGAAGCGCTTCAGGCGGCAATCAACCAGATGTCTGCAGATGGCATTCGGATATCCTATGTGACGTCTAAGAGTCGGGAATTAGGAAGATATATGGCGGACACTCTGGATGAAGAATGGAATAAAATGCGGGGTATTGAGATTCAGGCAGTGGGGATTGCGAGTGTTTCTTATGATGAAAAATCCACAGAACTGATCAATATGCGCAATGAGGGAGCTATGCTGGGAGATCCCAATATTCGTGAAGGTTATCTGCAAGGTCATGCAGCAAGAGGGCTGGAAGCGGCAGGTTCCAATGCGGCAGGCGCAATGACAGGTTTTATGGGGATGGGAATGGCTATGCAGACAGGGGGTGGTGTGCTTGGGGCTGCGTCTGCTGCGAATATGCAGCAAATGCAAAATCAGCAGATGCAGAATCAATCGTCCATGCAGCAGGGACAGAGTGTGCAAAGTCAGCCATCCATGCAGCAAGCTCAGCAGATGCAGAATCAATCGTCCATGCAGCAGGGACAGAGTGTGCAAAGTCAACCTTCTATGCAGCAGGCACAAAATCTACAGCGTCCCCAGTCCAAAAAAGGGTGGACTTGTAACTGCGGACAGGTGAACACAGGAAAATTTTGTTCGGAATGCGGCGGAGGTCAGCCAATTCCGCTGGAAACGTGGTTTTGCGGCTGTGGGCAGCCAAATACGGGAAAATTCTGTTCGGAATGTGGGAAGCCAAAACCTCAACCGCAAGGAGTTCGTACATGGAACTGTAGTTGTGGGCAGGCCAATACAGGGAAATTTTGTTCGCAGTGCGGAAATCCCAGACAAGGAGCACAGTAATGTCAGTTGTAAGTTATAAATGCCCAAACTGTGATGGTGAGTTGGTGTTTGATCCGATAACACAGAAGTACAAATGTGAATACTGCATTTCTATATTTTCACAGGAAGAAATTGTGCATATGGAACCAGAAGCGGCAGAGAGTACCCCTTATCCAGTGGCAGATTCCCAGGAATCAGTGAATGAGCCCAGGGAAGATGAAGCAGGATTGGGAGGCGTGGCATATCATTGTCCAAGTTGCGGTGCACAGATTGTGACAGAGAAGACAACAGCGGCGACGTACTGTTATTACTGTCATAATCCAGTGGTATTGTCAGGGAGGGTCTCTGGTGAGTTTCTTCCAGAAAGGATCATTCCTTTTGCCATCGATAAAAAACAGGCAGAAACAAAATTCTTAGAATTTGTTCATAGCAAAAAGTTTGTTCCAAGAGCATTTTTTAATAAACATCAGATTGAAAAAATCTCAGGGGTGTATTTTCCGTATTGGATGGTGGATTTAGATATGGAGGGCAACTTGTCAGCCATAGGGAAAAATATCAGGACATGGCGGGACGAAGATACAGAGTATCATGAGACGAAAGTATATCATGTGGAACGAAATGCAGATATTCATTTTAAAGATATTACTAAGAACGCCTTAAAGAGCGTAAATGCTAAGGTGGCGCAGGGGGTTTTGCCCTATGACATCAGCAAAGCTAAGACATTTCATATGAGCTATTTGTCAGGATTTCTTGCAGAACGCAGGGATATTGAGCGTTCTGATCTACAGGCAGAAGTGACAGCGGAAGCAAAAAACTATGGGGAACGTATGATACGCAATACGATTGGAGGCTATTCTACATTGTCTGTTCAAACTTGCAGTGTACTCTCCAATGTAGAAAACTGGGAGTATATTTTGCTCCCAGTGTGGACACTTACTTATAAAGGCAGAGATGGAAAGATGTACTATTATTCCATGAACGGGCAGAACGGAAAAGTATATGGAGAACTGCCCATTGACCATAAGAAAATGTGGATGCTGGGAGGATTTATATTTCTGTTGGTATTTTTGCTGGGATTGGCAGGTGGGTACATATTATGAAAAGACAGAAACAGATGGTATTGATCGCAGGGATTTTATTGGTTTTGTGTCTGAACCTTACTTTTGTTTTGCCACTACAAGCCGGCCCTAAATCTGAAAAAAAACCGCAGCAGGAGCTTATGCTAGATTCTCAGGATGATATGCAGCGGAAAGAAAGCTCAGAATCGAAAGATAATAAACAGGAAGAATCCAACCAGCGCTCAGAAAATAATTTGCAGTTGAAAGATCGAGCGAAGCTGCTTTCTAACAAGGAAAAGGCGAAAATTAAAAAGAGACTAAAAGAGCTGGAACAGCTTACAGACTGGGATTTGATGGCACTTACTGTGAAGGATGCAGAAGGGATGAACAGTAATGCCTGTGCAGAGACTTGGTTCGACAAATATTGCGCGAAGGATGATGGTGTAATTTGTGCCATTGATATGGACAATCGGGAAATTGTAGTTCGGGCCTTCGGGGAAGCAAGATTTTATATTACAGACAAGCGCAGTGAACAGATTTTGGATGCTGGGTATGAGAAAATCTCGGAAAAACAATATGCAGATACCCTTCTGGCAATGTTTGCCGAAGTGGAGAATGCCTACGAACAAGAGGATCCGACGGGGAATTATCTGTACGACGAAGACACTGGAGAAGTCACTGTTGCACCTGGGGAAAATGAGGGACAGGAGGAATCTTTGCCTAAAAGTGATGATCCGCCACCAAGAACAGAGAGTTATCATGTGCAGGACGAAAAGAGACTTACAGTTTCTGAGATATTGATTGCCTTGGGGATTGCGGCAGCGGCAGCAGGTGGAACAGTCTTTGTCATCAGAGGGAAATACCGTCTTAAAATTGGTGGGTATCAATATTCTGTGGAGAAGAATGGGCGAATCAACCTGCACGGGCAAGAGGAGCAGTTGGTGGACACAGTGGTAACCACACGGATGATTTCAAAACCGGATACTTATGGGAGAAAAAGCAGTCCAACAACTAGTAGCTATAGCAATAGAAATAGAAGTAGCTATGGCAATAGAAATAGAAGTAGCAGCAAGCCCCCAGCAGAGAAACCTTCTTCTACCTCAAGGCCCATTGCACCCCGAAAAAGCAGTGGACGAAGTACAGTTCATCGTGGTTCTGGGGGCAGAAGTTCCAGTGGTGGCAGTAGAAAATTTTAAAAAGAGGTTGCACAAACAAAACAAATGTGCTAACATCTTTGCTGTGAGTACATTTGTTTTTTATAGACAAACAAACTGGAGGCAGTATGGAGGAAAAGACAAAATACTTTGTTTTAAAGAAGAAAGCCGTTCCAGAAGTATTATTAAAGGTAGTGGAAGCCAAAAAGCTGCTAGAATCCGGTCGGGCAGAATCCGTACAGGAGGCAACGGACCTGGTGGGAATCAGCAGAAGTTCTTTTTATAAGTACAAGGATGATATTTTTCCATTTCATGACAATGCCAAGGGAAAGACAATTACCATGGTGATTCAGATGGATGATGAACCAGGGCTATTGTCCCTGGTGCTTCAGATTGTGGCAGATTACCATGCAAATATACTGACGATTCATCAAAGTATTCCAGTCAACGGGATTGCATCGTTGACATTGAGTGTGGATGTGTTGCCAGATACAAAAAATGTATCTCAGATGGTGGAAAACATTGAACAGCAAGAAGGGATTCATTATTTAAAAATATTAGCCAGGGAGTGACATTATGATTAAGATCGCGATTTTAGGTTATGGAACCATAGGTTCTGGTGTAGTAGAAGTATTACATACCAACAGTGAGAGCATTGCCAAGCGTGCAGGCGATGAAATTGAGGTGAAATATATTCTGGATCTTCGGGATTTTCCAGGGGATCCTATGGAGGATAAGGTGATTCACGATTACGATGTGATTGCCGAGGATCCTGAAATTCAGGTGGTAGTGGAAGCTATGGGTGGTGTGGAGCCGGCGTATACTTTTGTAAAACGTGCACTTCTTGCCGGAAAAAATGTGACTACTTCCAACAAAGCTCTGGTGGCCAAACATGGTGCGGAGCTCATTGCTATCGCTAAGGAGCAGAGTATTAACTTTCTGTTTGAGGCAAGTGTCGGCGGAGGCATTCCGATTATCCGACCTTTAAATTCTTCTCTCACTGCGGATGAGATTGAAGAAATTACCGGAATCTTAAATGGTACAACAAATTATATGCTGAGTAAGATGACGTTCGAGGGATTGGAGTTTGACGATGTATTAAAAGACGCCCAGTCCAGGGGATATGCAGAGGCAGATCCCACCGCAGATGTGGAAGGATATGATGCTTGCAGAAAGATTGCGATTTTGACGTCGCTGGTATGCGGACAGCAGGTGGATTTTGAAGACATTTATACGGAAGGGATTACCAAAATTACCGCAGATGATATCAAATATGCCAAAGCAATGGGAAAGGTGATAAAGCTCCTTGCTACCAGCAAGAAGACAGAGGAAGGTTACTATGCCATGGTTGCGCCTTTTCTGCTGTCACCACAGCATCCATTGTACAGTGTGAATGACGTTTTTAATGCTATTTTTGTCCATGGAAATGTATTGGGGGATGCTATGTTCTATGGCAGCGGCGCAGGCAAGCTCCCAACAGCAAGCGCAGTGGTTGCAGATATTGTGGACATTGCAAAGCATCTGCACAAAAATATTTTAATTTCCTGGAGTTCTAGGAAAATGGATCTGGTGGCCAAAAGAAAAGCAGAGAGTCGTTTCTTTGTGCGTACCACAGAAGGACAAATGCAGGCAAAAGAAGTGTTTGGAGAAGTGGAACTGATACAGGTTCCAGGAATTGACGGAGAGATTGGATTTCTTACTGGAATCATGACGGAGGAAGCTTTCGAGGAAAAAGCAGAAAAGATCCATGTGATCCAGAGAATTCGTGTCGTATAATTGGTTTGAGTATAGAAAAGGATCTCGCCTCTGCGGGATTCTTTTTTGAGAAAGGTGGTTTAAGGATTTTGAAATATGTTATCGTGCTGGGAGATGGTATGGCAGACCGTCCCTTGGAAGAATTACAGGGCATGACGCCTTTAGAGTATGCCAAGACACCCAATATGGATCAGCTTGCAGAGGCTGGAGAGATCGGAATGGTGCACACGATTCCAGATGGTATGTCGCCAGGAAGTGATACAGCTAATTTGTCTGTAATGGGTTATGATCCAAAGATTTATTATTCTGGGCGTTCTCCTCTGGAAGCGCTGAGTATTGGCGTGGATATGAAGTCTACAGATGTGTCTTTGCGTTGTAACATTGTCACTCTTTCCGAGGAGGGAGACAATTTTGAAGATAAGAAGATTTTAGATCACAGTTCTGGGGAAATTTCCACAGAGGATGCCGCAGTTTTGATTGAGGCAGTGCGAAAAGAACTGGAGACAGATATCTATAAGTTTTATGTGGGCACCAGTTACCGGCATCTGTTGATTTGGGATCAGGGTCAGGTGACAGAACTGACACCGCCTCATGATGTGTTGGGGCAAACCATCGGTCAGTATTTGCCAAAGGATGTTGTTCTTCGGGAAATGATGAAGAAAAGTTATGAGATTTTGGTAAATCATCCGATCAATATGGAGCGAAAAAAACAGGGCCTGAATCCGGCAAACTGCTGCTGGTTCTGGGGAGCTGGTACAAGACCAGCGTTATCATCTTTTCAGGAGAAAACTGGGCTTAAGGGTGCGATGGTGTCTGCGGTCGATCTGTTAAAAGGGATTGCTGTGGGTGCCTCCATGAAGAATATTATTGTGGAAGGAGCCAATGGCGGGCTGCATACCAATTATGAGGGAAAAGCGAAGGCTGCTGTGGATGCTTTGACAAAAGAAAATTATGATTTTGTATATGTCCATGTGGAGGCCCCAGATGAGATGGGACATCAGGGCAGTATAGAGAAAAAGGTTCAGGCAATTCAGTATCTGGATGAGCGTGTGATTGGACCCATCAAGGCTGGACTGGAACAGGCAGGTGTAGCATTTCGTATGTTGGTAATGCCAGATCATCCAACCCCAATCTGTCTGAGGACCCATACTGGGGATGACGTGCCTTATCTTCTGTATGACAGCACAGAGGTTTTAGAACACTCTTGGAAGTATGATGAGAAAGAAGCGGCCAAATCTGGAAATCGTATTGCCAGAGGCTGTGAGATGATTGATTATCTGATTAGTAAGTAAATAAAGAAGATAAAAAGTATCATGGTGGGAGCTTGTGACTCATAGCAGTTACAGGCTTCCATTTTATATTTTCTGCTGAAGTCATAGTTTTTTTAGATGTAAGTTGGAAGGTTCACAGTAGAATTAGAGCGTATTTGGAAAATACGTTCTATCAGAAGTTTCATTTGAGTTTCCCCATTTTGCAATTCATAGTGCCAAAAGGTTTCCATCACAAAGTGATGGAAACACTTTGCACATAAAAGCGCTCTGAAAAGCTAGCTTTCCAGAGTGCTTTTTGTGCAAGATGTCTATGCTGCCAAAGGCAGCAAGACCTTTTGGCAGTATAATATCGGCTATTATAAAAATGGGGAAACTCAAAGAAGTCTCAGGATTGACAAATTAGTCTACAAATGGTAGACTAAAAGAGTCTACAAATAGTAGACATATAAGGAAAAGAGATAGGATGACGAAAATGAAAGAGATGAGAATGGGTATCATTGAATCTAAGTTTGCAGATCTGATCTGGCAATATGAGCCGATTACAACTTCAGAGTTAATAAAACTCTGTGAGAGAGAGTTTGACTGGAAACGGACAACGACTTACACAGTGTTAAAAAGGTTAAGTGAGCGAGGAATTTTTCAAAATAAGGATAAAATTGTCACCTCACTAATTTCCAGGGAAGAATTTTATTCGTTGCAGAGTGAGAAATTTGTGGAGGAAACGTTCAGCGGTTCTCTCCCTGCTTTTCTGGCTGCTTTTACTGCAAGGAAAAAATTGAATGCCAAAGAGGTGGAGGAAATCCGAAGGTTGATAGAGCCTTATGATAAGTAAACATGCAGACAGCCATGATTTATGAATGGAGGAGAATGCGTATGGAAAATCTGTTGATTAAAGTATGTAATATGGGGATAGCCGCAGGTTGGTTGATTCTTGCTGTGCTTCTGTTGAGACTTCTACTAAAACAAATGCCAAAATCCATGCGCTGTATCTTATGGGGATTTGTTGGAATTCGTTTGAGCTGCCCTTGGTCTGTTGAGACGGTTTTAAGCCTGATTCCCAGTGCGCAGACCATCAGCCCAAATATTGTTTATCAAATGAAACCCACGATACATAGTGGAATTTTAGAACTGAATCAGGTAGTGAATCCAATATTGTCCGAATCTTTTGCGGCAACAGAATTTCAAAGCGCCAATCCTTTGCAGATCTGGATTTTTGGTGCTTCGATTGTTTGGATTGCTGGGTTTGTATTGATTATGGCATATGCGGCAATTAGTCTTTTTAGGCTTAATCGAAGAGTTCGAGAAAGTGTGCGATGGAAAGAGAATCTATACCTATGTGACAGGATCGATACACCGTTTGTTCTAGGCTTGGTCCATCCAAGAATTATTTTGCCCTCTGCTATGGAGGAGGAACAGAGCATGTATGTGATTGCCCATGAGAAAGCACATTTAGAAAGGTATGATTATGTATGGAAACTTTTTGGTTTTGTGTTGCTGGCAGTCTATTGGTTTCACCCTCTTTGCTGGGCGGCGTATTGGATGTTTTGTAGCGATTTAGAATTGGCTTGTGATGAGAGAGCGATTCGAGGGTATGATCTTAACAGTCGGAAGGCATATGCCACAGCTTTGTTGGAATGCAGTGTCAATCATTCCAACAGGGCTGCTTATCCACTGGGATTCGGAGAAATTAATGTAAAGGAACGGGTCAAAAATGTGTTAAATCAGAAAAAACCTGCATTTTGGATGGTCTTAGTCTCTAGTTTGGCTTGTATACTTGCAGCAATGTGTTTTTTGACCAATCCAAGGCCGGAGACAGAAGTATTTGGATATCGTTATTCTGTGGAGGAAATTGTATACGATGCACCTCAATATTCCTACATGTTTGGACCAGATACAAAGCTGGTGTATGAGTTGGCCAAGGATGCTACATTGACAGAGACAGGGAGTTCGTCTTCAGAAATAGCCTTTAGCCCATGGGGAGTCCGAGGAACAGCCGTTAGAATCAAGTTGACATATGAGAATTTTGATCAATATGTGGAAAATATGATAGGGATTAATTTGATACAAGATATTTCCGCTTCGCTTAGACAGGAAAATAAAAAAGCTTGGTATGTGGTTTCTTCCGAGGAAGAAAATAAGATATTTTATTATATTCTTTTGCAGAAGAATGGAGATATCTATTTAACTTATGGATATGAAAGAGGAATTGGAATGGAGGAGGATAACTCCAATATTCGTTGGATTTTTAAGCTTTCAAAGGGGGACAGACTTTAGCAGGTCAATGTTCCATACAATTAAAAGTAAATTTTTCACAACAAAATTAAGGACTAGGATGCCAAGCGCTGTCCAAACGTAGCCATCTCGATATTTCATACCAATTCGTATTTTGTGCTTGGAAAGACGTTCCAAAGATTGACTGATAAGAAACCAGCCTCCGACAATGGCAGCATAGGGAACCAAAGGATGAAAGAGAAAGGATGTGGGAAAATCCCCATGGAGCAGTGCAGATACAGCGCGGGTGCCGCCGCAGCCTGGACAATAAATGCCAAACATACTGTTCACCAGGCAGGGGAGCAGCAGCTTGGAAAAGGGTACAGGAAAGAGATGGTACATCAGTGCCAGGATGGAGGCAAACAGTACCAGGGACCAGCCGATATAAAACAATGCAGTTTCTTCTTTTTCACGATGTCTCATAATATCTTCTCTCATAAATTATGTTTGTAGTTCCACAATATGGGGAATGTTCCCAATTCATGGAAGGAATAAGTATCAGTATAGCGACTATTTTCGTATTTGTCAAAAGGAAAAATATGTGATATACTATGACCTATGAAGAAAACGACAAAACGCAGAGTGGATATAGGAAAAGAGGGATCGGTATGTCGGATTTTATGGTTGGATTGAATCCATATTACGGTGATTTATCAAATAGATATCATAACCAAGATTTTACAGGAGATTCAAAACTGGGAAGCGGGGAAGCTGAGGAAGCGGAGAAAGGCAGTTTCAGAAGGAAGGAACCTGGAGAGAAGTGTGAGACTTGTGAGAATCGGAAATATCAGGATGGTTCGGATGAAAATGTATCTTTTAAAGCGCCGTCCCACATTTCTCCGGAAGCTGCTGCTAGCCGGGTGCGTGCCCATGAGGGAGAACATGTTGCCAATGCTTATTCCAAGGCTGCACAGAAGGAAGGAGAGGTATTGTCGGTTTCTGTTCGGATTAAAACATCCGTCTGTCCAGAATGTGGAAAGAATTATGTGGCTGGAGGAACTACTTCCACCAAGATTAAATATCCAGCTAATCCTTATGAAGAAAATCAAAAGCAGCTTCGGGCCAACGCAGTAAGAGGAAAAAGCATAGATTATGCGGCTAAGCCGTTAGAAGAATTTGAAGTGGAGCGTTATTAAGTATGGGACGTACATCAGCAGAATTAAAACGACTATCGAGGGAACAGTTAAATGGCCATTGGGGGTTTGCAATTGGAATAAATCTGCTTTTGCAGATGCTTTTGTATGCGGTGTTAATGCCATTTTATGTTCTGTTTGTGTTCAGTGGGCAAGGAATGGTTCAGTTTATCATTTATCTGATAGCAGTAGTGATTATAGGCGCAGCAGCCATGATTTTGCAATGCGGAATCGTAAGGATTTATTTGTCCTTTGCTAGAAAGCAGGAAACTTCGATTGGAATGGTATTTGGAGAATTTTCTAGAAGGCCAGAACGTTATGTTATTGGATATTTTCTGGTGCTAGGGTGTGGGGCACTTTGTATGCTTCCAGGGATAACTTGCTGGACAATGGGATTTCTGTCTGGGATGGTGCTGGCGTCCATTATTGGCGTACTTCTTTATTTTGTTGGGCTGGTGCTTTTGATAGTTCTGGTATTCCGGCTGGCGCTGGGATTTCATTTGATGATAGACTATACGGATATGGGAGTGTTGGAGGCATTTCAAGAGAGTTCCAAATTGATGGAGGGACACAAAGGCAGACTGTTTTATATTTATCTGAGTTTTCTTGGGTGGAGTCTTCTGGGGCTGCTTTCCTGTGGACTTGGTACACTCTGGGTAATGCCTTACATGACACAGACATATGTGAATTTTTACAGGGATGTGATTGGAGAATTGGATCAGGAGCCGCAGGTGGTTTCCCAATAAAACAGTGAGATTGGACACATCAAGACAGAGAATAAGTCATATTTTAACGGAATGATAGTAATTTAATAACAACAGAATTAGATATGTAAAAGACCAGTGGCAGACAGGGATAAAACCTTGTCTGTCATTATTTTTATGCACAGTTCTGTGCAGAGGAATTATGCCGCTATGCGGCGCACATGCGCGTAGCGAGTAGGAAAAGTCTTCTTCACTCGATTTAGGGAATGTTGCTTAATCTTTATGCTAATCTTTTTGTATATTCTGTGAACTACAGTGTTTGAAAACGGCGTTCATTTTATGGATAACCACTTTCTTCTGTAGAACATTCAATCGAAGGGGCTTGTTTCGTGTGTAGTCACTTCTTAGTTATATGAGCTGTAATGATTGTATAGCTGTTTGCATTTACGGTGATCTTGTACTGACCAGTTGTGGCGTACCAGTTTTTCCCAATTCTCTCAATGGCAGTGTCTTTATTCAGAATGCATGCTTTGCACCACGCAACAACATCATTTTCATCAATTTGCAAATTCTTTTTTATGCGCTCTGCTCCCAGCTCTGTCGTATGAATATTATCAATATTTTTAATTAAATCGTTCATTTTATAGCTCCTCCAAATGGCTTTCTTCTGTATAAAGATATCATGCACAATGGTATATGGCAAGTTAGATTAGATATTAGATGTACTCTCAGAATCTCACTTATACTTGCTTTTATGGATGATTTTCTGCCAAATGTACACAAGTTTAATCATCGTACCATTCAGGTACGCCTCATAAATTTGTAAACATCTGACAAAAAGTCTTCATGCAAAATCAGGCATATAGAGGCTTCGAGAATACATTTAGGATTTTAGGAGGAAATACATATGAGCAAAGTCTATGGTTATGTGCGAGTGTCAAGTTCGGAGCAGAATGAAACGCGTCAGATGGTTGCACTGAAAAAGGCAGGAGTCGCTGCTGAGAATATTTTTATGGATAAACAGTCTGGAAAGGATTTTCACAGAGGGTATTATGAAAGAATGGTATCAAGATTGCAAAAGGGTGATCTATTGTATATTTTGAGTATTGATCGTCTGGGTCGCAATTATGCAGAAATACAGAATCAATGGCGTATGCTTACAAAGGAAATTGGAATTGATATCTGCGTGCTGGACATGCCACTCTTAGATACGCGGAATGGAAAAGACCTTATGGGAACATTTATTTCGGACCTTGTACTTCAGATATTGTCTTTTGCCGCTGAAAATGAAAGACAGAATATAAGGACTCGCCAAGAACAGGGCATTGCATCAGCAAAAGAAAAAGGTGTTCGCTTTGGTAGGCCAGGAATCAAGGTTCCAGACAATTTTAGAGCGATTGTAAATGAATGGGAGTGTGGAGATATCAAAATTGATGAGGTTCTGGAAAAATGCCATATGAGTAAATCCACGTTCTATCGGAGACTGCGAGAATTGCGCTTGGCACAGGAGAATTGGGTGGGGTGAGGTGTCAAAAGGTGTACTTTTTGACACTCTAATTTAATGAATATACTACCACAAT
>CAJTVT010000049.1:0-17612 GCA_910580015.1 uncultured Lachnospiraceae bacterium
TGCTCCACTTTGGCATGTCTATTAACAAATCCTTCATTATTATATCTTCTTTTTTCCTTTTTTGCAATCCTTTTTTTATTTTTTTACAAAAATTTTTCTCTCTGTAATGTTCTCTCATTTATATATCTGATTCACTTCCAAAAAACTCCAAGTTTCTATTGACATTTCTTATTTTCCCATTATAATAATTCTTGTTTATTATCATTAAACTCAAAAATCATTATTAGCTTTATAAAAATGAAACCTGGCTTTTACACATTAGGAGGACAACTATGGATATCGGACACCGTATGAAAGAGCTGCGCATACAATATGGACTGACACAACAGGAACTGGCGGACCGCAGCGAGCTTTCCAAGGGCTTTATTTCCCAATTAGAGCGAAATCTAACTTCACCCTCTGTGGGTACACTCTTGGATATTATTCAATGCCTTGGCACTACCCCAGCCGAATTTTTTACGGATAAAGAACCGGAGCAGCTTGTATTCCGACAAGATGATTATTTTATCAAAGAACGGGAAGAACTACACCATCAGGTAAAATGGCTGATTCCAAACGCACAAAAAAACGCCATGGAACCAGTTCTCATGACATTAGCCCCCAATGGGGCCTCCGAAATTCAACTTCCCCATGAGGCAGAAGAATTCGGCTATGTGCTAAAAGGCACCATCAAGTTGTTTTATGGTCCCCGCTCATTTACCGTAAAGCAGGGAGAATCTTTTTATTTTAAAGCTGAGAAAAAGCATTCCATAGAAAATTGCAGCAGCAGGGAGGCGGTTATACTCTGGATTTCCACCCCCCCAAGCTTTTAGGAGGACAGCCATGAGCAAACGACTCATTGATTTACAGCATATCACCAAATCCTATGACGGACAAATGATCTTAGATGATTTGAATTTATATATTAGGGAAAACGAATTTCTCACACTGTTAGGGCCTTCTGGCTGTGGAAAAACCACGACCCTTCGGATTATTGGCGGATTTGAAACTCCGGACCAGGGAACCGTCATTTTTGACGGCAAAAATATCACAGAATTGGCGCCAAACCAACGACAACTCAACACGGTATTTCAAAAATACGCGCTGTTCCCCCATATGTCCATTGCAGAAAATATCGCATTTGGTTTAAAAATTCGAAAAAAAAGCAAAGCTTATATTGATGATAAAATCAAATATGCTCTGAAACTTGTGAATCTGGAAGGCTTTGAAAAGCGTAGTGTAAATTCTTTAAGCGGCGGCCAACAACAGCGGATCGCCATTGCACGGGCCATCGTCAATGAACCTAAAGTTTTGCTATTAGATGAACCTTTAGGTGCTTTGGATTTAAAACTGCGTCAGGATATGCAATATGAACTAATTCGACTGAAAAATGAGCTTGGCATTACCTTTGTGTATGTGACCCATGATCAGGAAGAAGCCTTGACCATGTCTGATACCATAGTGGTGATGAATCAGGGATATATCCAGCAGGTAGGAACTCCTCAAGATATCTACAATGAGCCAGTCAATGCCTTTGTCGCAGACTTTATCGGCGAAAGCAATATTATTAGTGGGACAATGCTCAAAGACTGTTTGGTGCAGATTTTGAATGTAAAATTTCCTTGTGTGGATGAAGGTTTCGGAGCCAATGTCCCGGTGGACGTGGTAATCCGGCCAGAGGATGTGGAATTGGTTTCTCCAGAACAAGGAATGCTAACTGGGGAAGTTACCTCTCTGATCTTCAAAGGAGTCCATTGGGAAATGGAAGTATTGGCAAACGGCTATGAATGGCTGGTGCAAGCCACCCAAATGCACCCAGTAGGCGATCATGTGGGAATATGGGTGGCTCCAGATAATATTCAGATTATGAATAAACCAGAATCTAATGATGAAAAGGCGGTGGAATCCGATGCGTAATTTAAAACGTCAGCTTCTGGCTGGCCCTTATCTTTTGTGGATGGCAGGCTTTATCTTGTTGCCTCTTATCGTAATCTTGTACTATGCATTTACCACAACAGGCGGAAATTTTACCTTTTTAAATGTCAGTTCCATCACTTTTTCTGTGCACTTTAAGGCATTGATACTATCTTTGAAGCTGGCCCTGATTTGCACCCTGATCTGCCTGGTTCTGTCATACCCTCTTGCCATGATTCTTAATAATATGAAGGCAAAGAGTCAGAACTTTATTGTCTTTATTTTCATCCTTCCAATGTGGATGAACTTTATGCTGCGTATTTTAGCCTGGAGAATGCTGTTGTCCAATCATGGCGTCATCAACTCCCTGTTGGACACCATTGGACTTCCTAGGCTTGATATTTTAAATACTCCCACGGCTGTGGTTTTTTGCATGGTATACGATTTCCTGCCTTTTATGATTCTGCCAATCTATAACTCTATGGCACGAATTTCTTCGGATGTGATTGAGGCCGCCAGAGATTTAGGTGCCAACAGCATCACTATCTTTTTTAAGGTAATTGTACCACTTACTCTGTCTGGGGTCCTAAGCGGGATTATCATGGTCTTTGTTCCTGCACTCACCTCTTTTGCTGTCTCAGACCTTTTGGGCGGCGGCAAGGTATTGTTGATTGGAAATGTCATTGAGCAGGCGTTTATGCAAGAATACAATTGGAATTTAGGCTCTGGACTTTCTTTTGTCCTTATGATCTTTGTGATTGCCAGCATGGCACTGATGAATTCCTGGGGAGATGAAAATGGAGCAGGCGTTTGGTAAATTTTCAAAAATGCTATGCCAGTCAAAAATACAAAAGGAGACCAGACATATGATTAGAAAATCTGTAGAACGATTTTATCTGATTCTTATTTTTTTATTTTTATACCTGCCCATTGGTGTGCTGATCGTATTGTCTTTTAATAATTCTAAATCCAAAGTGCACTGGGGAGGATTTACTTTAAAATGGTATCAAAAACTGTTTTCTAACAGTGCAATCCTTGAGGCCTTCTCTACCACGATTGTCATTTCCCTTGCCTCAGCCCTGATTGCCACAATACTAGGCGTCCTTGCGGCTTTGGGAATCGACGCAATGAAAAAACGCGGCCAGGCAATTCTGCTGGGAGCCACCAATATCCCCCTGCTAAATGCAGATATTGTCACTGGCATCTCCATGATGCTTTTGTTTGTTCGTTTTACCAGACTGGGGATGAGTACGGTTCTCATTGCACATATTACATTTAACATTCCATATGTAATTCTAAATGTCTTACCTAAATTAAAACAGAGCAGTCGTACCGCTTATGAAGCAGCGCTAGATCTTGGGGCTACCCCACTGTACGCTTTTCGCAAGATTGTGTGGCCACAAATACTTCCTGGTGTTCTCTCTGGCTTTCTCATGGCAATGACAATGTCTTTGGACGATTTTTCCGTAACCTACTTCACCAAAGGCGCTGGCATCAATACACTGTCTACCATGATTTATACGGAAATGCGAAAGGGCATCCGTCCAGAAATGTATGCTTTGTCCACACTATTGTTTTTGATCGCTCTGGGCCTTCTGTTGTTTATGAATTTTGGCCCATCTGCCCAGAAACAACGACAGCAGTAAGGAATTATCCTCTGCCCGCCATACTATAAGAAAAGGAGAAATGCATATGAAAAAAACATTTCGAATTCTGCTTGCCATTCTTGCTGTTGCTGGTATCTTTGCTGGGTGTGGCAAAAAAGACTCAAAGAACACTCTAACCATCTTAAATTATGGAAAATATATGGAACCTGAGGTATTGGAGTTGTTTGAAGAAGAAACTGGCATTAAAGTGGAATATGAAGAATATATTACTCCAGAAAACATGTATACCAAATACAAAGCAGGCGCTATCGACTACGATCTGATCTGCACTTCCGACTATATGATTGAAAAACTAATCAAGGAAGAGGAGGTTTGCGAGATGGATTTCTCCGCGATCCCTCTGTCAGAACAATTAGACCAGACCTATTTTGATTTTTCGAAATCCTTTGATCCAGAAAACAAATATACTCTCCCCTATTTTTTCGGAACGGTAGGCATTCTCTACAACCGAGAACTGGTAGACGAATCCAAAGTTGATTCCTGGGATATTCTGTGGGATGAAACTTATTCTGGAAAAATAATCATGGCTGACTCTGTGCGGGATTCCTTTATGGTAGCACAGAAACGCCTGGGATTTTCTCTGAACAGTACAGATGAGGAAGAATTAAGAGCGGCACAGAATCTTTTAATCCAACAGAAACCTCTGGTATACTCTTACCTGGTGGATGAAGCACAAGACGAAATGATTGCAGAAAATGCAGCTATGGCTGTGGTCTATTCTGGAGAAGCCGGATTGGCTTTAGAATACAACGATAAATTAGCTTTCTCTGTGCCCAAGGAAGGCTCGAATATGTGGATTGACTCTTGGTTTATTCCAAAAAGGGCAAAACACATAGAAAATGCAGAGAAATTTTTAAATTTCTTGTGTCGCAAAGACATTGCCATGATGAATTTCGACTATGTATATTATGCCACACCCAACACACAGGTGAAAGACGCTTTAGACCCAGAACTCCAAGAAAATTCCACTATCTTTCCACCCAAAGAAACACTAGACAACTGTGAAGTGTTAAAATCATTGGATGATAATGCAACCATGAAATACAATCTGTACTGGAAAGAGATCAAATCCGCAGATTAGCCACAATGGATGGCAATGCAAAATGATGACGATTTTTCTGGTGTTTATAGAACATAAATCCAGCCCCATTCAATCTAGAGAAAGGGGCTGGATTTAAATTTGTGAACACAACCGAGTTTTGCATATTTTTTTCTTGTACTTGCATTTTTAGGAAAATCATGTTATTATGAAGTCTCTTAGAACGACATGTTATAGTTCCTTCCGCTGCCAGCACAGCACAGGAGGTATTTATGACATACGAATCTTTTAAGCAACAGCTTATCACCACTCTCAAGGAGTTCTTCTCCGCTGATACCCAGATTTCTATCCGTTCCTTCCCCCATAACAATCAGCTTATACTGGATGGTTTGATGATCCTGGAACCTGGCAGTAACATCTCTCCCGCCATTTACTTAAACCATTACTATGAACAATATCAAAATGGCTCCGGTTTTGCTGCCATTCAACAGCAAATTCTTCAATATTATCACCAACACTGTACCCTTGGTAACCTTGACACGTCCTTTTTTACCTGTTTTGACCAGGTAAATCCACGAATTGTATACAAACTGATTGACTTTGACAAAAACAGGGAGCTTTTGAAAGAGATTCCACATGTACCTTATCTGGATCTTGCAATTGTATTCTATTGTCTGGTCCCGGAAACCCCTTTCGAAAATGCATCTATTCTGATCTACAATCATCATCTAGCTTACTGGAATATCACGGACCGTGACCTTATGCGGTACGCCAGCAAGAACACGCCTCTGCTGCTTCCTTGGCGTTTTAGCTCCCTCGCTGAACTAATCCTGCCTGCGCTGTGCAGCTTTCCAGAAAAGGCACATAAGGACGCTCAGAGCTTATTGGAAGACCATTCCATCCCTATGCATGTCCTCACCAACCAACAACAGTATTTTGGCGCCGCATGCATCCTCTATCCAGGAGTTTTAAAACAAATTTCAGAAGACTTTGAGGATGACTTGTATATTTTACCCAGCAGCGTTCATGAGGTCATCTTGCTGCCTGTATCTATGGCGGAACGTCCTTTTGAGCTTGCTCAAATTGTGCGGGAAGTCAATCTGACAGAAGTAGCTCAGGACGAAATCCTCTCCGATTCTGTGTACCGCTACAGCCAAGAATCCGATGAAGTTCTGCAAGAACGCATTTAAAAATTCATTCCATCCATCTGCATTCCATCCATCTGCCTCTCTTGCTTTACGACGTATCTGTTAAGTTCTATCAACATAGCTAGCGATATCTCTTTCATCTTGCATCTCTCACTCTACAATGTGTCTGTTAAGTTCCACCAACATAGCTAGCGATATCTCTTTCATCTTGCATCTCTTGCTTTACGACGTATCTGTTAAGTTCTATCAACATAGCCAGCGATATCTCTTTCATCTTGCCTCTCTCGCTCTACAATGTATCTGTTAAGTTCCATCAACATAGCCTGTGATATTTCTTTCATCTCACAGAATTTTTCCGCAAATTTAGAACTCCTCTAACAGAAATCAATTCCTAACAGAACATTATACAAGCTCCAGATACAATTTCTCGTATTTCTTCGCTGAATTTTGCCAAGAATTATCTGTTTTCATGCAACGTTTCATTAACATTCGCCACTCTTTTGGATGGTTCCGATATACATCATAGGCATAGCGGATAATATGTAACATTTCATTGGCATCATAATTGGCAAAACTAAATCCTGTTCCAGTCTGCCAAATCTCATTGTACGCCTCCACGGTATCTTTCAACCCTCCAGTTTCCCTGACAATCGGCACTGTGCCATAGCGCATACTGATCAATTGGCTCAAACCACATGGTTCAAATTGTGAAGGCATCAAAAATGCGTCTGCCCCAGCATAAATTTCATGAGCGAGAACTTCACTGTAACCGATGGTTGCTGAAAGTTTACCTGGATATTTATCCTGAAAATACCGAAAAGAATTTTGGAACCGTTCCTCTCCTGTACCTAGAACTGCAACCTGAACGTCCATGGTATTGAGCATTTCCTCCATCACATAATTTACCAGATCGAATCCCTTCTGTTCTGTCATTCTAGAAACCATTCCCAAGAGCATCGTATTCTCATCTACATTTAAGCCCAGCTCTTTTTGCAGAGATTCTTTATTTTTGCGTTTTTGAGTAATATTTCTCAATCCAAAGGGAGCAGCAAGCATCGGATCCTTCAAGGGATTATAGTCCTCATAATCAATGCCATTGACAATCCCTGACAACTTTCCAGAGACCTTTTGCATTACCCCATCTAATCCCTCTCCGCCTTCAGGAAATTTTATTTCTTCCGCGTAAGTCTCACTGACGGTCGTTACCCTGTCTGCATATAAGATACCTGCCTTCAAGAAATTTGTCTCTTTGTACGCTTCCATAGCCTTATAACGACAATCTGCTGGCAAATCCCGACAGTTTTCAATGTCATCTATCTGCCACCTTCCTTGGAATTTTTGGTTATGGATGGTCATAATGGTCTTTGTATTCTGAAAAAATGGATCTTTGTCATAAAATTCTTTTAAAAATACTGGAAGCAATGCAGCCTGCCAGTCATGACAGTGAATGATATCTGGACAGAAATCCAATTTTTTCAGACACTCCAGAACTGCTCTGGAATAAAATGCAAATTTATTAACATCTTCAAAAATTTGATTGTAAGGATGCTCCCCTGCAAAATAATGTTCATTATCAATAAAATAATACGTAATTCCTTCTTCCGCAGCTTCATCAATTCCTATGTATTCTCTTCCTCTTGGCATTTCCGCATAAAATTCTGTCACATGAGACATTTTCTGACGACTTTCTTCTGGAATGCACAGATATTTCGGCAAAATGACACGAACATCAAATTTTTTGCTGTTTAAATATTTCGGCAACGCGCCTACCACATCTGCCAGCCCTCCGGTCTTGATAAACGGATTCCCCTCGGATGCTGCAAAGAGTATTTTTTTCATTTGAAAACCTCCAATTTATGTTCTTTTTCATTCCCGCAACTTATATTCTAACCGAATTTTATCTGCAATTAAAGCAATAAATTCTGAATTTGTGGGCTTTCCTTTCCCATTATGGATGGTATAACCAAACAATTCATCAATAGTATCCATTTTTCCTCTACTCCACGCAACTTCTATAGCATGACGAATGGCACGTTCCACCCTGCTAGGAGTTGTCTGGTACTTCTTAGCGATTCCAGGGTAAAGAATCTTTGTAATGGAATTGAGCATTTCCATGTCCGTCACTGACATCACGATCGCTTCCCTGAGATACTGATATCCTTTGATATGGGCTGGCACCCCAATCTCATGAATAATATTAGTTACATCACTCTCCAGATTCCGTTCTTCTAAGTCCTGCTTTTTCTCGTAGGCGTTTACTTTACGAATCTCTGTGTTCTTACGTATCTCCAAATTCCTTACATGCTTTATCCTGTTGATTACCACATCATTGTCAAAAGGTTTCATAATATAATAATCGGCACCCATTGAAAAGGCATCTTCCGTAATTTTTTCCTGTCCGATAGCAGTGATCATAATAAATGCTGGATATTTTTTGATATTTTTGTCGTTTCGAATCTTATTCATCACTGTTAAACCATCTAATTTCGGCATAACAATATCCAACAGCACTACATCTGGTTCTTTCTTTTTTATCATTTCGTATGCTTCTTCTCCATCTTTCGCAGTTCCCACAACCTGTAGTTCTTCATCACTTTTTACAATTTCCCCTAATGCCTGCAGCATTCTTTCATTGTCGTCTGCAATCGCTACATTTAATTTTTCCACGTTAGATCCTCCTGCTGTTTTTTCTGGTATTACCTCAAATAAGGGTGCTTTTGCATCCATAATGCCTACCTGGCCGTAATCTTGCGCCCGGTACAGCTCTGGCTTGTTGACATTATAACACATTTAATGGCCCCTTCAAGGAAAAGATTTCTTGGTGTTTCGACAAAAGTTTTTTTTATAAAAAATCATTTGCACGAATCCTGTCACATGAGGTACTTTTTTCCTACCGCAACTATATTATAGCGATTGTATAATTGTATAATGTGTCGAATATTGTCGGATTTCCTACAATTTTTGTATATTGTATTTTTTTGGAAACAGAAACCATAAAAACAGGAAGAAATTTAGAGAAAAAGAAAGATCTTCCATCAGAATTTACTCTCTGAAAGAAGATCTTTTGTAAATTGTACACTATAAAAAGATGTATTTTTCTTATCTATCATTCACAATAGAATGGATTTTCATTTCTTCTGGGTCATTTTCTAAGATAGAGAACGCGATATTTGTCGCATGATCCGCCACACGCTCCAGACCAGTAACCAAATCTGTAAATAATATTCCCGTCATAGGCAAACATTTTCCTTTTGCCATACGTTTTACATGATTTTGCTGAAGCTCACGTTCCATCCGATCAATACAATTTTCCAATTCTAAAATATCTGAAAGATTTTTCTTATCCATGGTAGTAAACATTTCCATGGACTTTTCCAGAATGGTCATGGTTTTTTCATGCATTTCTAAGATTTCCTTTTGTCCCTTTTTCGTAAACCCAAGATTATCCTCTGCACTTTTTATTGCTGCGTCCGCAATATTTTCTGCATGATCACCGATACGTTCAATATCGCTAACCACATGAAACAAACCACCGATACGTCTGGCATCTACCACGGGAAGCTGAAGCTGATTAATTTTCACTAGATAATCCGTGATCTCTTTACTTAAGAAATCAATCTGTTTCTCTGTCTCATAGACTTTGGAAATTTTCTCCTGATTTCCGTCAAAAAATGCTTCCATGGCAAGCTTCATATTCTCTCTTGCCAAAGTACCCATACGTTCAATTTCCTGAGTCGTCTCCACCACTGCTGTGGAAGGAGAAAAGATTGTCTGTTTTCCTATGTACAAAAATTGATATTCGTTCTGCATTTGATCTTCACCTGGAATCAGCCACCGTGTCATAGCGATAAACTGAGCTGAAATGGGAAGAAAGACTATGGTCTGGAAAATCTTAAACAGTGAATCAGCATTTGCCACACACCGCCCCACATCAGAACCAGAAATATATAAAATAAATTCTTCAAAATAATCCATGCCAAAGGCCAATAGAATGCCGATAATCACCATTCCAAGAACGTTAAACATTACATGAATCATCGCTGCTCGTTTTGCTTCTTTTTTGGCATCTAGGCTTGCCAGCACTGCCGGCGTGCAGGAACCGATGTTACAGCCCAAAATAACATAGAAACAAACAGACAAGTCAATGAGTCCCTGACTTGCCATCAAAAGAAGGATACTGACTGTTACAGAAGAACTTTGCACGATCACTGTAATCGCTGTTCCAAATAAGATCCCCACAAGAGGGTTGTCCATACTGCCGAGCGCATCCAGTACCGCCTGATAATTTCTCAGATCGGTCATGGCGTCTTTCATCATACTGATTCCCATAAACAGAGCGCCAAATCCAAGAATTACTTCCCCTACCTTTTTCACCATAGGTTTCTTGCCAAACATAACAAAGACAGCACCCACAAACAGGATAAAGGGCGCAACCCCTGTCAGGTTAAACGCCACAAGCTGTGAGGTAATGGTTGTTCCGATATTGGCTCCAAAAATAATGCCCACGGACTGTGCCAATGTCATAATTCCTGCATTTACAAAGCTGACTACCATAACAGTAGTGGCGCCGGAAGACTGTATAATAGCTGTGAACAAAGCGCCAAACAGAACTGCCACGATTTTGTTTTTGGTCATAGCTTCCAGAATAGACCGAAGCCTCGCTCCTGCCGCTTTCTGTAGACCCTGGCTCATAAAATTCATACCAAACAAAAACAGTCCCAAGCCACCCAGCAAATTTAATATTAATTCCATGCAATTCACCCTTTAGTTCTTCTGAACTCCTTTTCTCGTGTTAAAATACACTTTTGCATATTGAATATCTTTTTCCATCTGTACTTTTAATGCCTCCAAAGAATCAAATTTCTGTTCTGGACGGACATGCTTTAAAAAGCTTACCTGTACCTGCTCCCCATAGATATCTTCTGAAAAATCAAAGATATGGGTTTCCACACCTACCGGATTCTCTCCATGAATCGTAGGTTTACAGCCCACGTTTGATATTCCCGGATACCGATGTCCCTTCCATTCCATCTCGGAAATATAGACGCCCAAGGGAGGAAGTAACTTACCGGAATCTGGTAAGAGGTTAACGGTTGGAATGCCAAGGATGGCCTTTCCCATTTTTTTCCCATGAAGCACCTCTCCCTCCACAAAAAACGGATATCCAAGCAGTTCATTTGCCCGCTCCACATTTCCTGCCATAATTTCTTCTCGGACAAAGGTACTGCTGATATCTCTTCCTTTTTCTTGGATCTTCTCAACAACGGTCACTTCATATCCATATTGAGAAGCATATTCCTCCAACATATGGTAATCCCCTCTCCGCTGATGCCCAAAACGGAAGTCTGTACCTACCACTATATATTTTACATGGAGATTTTGAGAAATTTTTTGAATAAATTCCTCTGGTTCCATATGCATCACTTCTGGGGTAAAAGGACACTCAATCACATAATCAATTCCCATCTCCTGGAACAGTCGTTTTTTCTCAGAACTGGTGGTAAGAGCCTGCATTCGAATATTCTGCACCCGTTCTTTTGGTGGAATATCAAATGTAAAAATCACCGCTTTCAAACCGCTCTGTTCTTGTTTCTTCTTTGCCATACACTGAAACAAAAGCTCATGACCCCGGTGCAAACCATCAAATTTTCCTAATGTCAGTATGGTAGGTTCCTGTATCTCAAATGTCATACTCTGCGTTATGTATTTCATATTCTCTGTCCTATTCCACAAAATACTATTTTATAAAATACGATTCTACAAAAATTTTTATGGGACGAATATCCCCGCTTTCTGCATTCCACTGATAAATCCCAATAAATACCTGGTTCTCATCATAAACTCGTATCGCTGTCTTTTCATAGGATTTCTCCCAGTCTTCCACCCACTCCTTTAAAAGAGGATTTCCATTGTAAAGCAGCTTGGAGAACTTTGCTTTGACGCATACCTTTGGATAATGCAAAAATACACTATCTGTACACTTAACCAAATCCTTGAGGTCTTCGTTTTGAAGCTCTCTTCCTGGTTGTTGTTCTCTCAGTATATGCACTTGTTCTTCAATTTCTGAAAGTTTATGTGCTCCCTGCAATTGAAATTCACAGACGCGAGTGCGTTGCAGAGATTCCATACAACCTCCGCAGCCAGCCACTACCCCAATGTCATGACACAGAGTGCGAATATATGTTCCTTTTGAACAATGAACTTTCATTCTCACTCTGGGCAGCATGATCTCTTGTATATCAATGGAATAAATCTGCACGGTACGAGGTGCCCGCTCTACCGTGACGCCCGCTCTTGCCAGATCACAGAGTTTTTTTCCATTGACCTTTAATGCAGAATACATAGGCGGAATCTGGGCGTAACTTCCGATAAAATCGTCGACAATCTTTCGGATTTGCGCTTCATTGCAAGTCACAGCCATTTCCTTTTGGACGGTTCCAGTAATATCCTGGGTATCCGTAGTCTTTCCAAGCAGCAATACCGTCTCATATTCCTTATCCTTATCTGCAAGCAGGCCGCAAACCTTGGTGGCTTTGCCAAGGCATACCGGAAGCACTCCTTCCGCATCAGGATCCAAAGTTCCGGTATGACCAATCTTTTTTTGTCGAAAAATGCCTCGCAGCTTTGCCACTACATCATGGGAAGTATAGCCTTTTTCTTTATACACATTTATAATTCCGCTAATCATACAAGCTGCCTTTCCATCTCCTGACATATGTTTTCAATGACTTCCCAAGGCGATCCGTCCACGTTGGCTCCGGCTGCTCTCACATGGCCACCCCCGCCATATTTCATGGCAATCACAGAAACATCCACTTTTCCATTGGAGCGCATACTTATCTTCCATGTATGATCCTCATTTTCATAGAGAAATATGGCTGCTTCCACTCCTTTTGTCACACGAAGCTGGCTGACAATCCCCTCCAAATGCTTGGGCATTACCTGAAACTGTTCCATCTCCTCATGACTAACTGTAGTCGCAATCACTTTTCCATCCGAAAGAAGACGACTGTTTAAAAGCGCTTGTCCCAATATTTTATTTTGATTGAATGTCTTGGTATAGAATGTGTCATCTACAATTTTGGAAAAATTAATACCCTTTTCCATCAAAACCCCTGCGGCATTCATAGTCTTTGCGGAAGTGCAGGAATATTGGAACACTCCTGTATCATGTACCATTCCAAGATAAATGCACTCTGCAATTTCCTTCGTAATTCTCTCTTGTTCCAGAAGTTCAAACACCAATTCTGAAGTGGAACTTGCCTCTGGAAAAATATAGTTTTCATCCGCAAAACTGACATTACTCACATGATGGTCGATACAAATCGTTTTCTTGGCTGTCTCGAAATATCGGACAGCTTTTCCAAGACGTCCTGTATCTCCACAGTCCAACACAATACAGAGATCATATACCTGATTGTTATCAAAAGTATGATGTATCTTTTCTGAATTTTTCAAAAATTTAAATATATTGGGAATTGGTTCCAGATAAACATCTGCCTGAATCTCTGGGAACCAGGTAGTAATATAATTATTAGTTGCCAGGCAGGAACCCACACAGTCGCCATCGGGCTTTACATGACCTGCGATAGCAACTGTCTTTACCTGTGCCAACTGGGATGCCAAATCTTTCATAGGAAATGCTCCCTGCCTTTCTTTTTTACTGATATTTTTTCTACTGATATCTGTATCTACTACTTGTTTACATCGTCAATTAATTTTGACATATTTACACCGTACTCAATCGACTGATCCAATATAAAACGGATCTCTGGCGTATTCCTTAAATTAATATTCTTGGCCAATTTACTGCGGATATATCCTTCTGCACTCTTTAAACCTGCCAAGGTATCTTCCTGGGCCTGCTCATCTCCAAGGACACTGATGTACGCCTTACAGGTCTTTAAATCTGGCGCAACTTCCACAGCAACCACTGAGGTCATGGAACTGATTCTGGGGTCTTTGATCTCTCCTCGAATAATGTTACTCAGTTCCCGAAGAACCTCGCCATTGACCCTTGTATTCTTTATGCTGTTTTTTCTCATATTCTGTCTTACTCCTTATTTGCTCAAGCGCAATATGACGCCGAACCTTGACAATTAGCGCGGCACTTCTACCATTGTATAGGCCTCCACCACATCAAGTTCTTGTATTTCATTAAAGCCTTCAAATACCAGTCCGCATTCATACCCCGTCTTCACTTCTTTCACATCGTCCTTAAAACGTTTCAAAGATGCAAGATCGCCCTCAAAAATCTGCTCGCCTTCTCTGGAAATACGTACTTTACAGCCTCTTTGGAATACACCATCCAGTATATAGGAACCTGCAATATTGCCCACACCGGAAGCTTTGAATATCTGACGGATCTCTGCATGACCTAATACCTTCTCTTCAAATACTGGATCCAACATTCCCTTCATGGCTGCCTGCACATCTTCAATCGCATTGTAAATTACCTTGTACAGTCTCATATCCACGCCTTCTCTTTCGGCTGTTGCTTTTGCCGTTGCATCAGGACGTACATTGAAACCGATGATAATCGCATTGGATGCAGATGCTAGACTTACATCAGACTCATTGATAGCTCCAACTCCGCCATGGATTACTTTTACCACCACTTCCTCATCAGACAGTTTTATCAAACTCTGTTTCACAGCCTCCACAGAACCTTGCACATCTGCTTTGACAATGATTGGAAGTTCTTTGATGTTTCCTGACTGAATTTGTGAGAACAGGTCATCCAGTGACATCCTGGTCTTGGTATCCTCCAGCATTTTTTCCCGTCCTTCCGAAATAAAGGTATCTGCAAAACTTTTAGCTTCTTTCTCTGAATCCATACATACAAAGATTTCCCCAGCATTGGGTACATTATTCAATCCTAATATTTCCACTGGTGTAGAGGGACCTGCTTCTTTCACCCTTCTGCCTGTATCATCAATCATAGCTCTGACTTTGCCATAACAACTTCCGCATGCAACTGGCTGCCCTACCTTTAAGGTTCCCTTTTGTACCAAAATAGTTGCCACAGAACCGCGTCCCTTATCAAGCTGTGCCTCAATCACAAGTCCTCTTGCATTACGTTTGGGATTTGCTTTTAACTCACTAATTTCCGCTGTCAACAGTACCATTTCTAACAAATTGTTAATTCCTTCATGGGTATGTGCTGACACTGGCACAAAAATAGTACTACCACCCCAATCTTCCGGAATCAGCTCATATTCTGCCAGCTCCTGTTTTACACGTTCAATATTTGCGCTGGGCTTATCAATCTTGTTAATTGCCACAATAATTTCCACTCCTGCAGCTTTGGCGTGGCTGATCGCTTCCACTGTCTGAGGCATCACACCGTCATCTGCTGCTACCACCAAAATTGCAATATCTGTCGCATTGGCTCCTCGCATACGCATAGCAGTAAACGCCTCATGTCCTGGCGTGTCAAGAAATGTAATTTTCTCCCCATTGCACTCTACCATATAAGCACCGATATGCTGTGTAATTCCACCTGCTTCTTTGTCAATCACATGCGTATCACGGATTGCATCCAGCAGAGAAGTCTTTCCATGGTCTACGTGTCCCATAACACAAACTACAGGAGGACGTTTTACCTGAACAGCTTCTTCTTCCTCTTCCTCCTTCAAAAGCTCCGCAATCACATCCACTTTCTCTTCCATCTCACAGATACAATTAAATTCCAGAGCAATCTCTTCTGCTGATGCAAAATCGATTTCACTGTTCACGGTTACCAAATTTCCTTGTAAAAAGAGCTTTTTGATAATCACAGAAGATTGAACCTTCATCCGTTCAGAAAGCTCACGGATAGTCATCTTCTCTGGAAGGGTGATCGTTTTGATTGTTTCTTCCTCTTTCTGACGTACTTGTGGCGCTGGCTGCTGGTTTTTCTTTCCTCTCGTCTTCTTCTCCAGATTATCAAAGCGTTCTTTTTTCTTACCCATCAGTTCTTTTTCATGGCGCTGGCTGTTTCCCTTTCGATTATCGCGCTCACGGCTCTCTTTGCCTCTTACTTCATCCATTGATGAAGACGGATTATTTTGATTCAGTTTGTTGATCTCCTGTTCGAAACGATTTCTCTGACCACCACGTGCATTTTGATAATTCCTATTATTTCTATCCCCTTGGGGTCTGCTGTTTCTATCACCCTGGGGCCTGTTATTTCTATCCCCTTGCGGTCTGCCAGTTCTATCACCCTGAGGTCTATTATTTCTGTCCCCTTGTGGTCTGCCAGTTCTGTCACCCTGAGGTCTATTATTCCTGTCCCCTTGCGGTCTGCCAGTTCTGTCACCCTGAGGTCTGTTATTTCTATCGCCTTGGGACCTGTTATTTCTGTCACTCTGGGGCCTTACTGGTCTTTCTTCTTGCATTCTGACATTCTGTTCTCCCTGCGTTCTTGACAACTTCTCCTCCTTTGTCCTATTCCGGTCTCCCTGAATTTCATCACTCTTTGGTCTAAACGGATGCTCCCCTGAACCCCTCTCATTTTGATTTTTAGCTGGACGTTCTCCAAACGCTCTGTCACCCTGAGGTTTTGGACGCTCACCCTGAGGTTTTGCTGGGCGATCTCCTGGAACCCTTACTGGACGCTTCTTTGCTGTTTTACTGTTCTGTGGATTATATACTGAAGTGATACTTGATTTTTTTCTGGGTCGTTCTGGAACTTTTACAGAAACGGCTTCTCCCTTTCCTTCTTCTCTTTCTCTCATAGTTTTTGCTGGTTCTCCTTTATTCTCGTTCTGTGCTGGCTCTTTGGCAGAGACTTTAACAGAAGTCTCCCTGTTTTGGGATTTTGCGGAAGACTCTTTGGAATCTGTATCTTTTGCAGATGGCCTTGATTTGTCCGACGAAAACCGCTTTCTCACCATGGAGATAATATCATCCTCAATGGAGCTGCTCGCCACCTTGCCTGTAATATTTTTCTCTTCCAAAAACTGGATAATCACTTTTGATTGTATATCTAATTCATTTGCTAGTTCTCGCACTCTGATTTTTGCCATACTTTCACTACCTCCGCTATTCTGTTTTCACTGCTATTTTCAATTTCTCTTCAAGACTGTTTGCAAATCCCGGATCCAGTACCGCCAAAGATGCTCGAAACTGTCTGCCGATTGCATTTCCCAACATTTCTTTTGATGCATACAAATATATGGGAATCTCATAAAAGGAACATTTGTCTCGGAACATCTTTTTCGTATTTTCTGAAGCTTCTTCAGACACGATCACAAGAAAAGCTTTGCCGGACTTAATTGCTTTTTCTGTAGAAAATTCTCCGCTGACTATTTTTCCTGCCTTTGCCGCCAGCCCAAGCATAGATAAAATCCTATCCTTTTGCAATTCTCTCCATCTCCTTTGTCAAAGTATCTATTACCTCTCCCGGTATGGCAGTTTTCAGAGAACGTTCCAGACCTTTCGTCTTAATCGCCTGTGCAAGGCATTCTCCATCTGGACATATATATGCTCCTCTGCCATTTTTTTTTCCTGTTGTATCCAGAAGAATTTCATTTTCTGCATTTTTAATGATACGAAGCATGTCTTTTTTCTGTTTCATTTCTCGACATCCGACACATTGACGCATGGGAATTTTTTTATTCATAAGATTTTTCCTCTTCTATAAAATCCTCTGCACTGGATTCTTCCCTGTCTAAATCTACAAATTCTTCTGTTGAGGATTCCTCATATGCTTCTTCATTTCCTCCTGTGTATTCTTCTCCATATTCTTCGTCTTCTGTAAAATCTTCCTCGTATTCCTCATACTCTTCATAATCATTCTCATAATCCATAAAATCTCCGGCTTCCCTCGCCTGGGTCTCACTCTTGATGTCAATCTTAAATCCCGTCAGTCTTGCCGCAAGA
>CAJTVT010000049.1:17622-18983 GCA_910580015.1 uncultured Lachnospiraceae bacterium
TCCAATAGCAAGAGATAACTGATAATCAGGCACTACCACTTTCGCTGTCTTTTCTTCCGCATCCGCAATCACAGAAATCACCTTGGCCGGGCTTAATGCATTTTCAATCAACATGGCTGCATTGTCACTCCAGTTAATAATGTCGATCTTCTCTCCCCGCAGTTCGTTGACAATGGCATTTACCCTGGCTCCATTTAATCCCACGCATGCACCTACTGGATCTACATCTGGGTCATTACTCCATACCGCAATCTTCGTCCTGCTTCCTGGCTCTCTGGAAATACTCTTAATCTCCACAATTCCATCCTTTACTTCTGTAACCTCCGCTTCAAACAAGCGCTTTACCAGCTCTGGGTGTGTTCTGGAAACAAGAATTTTAGGTCCCTTGGAGGTGGATTTCACTTCCAGGATATAGAGCTTAATATGCTCTGTGGGCTGAAATACTTCTCCTTTGACCTGCTCATTTTCGCTCAAGACAGCATCCACCTTGCCCAGGTTGATACTGATATTTTTGCCCACATACCGCTGTACAACCCCTGTAACCACATCTTTCTCTTTCCCATAATACTGCTCAAACAATACCTTTCGTTCCTCTTCCCGAATTTTCTGAAGTATTACGTTTTTGGCATTCTGTGTGGCAATCCGTCCAAACTCTTTGGATTTCACCTCAATATTTACAATATCCCCTATGTCATATTTGGAGTTAATCATTCTGGCATTGCCCAAGCTGATTTCCAGTACGTCATCCTCCACTTCCTCCACAACGGTTTTTTCCGCATACACATGAAATTCGCAAGTCTGGGGATTCATATCTACCTTTATATTGTCTGATTTTCCGAAATGGTTTTTACAGGCGGTGATCAGTGAATTTTCAATGGCTTCCAGCAAGGTATCCTTGCTGATATCCTTTTCTTTTTCCAATATATTTAACGCTTCTAATAACTCATTGTTCATTTTTCTATCCTCCTGAATTGGTTCTTGTTATTTGGCGTATTCAAAAGTCAAAAGCCAGACGAATCAATGCAATCTCTGATTTTGCAAAGGTCATCTCCTTTTCTTCCTCCATTTCTATGGTTACAGTCGTCTCATCATAGGATTTTAAAATCCCATAAAATTCCTTTTCCTTATTGATCGAACGATAAGTGCGGATTTCCAGTTCCTTCCCCATACTTCTGGCATAATCCTTTTCTTTTTTCAGGGGACGTCCCAGCCCCGGAGAGCTTACTTCAAATATATACGATTCCTCAATAAAGTCTTTCTCATCTAACAAGTCACTCATTCTTCTGCTCACAAGTTCACAGTCATCTACCGTGATTCCACCTTCTTTATCGATATAAGCCCGTAAATACCAATTTGCACCT
>CAJTVT010000050.1 GCA_910580015.1 uncultured Lachnospiraceae bacterium
CTTTCATTACTATTTGTGCCGCCAACTGAAAGGCGGCGGAATGGAGATTATTATGAAAATTACATTAAAAGATGGTTCTGTAAAAGAATATGCAGAGGCTAAGAGTGTGTATGACATTGCACTGGATATCAGTGAAGGGCTGGCAAGGGCAGCCTGCGCAGGGGAAATCAATGGAGAGGTTGTGGATTTGCGAACAGTTGTGGAACATGACTGTGAATTAAATATTTTAACCCAGAGAGATTCGGAAGGGATTCGCACAGTTCGACATACCTGTTCTCATGTGTTGGCGGAGGCGGTAAAGCGACTGTTCCCAAATGCTAAGCTTGCCATTGGACCTTCTATTGAGGAAGGATTTTATTATGACTTTGAGGCAGATCCATTTTCCAGAGAAGATCTTGACAAGTTGGAAAAGGAGATGAAGAAGATTATCAAAGAAGGAAATCGCCTGGAGAAATTTACGCTTCCAAGGGTTGAGGCAATTCAGTTTATGCAGGACCGCCAGGAGCCTTATAAGGTAGAATTGATTCAGGATTTACCAGAAGATGCTCAGATTTCCTTTTACAAACAAGGAGAAGGATTTACAGATTTGTGTGCAGGTCCCCATCTGATGAGCGTAAAACCTATTAAGGCGTTTAAACTGATTTCCTCTTCTATGGCATATTGGCGAGGAGATTCCAACAAGGCTCAGCTTCAGAGGATTTATGGCACAGCCTTTGCGACAAAGGACGAATTAAACGCATATCTGGAGCATTTGGAGGATATTAAAAAGCGGGATCACAACAAGCTGGGACGAGAAATGAAATTATTTACTACGGTGGATGTCATCGGTCAGGGCCTTCCGCTGTTGATGCCCAAAGGAGCTAAGATGGTACAGACCATGCAGAGGTGGATTGAGGATCTGGAGGATCAGGAGTGGGGTTATATTCGCACCAAAACACCACTGATGGCGAAATCCGATTTATATAAGATATCTGGCCACTGGGATCACTATACAGACGGCATGTTTGTATTGGGAGATGAGGAGAAAGATAAAGAGGTAATGGCGCTGCGGCCGATGACTTGTCCATTCCAGTATTATGTGTATAAAGCAGAACAGCATTCCTATCGTGATTTGCCATTGCGTTACAGTGAGACATCTACCTTGTTCCGCAATGAGGATTCTGGAGAAATGCATGGACTTACCAGAGTGCGGCAGTTTACCATTTCCGAGGGACATTTGATTGTGCGCCCAGATCAGATGGTAGAAGAATTTAAGAAATGTATTGCTCTGGCCAAATATTGTCTCTCCACTCTGGGTGTGGAGGAGGATGTGACGTATCATCTCTCCAAATGGGATCCAGATAACCGAGAAAAATATATCGGGGAGCCACAGGTCTGGGAGGAAACCCAGCAGCATATGCGAGAAATTATGGATGAATTGCAGATACAGTATACAGAAGATGTAGGAGAAGCAGCATTTTATGGTCCCAAAATTGATATTAACACCAAAAACGTCTACGGTAAGGAAGACACAATGATTACCATTCAGTGGGACGCGCTGCTGGCAGAACAGTTTGATATGTATTATATTGATCAAAATGGGGATAAAGTACGGCCTTACATTATTCACAGGACTTCTATGGGCTGCTATGAGCGTACCTTGGCATGGCTGATTGAGAAATATGCAGGAAAATTCCCCACATGGCTGTGCCCAGAACAAGTTCGAGTGCTTCCAATTTCAGACAAATATGAAGCATATGCAGCACAGGTAGAAAAGGAATTAAAATCAAATGGCATTCTGTGTACAGTGGATAATCGTTCTGAGAAGATTGGCTATAAGATCCGTGAAGCTCGTCTAGACAAACTGCCATATATGCTGGTGGTGGGACAGCAAGAGGAGGAAGAACACACCGTGTCAGTTAGAAGTCGTTTTGCGGGAGATGAGGGAGTAAAATCCTTAGATGAATTTATCACACAGATCCGAAAAGAAATCTGCACAAAAGAAATCCGCAGGGAAGAAGTGCAGGAAGAGCAGAAAAAATAAAAAATTTATGGAAATCATTGGCATATGTGAGTGTTTATGAATAATTCAAGGTGAATTTTCTGATACTAATAGGGCGGACAAAACAAAAATTCTACGCGTTTTGTCCGCATTATCAATAAGCCTGTCCATACATCAATCGTAAATTACAGGCGATGAAAGGAGAATCAGAAATGACACGTTTGAAATGTTCCGTAAAAAATTGTGCGTACAATGAAGATCAGCTCTGTGCAAAGAGTGATATTATGGTAGGAGGGCAGGATGCCTCCATGCCAAACGAGACACGCTGTGACAGTTTCCGCGAGAGGACAGAAAGTATGACAAATTCCACAAGTCAAGCGAAACCTGAGACAAGTGTAGGATGTCATGCAAAGAATTGCCGTTTTAATGAGGACTGCAAGTGCCAGGCGACAGAAATTGGAATTGCTGGAAGCAATGCATGTTGCTGCTCTGAAACAGAATGCGCAAGTTTTGAATGTCAGTGTAAATAAAACAAGAAAAATTTCCAAATTATGGTGAAAATGACGATTCAACAATTATTTACAAAAAATTCATGCTAAAATACTTGTAATTTTAGGAGGCAGGAAGTAGAATAGGACTGGAGTAAAAATTTATGGTGTTCTGCTTCTTGCCTTTTGGCAGGACAGAAATAAGCGCAGCAGAGCGTTTTTCTGGAGGTAAATATGCGGAAGAAATCTCATATATCATTGGCGAAGTATATTGTAGACAGTTTGGAAGAACAGGATCTGGTGAAGCATAAGAAAGCTTTTTATCTGGGAAGCATTTTGCCGGATTGCAAACCGTCGTTTCTCACTGTGAAGCATGAAATGGATGGAACATTTCCAAAGCTTCAACAGGATTTAAAGAGGTTGCTGGAACTTCAGCGAACTTCTCAGATTAATATGCGGGTATTTTACCGTAATCTTGGGGAAGTAATCCATTATATTGCAGATTATTTTACATTTCCTCACAATCCTCATTATACTGGGAACCTAAAGGACCACTGTGTATATGAGAAGCATTTAAAGTACAGCCTTAGGGAATATATCCAAAGCGGAGAGGCAGAGAAAAACCGGGTTAGCATACAGCAATCCGTGCAAAATCTTGGCAGTGTGGAAGCTATCTGTGAGTTTATTCAGAATGCACACAATATGTATGTCAAATTAAAGAATACGGTGGAAGGCGATTGCCGTCAAATTGTGTCTCTTTGTCATCAGGTTGTGGAAGCTGTTATTATGCTAGTGCATAAGGAAAGTGCTTTCAATCCAGTAGCTGCGCTGAATTAAAAAGAATGATTTTGTCGAAACAAAGCACTTTTTGTCGAAATCTTCCCGAAAAAAATGGCGAAATTCGTTTGATTTTTTCATAAAAAAGGACTACAATAATGTTCGGGGGGAAAAGGAGCTGTAAGGATGAAGCGTTTGCAAGAGCTGCAAAGCGAGATTGAACGGGTTCGGCAGGAATTAGATGTAGTCGCTGCTGAAAACTTAGGAACTCGGGAATGTTATCTGACCAGTGTTCGGCTAGATAAATTGATTGAAGACTACATGCAGTATACAAAAGATGAGTATCACCTTCGAGATTGTGGGTGAAAAGGGGAACGACGTTGGCTGGCGTCAGGGGCGTAGGCCCTGACCTTGCAGCAGGGGGTGTTATAAAAAGAGTCTTGATTTCAAGGCTCTTTTTTACTTTATAGAAGATTTCTTAGGATTTCCCATAAGATAAAAAACGATTATCCCACTGCTTCGGAATTGAAATATGTTGTGAAAGCGATCCGCCGCAGGCGAAGAATCCTAATATGTTGTGAAAGCGATCTACCGCAGGCGAAAAATCCTAATATGTTGTGAAAGCGATCTACCGCAGGCGAAGAATCTTGCTTTGCAGGATTTATTGTTTTATGATTTTAGAGATTTTATGTAAATAGACTGCTGCATTAAGAGAAACACAGGATATGGAATATAAAAAAATAAACAATCCATATGTTGTTGATATCAAAAAAAATGGCAGCCTTTTTTTATTTTTAACCAAAAGTTTCGCCTGGTTTATTTCCAACATAAGACAAATTTTCTCTTGCTTTTTCCAGGGTAATAAGCTAGAATGAAATAACAAGTGGGGGAAAGTGGTGAAAAAGGGGGCAAAGTGGTGGAAGAGTGGAAAGGAACGTAAAGCACAATAGGAACCATCACGCTGATGCGCTAGAAGGTGATTCTTATGTTCATGGGAGAATACAATCATACAATAGATACCAAGGGCAGACTGATAGTCCCGTCCAAATTCAGAGAAACGTTAGGCGAAGAATTTGTAGTGACCAAGGGACTGGAAGAATGCTTGTTTGTGTATTCTTCAGAAGAGTGGAAGAAGTTCGAAGCGAAATTCAGTGAAGTATCACAGTTTTCCAAGAAGGCTCGAAAGTTTGCAAGATTTTTCTTTGCAGGCGCTGCAGTCTGTGAGATGGACAAGCAGGGCCGTGTACTGCTGCCGGCAGTTTTGCGGGAATTTGCAGGTATTGAGAAAGAAGTGGTGCTGGCAGGTGTGGCAGATCATATTGAAATCTGGAGTAAGGACAGATGGCAAGATAATAGTGAATATGACGACATGGAGGAAATTGCAGAAAGTATGGCGGAATTAGGATTGATTTAAGAGATTTTTGCCAGTATAAAATATATTGCCAAAGGGCAGGAAGAAAGGATGATTCATGGAGTTTAAGCATAAATCAGTGCTTTTAAAAGAGACGATAGAGTATCTGAATATCAAGCCAGATGGAATCTATGTGGATGGTACGCTTGGCGGCGGTGGGCATGCCTATGAAGTCTGTAAACGTTTATCAACAAAGGGGAGATTTATCGGGATAGACCAGGACGAGGATGCGATCAAAGCTGCGGTCAGGAGATTATCAGAATTTGAAGACAAGACAAGAATCATAAGAAGCAATTACTGCATCATGCAAGATGTGTTGGCAGCAATTGGAATATACAAAATAGATGGAATGATATTGGATTTGGGCGTATCGTCGTATCAGTTGGATGACCCCAAGAGGGGGTTTACCTATCGAGAGGATGCGCCTTTAGACATGCGGATGGATCAGAGACAGTCCTTTACAGCAAAGGAGTTAGTAAACACCTATAGCGAGATGGAATTGTATCGGGTGATCCGAGACTACGGAGAAGATAAGTTTGCTAAGAATATTGCAAAACATATTACGGCAGCCAGAAAGGAGAGAGAAATAGAAACAACAGGAGAATTGACAGAGATTATCAAAGGGGCGATTCCAGCCAAAGTAAGGATGAATGGAGGTCATCCAGCCAAGCGTACATTTCAGGCCATTCGAATAGAGCTGAATCGGGAACTGGAGGTGTTGGAAGAATCCCTTGAAGATATGATTGAATTACTGAATCCTGGAGGAAGGCTTTGTGTCATTACATTCCATTCTTTAGAGGATCGGATTGTAAAGAATATATTTAAAAAAAGTGAACAGCCATGTACGTGTCCCAGTGATTTTCCAGTATGTGTGTGTGGGAAAAAATCATTGGGCAGGGTAGTGACCAGGAAGCCGCTTATACCGTCGGAAGAAGAACTTGGGTATAATTCCCGTTCTAAGAGTGCAAAACTCAGAGTATTCGAACGAACATAGCTAGATAGAAAGGGACAGGAGTTGAGAATATGAGACAGCAGGAGAACCGACCATACGATGAGAAGACTGAGCGTTACATAGATGGGAATACCGTTAAGAGGCTTCATGAGGAAAACAGACGACGCAGCGAACAAATTCACGAGGAATATGTTCGTAAGCAGGAACAGGAAGAAAAACGCAGAGAACGGCAGAAAAAAGCAAGAGATGCGGCACGCAGGAATCAAGAACTGTCACTTCAGATGAATCTGGGATATGTATTGTTTCTTGTGTTTGCAATGACAGTGCTGGCAGTGGTTTTTGGATGTTACCTATATTTGCAGTCAGAATTAAATGGCTGCATCAAACAGGTAACAGCGCTGGAAACGGAGGCATTGAATCTGAAAAATGACAATGATGCACTGCAAAAGAAGATTAATGCTTCCGTTGATTTGGACATGATTCGTAAGAAAGCAATCGAACAATTGGGTATGATATATCCAAAAGAGAAACAGATAGAATATTTTGATGTGGAAACAAATGATTATATGAATCAATATGAAGAGATTCCGGAAAGGTGATCTAGGGTTGGCAGGAAGAACAAGAAGAACCAGAAAAAGAAAAGGACCCACAAGATTTTCCAAAAAAATGAAGAAAAAGCTGTTGTTGGTTTTTTCTATTATCATACTAATGATGGGTGGACTTGTGGCAAGGCTGGTTTATATTGACCAGGTAAAGGGAGAGGAGTATGAGAAACAGGTATTAAGCCAGCAGGTATATGGCAACCAGATCATTCCTTACCAGAGAGGTGAGATTCTGGATACCAAAGGAACCATTTTAGCGAGCAGTATTGATGTGTATAATCTCGTGTTAGACTGTAAGCTAATCCATGATGAGACGAAATATGTGGAACCTACGGTAGCGGCATTGATAGAGTGTTTTTCGGATGTTGTTACAGAGGAGGAAGTGAGAACGGCGTTGGCTGAACAGCCAGACAGCCGTTATTGTGTCTTAGAAAAGGGATTGCCCTATGAGAAGATACAAAAGTTCCAAGATTTACAGGCGAAGAGAAATAAAAAGGGAAAATTGGTAAATCCCAACGTGCAAGGGGTATGGTTTGAAAAAGAATATAAAAGGCAATATCCCTATGGGAGCGCTTGCAGCAAAGTATTGGGATTTACCACTTCTGGGAATAAAGGGATTGGTGGTCTGGAAGACTATTATAATGATACCCTAAATGGAGTGGATGGCAGACAATATGGTTACCTTAATTCTGACAATAATGTGGAAAAAACCATCAAGCAACCTATCAATGGCAACAACCTGGTGACCACCATTGACTTAAGCATTCAAAAAATGATAGAGCAAAAGATTGCAGAATTTCAGGTAATGCACCGGGATGAAGAAAGAGATGGTGAGGGCAGTAGGCATACAGGGGTGATTGTTATGGATCCCACGAATGGAGCGATCCTTGGAATGGCAGACAGTACGCCTTTTGATTTGAATGATCCCTGGGATCTGTCTGGTTATTATTCCCAGGAGAAAATTGAGAAATTTTCAGAAAAAAAAAGACTCAATAAACTGAACAGAATGTGGCAGAATTTTTGTATCAGTTACACCTATGAACCAGGTTCTACAGCTAAGCTATTTACAGTGGCAACCGGTCTGGAAACTGGTAAGATTCAAGAATCTTATTACTGTGATGGAAAGGAAATGATTGGAGGACATGAGATCAAATGTATCAACCGTTCTGGACATGGTGTGGAGAGCATAGAACAGGCAGTGATGGATTCCTGTAACGATGCATTGATGCAGATGGCAGCGGATATTGGAAAAGAGGATTATTACAAATATCAGAATATCTTTAATTTTGGCCTGCGTACGAATGTGGACCTACCAGGGGAAGCAAGGACGGACGGGTTAATTTATACTGTCGAAAATACGAACTCCACATCCCTTGCAACCAATTCTTTCGGGCAAAATTATAATGTCACCATGGTACAGCTTGCCAGCGCATTTTCATCTCTGATCAATGGTGGTTATTATTATCAACCCCACTTAGTGAAAAAAATTGTAGATCAAAATGGACATACGGTACAAAGTGCAAATACCACACCTTTAAAACAGACAATCTCTAAAGAGACCAGTGACAAGATTAAACAATATTTATATAAGACAGTGACAGAGGGAACTGGAAAAAGTGCTAAAGTTCCTGGATATTCCATGGGCGGTAAGACAGGGACCGCTCAGAAAGGAAAGCGTGAAGATAAGAAATATGTGGTTTCCTTTATTGGATTTGCGCCAGTGGAAGAGCCAAAAGTGTTGGTATATGTGGTAATTGACGATCCAAATGTGCCAGAGCAAGACCAGAGCAGTGCTTTGGCGACAGCTCTTGCAAAAGAGATTTTTACTGAGATTCTTCCTTATATAAATGTATTTCAGGATGAGGAGTATGTGACACCCGATGATGGCACAGCAGATCCATCCTGGGAAGGGAATCCAGAGGGAGTTCCAATATCCATGCCAGACGGCGGCGACGGCACCTCACCAGATCCCGAGCCGTTGACAGAACAGACAGGTCCAGAGGAGGTAATTCCAGAGACTGGATAAGCTCTTTCAAAGGCTCCCAGTAAGAAAAGCAGTAGAAAAGTACATAACCTTGTAGAAATTGTAATAGATTGTAGTAACAGCTTTCTATGAGGTTATTTTGAATGACGCGAAATAAGACATATAACCGCAAAAAGATTTTAATTATTTTTACCGTTGTGATTTTGGTCCTTCTTCTGTTAGCAGGCAGGCTCGTGTACCTTATGGTGTTCTGTTCGGAATACTATGGGAAAAAAGCAGAGGATTTGCATGAGCGGGAGAGGGATATCAAGGCGGCGCGTGGGAAAATCATTGACGCCACAGGGACAGTGCTTGCCACCAATCGTACAGTCTGTACGATTTCTGTGATTCATAGCCAGGTGAAGGAACCAGAGAAAGTGATTGAGGTTCTCACCAAAGAGCTGGGAATGGAAGAGGAGACGGTGCGAAAGCGGGTGGAAAAGGTAAGCTCCATTGAGAGAGTAAAGTCCAATGTCGATAAAGAAACTGGAGATAAAATTCGTAATTATAAACTTGGTGGAGTGAAGGTGGATGAGGATTATAAGCGTTATTATCCTTACGACACACTTGCCTCCAAGGTGCTTGGATTTACGGGAGGCGATAATCAGGGAATCATTGGGCTTGAGGTGATCTACGAGGATTATCTCAAAGGAGAGAATGGAAAGATCTTGACCCTGACAGACGCTAGAGGCGTGGAGATTGAAAATGCCGGAGAACGGCGACGGGAGCCAGTGGATGGGAACAATCTTCATATCAGCCTGGATTACAATATCCAACTCTATTGTGAGCAGGCAGCCAAAAAAGTTATGGAGGCAAAATCGGCAGACAGTGTGTCAGTGATTGTGATGAATCCCCAAAATGGTGAAATTATGGCTATGGTAAATGTGCCAGAATTTAATCTAAATGATCCGTTTACGCTTGTGAACACACCTGGGAAGCAGGAGGAGACAGTTGAAACTGCTGCATCTGAGGAGGAAAACAAGCAAGATCTTCTAAATCAAATGTGGCGGAATCAATGTATCAACGACACTTATGAACCAGGTTCTGTGTTTAAGATCATTACAGCAGCTTCCGCATTTGAGGAGGGGGTGGTGGCCCTGGAAGATAATTTCTTCTGTCCTGGTTATAAGATGGTGGAGGATCGAAGGATTCATTGCCATAAACGTACGGGACATGGGGCGGAGACCTTTACCCAGGGAATTATGAATTCCTGTAATCCAGTGTTTATTGAACTGGGGATGCGGCTTGGGACAGATAATTTCTATAAATATTTTAATCAGTTTGGTCTGTTAGAACGCACAGGTATCGATCTTCCAGGTGAGGCGATGACCATTATGCACAATAAGAAAAATGTGGGGCCGGTGGAGCTAGCGACAGTTTCGTTTGGTCAGTCCTTTCAAATTACGCCTATTCAGCTTGCAACTACGGTTTCTTCCCTTGTGAATGGAGGGAATCGCGTAACTCCTCATTTTGGTGTTTCGGTAAAGAATGATCAGGGAGAATTGGTGGAAACCTTACAGTATGAGGTAAAAGAGGGCATTGTAAGCAGCGATACGTCTCAAGTGTTGCGCAGTGTATTGGAACAGGTAGTATCAGAGGGAAGTGGTAAGCGCGCCAAGATTGATGGGTTTTCCATTGGAGGTAAGACCGCAACCTCCCAGACATTGCCAAGGAGCGCCAACAAATACATTTCCTCCTTTTTGGGATTTGCGCCAGCAGAAAATCCACAGGTTCTTGCCCTGACCATAATCAACAATCCCCAGGGTATCTATTATGGGGGAACAATCGCAGCTCCAGTAGTACAGGAGATCTTTTCCAATATTCTTCCATATCTTGGAATTGAGAAAAAAACAGAGGAACAATGAGCAAAAAACATCGGAAAGACAAAGAGGTGCAAAGAGATGTCACAGACAATAATAACCCCAGTGTTGATCGCTTTTGCGATTACAGCCATATTAGGTCCAGTTATCATACCAATTCTTAGAAAGTTAAAGGTAGGACAGACAGAGCGAGAAGAATTGAAATCCCATTTGAAAAAAGCAGGAACTCCCACCATGGGAGGTTTGATGATATTGGCAGGTATTGTTGCAACGTCTGTCATTTATATGAAAGATTATCCAAAGATCATGCCGATTTTGTTTGTTACCATCGGTTTTGGGATTATTGGATTTCTGGATGATTACCTGAAAGTGGTATTGCGGCGATCGGATGGACTGTTGCCCTGGCAGAAAATGACAGGGCAGATTCTGGTGACAGGGATATTTGTGTTTTATATGAATCAATATACGGATATTTCTTCCAGGATGTTGATTCCATTTACTGGGGGGATTGAGAAGGGAATTTATCTGGATTTGGGATGGCTGGCGATTCCGGTGATGTTTTTGGCCATCATTGGAACTGTAAATGGAGCTAATTTTACAGACGGTTTGGATGGTCTTGCCTCCAGTGTGACAGTATTGATCGCAACCTTTTTTTCGGTGGTTGCCATCGGAACAGGCAGCGGAATTGAGCCGATAACCTGTGCAGTGGCAGGTGCACTTTTGGGATTTTTATTGTTTAATGTATATCCAGCAAGCGTGTTTATGGGAGATACTGGTTCCTTGGCATTGGGAGGTTTTGTAGCGTCCACAGCCTATATGTTGCAGATGCCAATCTTTATCCTGATTGTGGCATGTATTTATTGGATAGAGCTGCTATCGGTTATGATACAAGTTACTTATTTTCGAAAAACCGGAGGAAAGCGCATTTTCCGCATGGCACCGATCCACCATCATTTTGAATTGGGAGGCTGGTCAGAGACTAGGGTTGTGGCAGTGTTTTCTATTGTCACGGCCATTTTATGCCTGGTAGGACTGCTAGCGCTGTAAATGCTTTTGAGAGTAGGTTGTTTGTAAGAATCTAGATGCTTTTGAGAGCAGGTTGTTTGTAAAAATCAGGAGGAAAGAAATTGAAGCTGGAAGAGAAGAATTTTTTGGTGTTTGGCACTGGGATCAGTGGCATTTCTGCTGCGGAATTGTTGACAGATCATGGGATTTCAGTGGTCTTGTATGATGGAAATGATAAATTGACAGAATCTGAGATACGGGCGAAATCGGAAAAGTTGAAAAGTGTGGATATTGTACTGGGAGACTTGCCAGAAGAGTTGATACATCGTATTGATGTGGCTGTATTAAGCCCAGGAGTGCCTGTGGATCTCTCGACGGTGGAGAATATGCGTCGTCAAGGGGTGGATATTTGGGGCGAGATTGAACTTGCCTGGATTTTTGAAAAGGGCAGAGTGCTTGCCATAACAGGGACCAATGGGAAGACTACAACAACATCTTTGCTGGGAGCTATCATGGAGCGAGCAGTGCCAAAGACGCAGATCGTGGGAAATATTGGGATTCCGTATACCAGTGTGGTTGGGAAGACAGAGCCAGATTCCGTTACAGTGGCGGAGATTAGCAGTTTTCAGTTGGAGACCATACATACATTTTGTCCAGAAGTGACAGCGATTTTGAATATTACGCCAGACCATCTAAATCGTCATCACACCATGGAAAATTATACAAAAGCAAAGCTGCGCATTACGGAGAATCAGGCAAAGGATCAAGTGTGTGTTTTAAATTATGAGGATCCTATTTTACAGGAATTTGTGGGGCAGATAGCGGCGAAGTTGGTGTTTTTCAGCAGTCAGAGTCAATTGGATGAGGGGATTTATCTGGATGGAGAGAATATTGTCTGGGCTTTTGGCGGACAGCGAGAGCATGTGTGCAGTGTAAAAGATCTTAATCTTATTGGGCGGCATAATTATGAAAATGTGATGGCTGCTGTTGCTATGGCGCTGGTGTCTGGAGTGCCTATGAACATCATACGTGAAGCGCTGATGTCATTTACAGCGGTGGCCCATAGAATAGAGTATGTGGTGACGAAACGGGGAGTGCGTTTTTATAATGACTCCAAAGGGACGAATCCAGACGCGGCAATCCAGGCTGTTCGGGCTATGGAGTGGCCGACACTTTTGATTGGAGGGGGATACGACAAGAATTCGGAGTACGGGGAATGGATTGATGCTTTTGAGGGAAAAGTCAAGAAACTGGTCCTTCTGGGCGCTACCAGACAGAAGATTAAAGATACAGCCATTCAGCATGGTTATCCCAAGGAGGATATTATTCTAGTGGAAAGTTTGCAGGATGCAGTGAAGGTATGTTATGAACATGCGCAGGAGGGAGATGCAGTATTATTGTCCCCAGCCTGTGCAAGTTGGGGGATGTTCCAAAATTATGAACAGAGAGGTGAGATGTTTAAAGAGATGGCAAGGGCGCTGCAAGAATCATAATATTTTTGCAGAATTCATTTAAAATTAAAGTAGAGGTGCTGGTATGGGCAGACAGGAAATTGCTGACAAAAGACAAAGAGATTTCCGATATTTTGACTATAGCCTGCTGATTATGGTATTTTTTCTGGTTTGTTTTGGACTTGTGATGTTGTACAGCACAAGTTCCTATAATGGGCAGGTCAAATTTAAGGATAGCGCCTACTATTTGAAAAAGCAGCTTTTTGCAGATGTACTTGGGATTGCCGTTATGGCATTTGTTGCACAGATTGATTACCGTGTTTGGAAGAAATTTTGGTTGCTCGCATATATCGGAGCTTTTGGCATGTGTACTTTGGTGTTGTTTGTGGGACAGGAGCTGAACGGCGCTAAGCGGTGGTTGAAGTTGGGGCCCATAAGCTTTCAGCCATCAGAGATGGCAAAGGTTGCAATTATCGTTTTTCTGGCAACCATCATTAGCCAGATGCCCAAACAGATGGGAAAATTTTCGGCATTGATTAAGGTCATGTTGATGGTTATGCCGATGGTGGTGATAGTGGCGTCAGAGAATTTGAGTACAGCCATTATTATCTTGGGCATTGCCATTTGTCTGGTGTTTGTCTCCAGCCCCAAATACATGCAGTTTATTGTTATGGGTGGCGTGGTGATTGGGTTTGGTGCAGCCTTTATCATGCTGGAATCTTACCGTGCAGAACGCTTAAAGATCTGGCTGGAGCCGGAGAAATATGAAAAGGGTTACCAGACGTTGCAGGGATTATACGCCATTGGTTCTGGTGGGCTGTTTGGCAAAGGACTGGGAGCCAGTATGCAAAAGCTGGGGTTTGTGCCAGAGGCACAGAATGATATGATTTATTCTATTATTTGTGAAGAACTGGGACTGTTTGGTGCAGTCAGTGTAATCTTACTTTTTATCATATTAATCTGGCGTTTTATGGTAATTGCAGGTAATGCCCAGGATCTTTACGGTGCACTAATTGCAACTGGCGTTCTTGCACATATTGCAATTCAGGTGATATTAAACATTGCAGTAGTCACCAATACGATACCCAATACAGGGATTTCCCTTCCATTTATTAGTTATGGCGGTACTTCGGTGGCATTTTTGCTGGCAGAGATTGGTTTGGTTTTAAGTGTGTCCAGGGGAATACGGCTGGAGGAATAAGTGATGCGAAAAGGAAGAAAACGTAGGAGAAAATGGAAAATTGCAGGACGGGTCTTTCTTGTTCTTTTATTGCTTTCGGCTGTAGGTGCGCTTGTAGCAGTAAAAGGGTTTACCGTGGATGAAATCGAAGTGAAGAATAGTGAATATTATTCTGATAAAGAAATAAAGGAATGGTTGTTGATGGAGGAACATTCCTGGAACAGCCTGTATGTGTTTTTTCGTAATAATTTTGCACAGGAGAGAGAACTTCCTTTTGTAGAGTCTATTAAGATTGCGCTAAAGTCGCCGCATGTTCTGGAGGCTAGCGTGCAGGAAAAAGAATTGATGGGGTGCGTATACATTGCGGCAGTAGGGCAGTATGCTTATTTTGAAAAAGATGGAGTTGTGGTGGAAATGTCTTCCAGAGTCATTTCAGGTGTGCCACAGGTCAAAGGATTGGATGTGGATAAAATTATATTAGGTGAAAAGCTTCCAATTAAGGGGAAGAGTGTGTTGAAAAATCTCTTATCCCTAAGCCATATGCTAAAAAAGCATGAGATGGCGCCAGATATTATAAAATATGGACAGGAAGGAAGCTATACATTAAAATATGGTAAGATTTCAGTGTTGTTGGGGCAAGCGCATAATTTTAACGAGAAAGTAATAAGAATTTCTCATATTATGCCAAAGTTGGAAGGACAGAAAGGCGTATTGCATTTAGAAAGCTGGACGGACAATACGACGGATGTTACTTTCGAAAAAACAAAGTGAAAGAAGAATAAGTTGAAAAAAACATGGAAAATTGAAAAATTCTTATTGATTAATTTCCAAAAAAATTATACTATAGTATACAGGAGTTTAAGCTGACAATACATTCTGCCGATTAGGGGATAAAAAGTTTAGATTATAAATATAAAAGTTCTGATAGAGAATAAAAGGAGGAATAACCTTGCTTGAGATTATGACAACCGAAGCAGAGTCCAGTGCAAAAATTATCGTGATTGGGGTTGGGGGTGCTGGTAATAATGCGGTAAATAGAATGATTGAGGAAAATATCGGCGGTGTGGAGTTTATCGGAATCAATACAGATAAGCAGGCACTGACGTTATGTAAGGCGCCTACTCTGGTTCAGATTGGTGAGAAGCTTACCAAGGGACTTGGGGCCGGTGCGCAGCCGGAGATCGGACAGAAGGCAGCAGAAGAGAATATTGAAGAACTGACTGCTGAGATCAAGGGTGCTGACATGGTGTTTGTTACCTGCGGTATGGGCGGCGGAACCGGAACGGGAGCAGCTCCAGTGGTAGCGAGAATTGCCAAAGAAATGGGCATACTGACGGTTGGAGTGGTGACAAAGCCTTTCAAATTTGAAGCAAAAACACGTATGTCTAATGCTCTTGCAGGTATTGAGCGTTTGAAGGAGAGTGTAGATACTCTGATTGTAATTCCCAATGAGAAGTTATTGGAGATTGTAGATCGAAGGACGACAATGCCAGACGCCTTGAAGAAGGCGGACGAGGTATTGCAACAGGCAGTACAGGGAATTACAGATTTGATTAATGTTCCAGCGCTGATCAATCTGGACTTTGCAGATGTACAGACGGTTATGAAGGATAAAGGATTAGCACACATTGGTATCGGTGAAGCCAAGGGAGATGACAAGGCGACAGAGGCAGTAAAGCTTGCCGTGGCGAGTCCTCTTTTGGAGACAACCATCAATGGAGCTTCCCATGTAATTATCAATATTTCAGGAGATATCGCCCTTGCAGATGCTAGTGACGCGGCAAGCTATGTACAGGATTTGGCAGGGGATAGCGCAAATATTATTTTCGGTGCTAAGTATGATGAAAAAATGGGGGATGAGGCGATTATCACGGTTATTGCTACTGGACTGGAAGATAGTTCAGCAGCTCCCAAGATTATGCCGAATATGAAGTATTCTCAGGCAGCTTCCACAGCCAGGCCCGCACCGAGACCACAACCGACGCCATTTGGAATGGGAGGGACACAGCGAACGACAAATCCCTATGGAGCAACTTCCAATCCACCAGGAGGCAATATGGGTGTGAACCCTGGTACGATGGGGATTCAGCGGCCTAGAAAGCCTGAGAGCAGTGTACCAGAGCGGGATATTAAAATACCTGAATTTTTGAGGACTACAAGAAAATAAATTTCATTACATAGAGGGAGAATCTCATTTTTGAGGTTCTTTTTCTACGGTAAATGGCAAACATTTGTAAACAATGATCATTGTTTTATATAAAATAACTTAAATTACTGCATTTCTATGAGAGCAGATCAGTACATAGAGTAACGAATATATAAGGAGATGATACAATTGATGGCAGCACAAATTTTGGCGGTAGCAATTTTTATTGTTATGTTCGTTTTGATTGTGTTAGATAAGATTGAGAGGCACTATGTTACATTGGGATGCGGTTTGCTGACCATTGTCGGAGTATTTGGCATTGTTATGAGGGATATGGACGCGATCCTGGAGACGTTGAATTTAAAGAGTATCATTACTCTGGGATTCTGGTATGCTGGAGGAAGCGCAGAAGAGAGCACCGCAGGTATTAACTGGGCAACAATTATATTTATTGCGGGAATGATGGTTATGGTGGAAGGAATGGCAAAAGCGGGATTTTTCCGCTGGCTCTGTATGCTGCTTGCCAAACTGGTGAATTATAAGACGATTCCGCTGTTTATTGCGTTTATGGTGATGTCAGCAGGGCTTGCCATGTTTATTGACAGTATTACCGTGATTTTGTTTTTGGTGGCAGTAACGATTGAGCTTGCGAAGTTGCTGAAGTTTAATCCCATTCCGATGATTTTATCGGAAATTTTTTGTGCCAACTTAGGAGGTTCTGCCACCATGTGTGGAGATCCGCCTAATATTATCATTGGTACTTCCCTTGGGTATTCTTTCGGTGATTTTATCACCAATACTGGGATAATGGCAGGAATCAGTCTTGTTCTTGTGATTGTATATTTCTTTTTTGCATTCCGCAAAGAGTTAGGAACGCAGAATGGAGAAACCGTTGATTTATCTGCGGTTCCTAGTCCAAGGGAAGCGATCTTAGATAAAAAAGAATTTGCGATCAGCAGTGTGATCTTTGCATGTGCAGTGGTTTTGTTGGTGACACATGAACAGACGGGTCTTACCGTGGCATTTATCGGTACATTTATTGCGCTGATTACACTTCTCACATCTGGAAAATATGCGTTGGAGCTTTTGAAAAAGGTAGATTATAAGACGCTTTTGTTCTTTATTGGACTTTTTATGGTTGTGGGAGGTCTGGAACAGACAAGTATTTTGGAAATTATTGCTGGATTTATCGGTGAGATCAGTGGTAGTAACCTGTACATCATGGTGGCAATTATCATCTGGTTGTCTGCTGTGGCAAGTGCCCTTGTAGATAATATTCCCTTCGCGGCAACTATGGTTCCAGTGATTAAGAGTCTTGCCATGGCGCAGGGTGTGGATTTGTCTGTGCTCACCTGGGCCCTTTCCATGGGAACAGATATCGGTGGAAGCGCTACACCGATTGGAGCTTCCGCCAATGTAGTAGGAATTTCTGTAGCAGCGAAAAACGGTTATATGGTAGGATGGGGAAAATATTGTAAAACGGCGATTCCAGCCACAGTCATTGTAATTCTGGTATCTATGTTGTTTATTTTTGCACGTTATTGTTAAAAAGAATGGAGGTATTATGTGAGTAAACAGACGATTATTACAGTAAGCCGTGAATTTGGCAGCGGTGGACATGAAATTGCAGAAAAGATTGCTTCCGATTTAAACTTAAAGTTTTATGACCGCGGAATGTTGGATGAGATTGCAGATGAGATGAATGTCAAGGTGGAAGTTCTTGAAAAGTATGACGAGAAACCTAGAAATATTATGTTGTCAAGGAAAGTGGGCAAGTATTCTAATTCCATGGAAGAAATTTTGGCAGAATTACAGTTTGATTATATTCGGAAAAAGGCCAATGAGGGCGAGTCTTTTGTCATTGTGGGTCGATGTTCCGAAAGTGTTCTGCGGGATGTAGATGGATTGATTTCCATTTTTGTAAACGGAAATAGGGAATGCAAGATCAAGCGTGTGATGGACAAATATGCGTTAAATCGCTCAGAAGCTGTCAAAAAAATGGAACGGCATGACTTTAAGAGAAAACGATATCACAATAGACATTCGGATCACAAGTGGGGGGATTCCAGGTATTACGATGTATGTATAAACAGCAGCCCTCTTGGGATTTCTGGGACTGTGAGGACACTTGGGAATTATATCCAGGAGCGAATGAAAAATAACGGATAGATAAGGCAATATATACTGCCGCTTGGCCGAAAGTGTTGGCTGGGGGGCAGTATTTTTTTGATAAGACGAATGTCAAACAAAGATACATTGCTTTGCCAAAAGAAATAGGATGCTGTGGCAGTTCCCACAAGGGTATTCCAATTCAAAAGGAACGGGTGTGGAATGGAAAATTGTCCTTTACGCTGAAGAATTATTGTGATAAGATCGAGATAAGATAATAGTGTACTGACACATTTATAATTAGGCAAACCTACTTGCCTTTTCATCCATCTG
>CAJTVT010000051.1 GCA_910580015.1 uncultured Lachnospiraceae bacterium
CCAACGCAGTAGATGGGCGGATAGACAAGGAGGTTTATAGGAATATAATGAGGTCACTACACTAGCGGGGACTACCGTTCAGAAAATGCCTTGATGGAGAGGGCGTATTCTGAGGGGGTCATCCCCGCTATTTTTTTGAACTGTCTGGAAAAATAGTGAATGGAGGTATAACCCAAATAATCTGCAATCTGGGTAAAATTCATATTCTTTTCCCGTATCAATTCCTTAGCCCGGCGAATTTTCATCTGAGAGAAATATTCAATAATGCCACAGCCGCATTTACTACGGAACAGATTTTGAAGCTGGGAGAGACCAACCAAGTTATCGTGGCAGATCTGTTCCACAGTGAGTTGTTGGTTGATATGGAGTTCCATGTAATTTTTTAAATGCTCTAGCAGCTCTTCATCCTGTTTTAACCGTACAGATTTGGCTAGCCGCGGCTCAGCCAGTGGAAGAATATCTTTGCGGTACAAAGAGATCAGGAAATGTTCCAAAGAGAGTTGTATCATCTGCTCTGCTCCTGGGATTCTGTTAGGGTTGCTGTCTATTTTTCGTGTATAGGGGTTGTTCAAAGGCGTGGAAAAAGCATTTCCAGCCTCAGCGATAATCGTGGCGAGAAGACTTCGTTCCTGTTCTCCAAGTTGAAAAATTTTATTTTCAAAAAATGCCATAGATGGAGAATGGCACACAAAAGAGATTACTACAAGATTGGGAGCTGTTTTGCCATTGGTGGCAACCGAATGAAATTCTCCTGGTTTGTGGAAAATAATGTTTCCTTTTTTTAAAGAGTAACTCTTGGTGTCTGCGGTCACAGTGACCTCACCTTTGTCTACACAGAGGAATTCCCAAAAATCGTGGGATTCTCCTTCAAATGTAAAATCTTTCCCATATTCAAAATAGTGAATGGTAATGATCTGTGGGATCTCAAAAATCCGGTTTAATGTGTATTTGTAAAATTCCATAAAAGTTCCTTTCTTTCATCCGATTTGCTTTGGTTATATTTTATCATAGAATCGTGCAAAAAAGCAAAAAAATTGTGCAAATACAGAAATGGTATTTTATATTATCATGGTATCAGAGCAATAAAAATAATAAATTACAGGAGGGTGCGGATTATGGATAAACCAGTATTAGTCATTATGGCAGCAGGTATGGGGAGCCGTTACGGAGGATTAAAGCAGATTGATCCCATCGATGAGCAGGGACATATCATTATGGATTTTTCAATCTATGATGCTATGGAGGCAGGATTTGAGAAGGTAGTATTTATCATTAAGAAAGCGAATGAAGAGGCATTTAAAGAGAGTATCGGCAATCGTATGTCAGAGAAAATCCAGGTGGAATATGTCTATCAGGAGCTTACCAAGCTTCCAGAAGGATTTACGGTCCCAGAAGGCAGAGAGAAACCCTTTGGTACAGGACATGCAATTCTCTGCTGTAAGGATGTTTTGGATGGTCCTTTTGCGGTTATCAATGCAGACGATTATTATGGAAAACATGCTTATAAGACAATCTATGATTATCTGGTAAATCATACGGATGACGAGAAATACCGTTATGCTATGATTGGTTATGCGCTGAAGAATACCCTGACAGAGAACGGACATGTGGCAAGGGGTGTTTGTAGAACGGATTCCGAAGGATTTTTGGCTGGCATTGACGAGAGGACCCATATTGAAAAGAAAGGGGACAAAGCAGAATATACGGAAGATGACGGACAGACCTGGACAGAGGTATCAATGGACAGTACCGTTTCCATGAATTTGTGGGGATTTTCCAAGAGCATTCTCACAGAGCTGGAAAGTGGATTTGTGGAGTTTTTGAAAAATGAATTGCCAGGAAATCCGAAAAAGGCAGAATATTTTCTTCCTTTCGCAGTGGATGCACTTCTTCAGGAAGGCAAAGCAACGGTACAGGTGTTGACTTCCCAAGATAAATGGTATGGTGTTACATATAAAGAAGACAAAGAAATGGTGGTAAAAGCCATTGCCGGATTAAAAGAACAGGGACTGTATCCAGAAGAATTTTAGTAGAGATGCCAGTTTCAGCAGAACCCAGCGAAAGGAGAAATGAAATGGAAGATAAGAAACTACAGGAACGTGCACAGGAGGCGATTAAGCATTTTGGTTTGTCAGGAGAGCTTGGAGCGCCAAAGCCTTGGGGAAATGGACATATAAATGATACTTTTTTGGTAGAGGGGGAGACAAGGTATATCCTCCAGCGCATGAATAAGAATATATTTACCAAGCCTTTGGAACTTATGGAAAATATCACAGGTGTTACCTCTTTCTTAAGAGACAAGATCCAGAAAGCCGGCGGAGACGTGATGCGTGAGACATTGACTGTAATTCCTGCGGAGGATGGTTCCTCTGTGTATCAGGATGACCAGGGAGATTTCTGGCGTCTGTATTATATGATTGAGGATGCTGTGAGCTATGACCGTGTGGAGAAGGAGCAGGACTTCTATGAAAGTGCCCTTGCATTCGGCAATTTCCAGCAGCTTTTATCAGATTATCCAGCGGAGTCGCTTCACGAGACAATCCCAGGCTTCCATGATACAAAAGCAAGATTTCAAGTGTTCTGTCAGGCAGTGGAGCAGGATGTTTGCGGAAGAGCAAAAGATGTGCAGGAGGAGATCCGTTTCTGCAAGGAACGGGAGGAAGTGGCAAGTGCTTTGGGAGAATTGCTGGCATCTGGGAAACTTCCCTTACGTGTGACCCACAATGACACGAAACTCAACAATATCATGATGGACAAAGATACAGGAAAAGGAATCTGTGTGATTGACCTGGATACCGTAATGCCAGGACTTGCAGTCCATGATTTCGGAGATGCTATTCGGTTTGGTGCTAGTACAGCAGCAGAGGATGAGCAGGACTTGTCCAAGGTGAGCTGCGATCTGCATCTGTTTGAGCTGTATACGAAAGGATTTTTGGAAGGCTGTGGAGGCAAGCTGACAGAGATGGAAATCGCTATGCTGCCCATGGGAGCTAAGGTGATGACTTTTGAGTGTGGAATGCGTTTCCTGACAGATTATCTCCAGGGAGATACCTATTTTAAAATCCACCGGGAAGGCCACAATCTGGATCGTTGCCGTACACAGTTTAAACTGGTGGCAGATATGGAGAAAAAATGGCAAGAAATGGAACAGATTGTAAAGGATTGTGCAGGAGTGTTTACGAAATAATATGAATGTGTTATAATGATCCTAATATTATACTGCACGGCAAAAAAATTGCCGTGCAGTTGCGCCGGCCGCACGCCGCAAAGCGGCAGTTTTCCTTTGTGCGGCTGTGTGCATATTGTTATGCTAAACGTCAATCTTTTCGACGTTTAGTATAGTATTATGACAGGAGGTAAGATTCGATGGCAATTTTAGTTACAGGCGGAGCAGGTTATATTGGAAGCCACACATGCATTGAGCTGATCAGCGCCGGATATGAGGTAGTTGGACAACCTGATTAACTCCAGTGAAGAGGCAGTGAAAAGAGTGGAGAAAATTACAGGATCAAAGGTTCCTTTTTATAAGGTGGACATCTTAGACGCCCAGGGGTTGGAAGAAGTGTTTACCAAGGAGAAGATCGACAGTGTCATCCATTTTGCAGGCTTGAAAGCAGTTGGTGAATCTGTACAGAAACCTTTGGAGTATTATCATAACAATATCACTGGAACTCTGATTTTGTGTGATGTGATGCGCAAGCATGGAGTGAAAAACATTATTTTCTCCTCCTCAGCAACCGTATATGGAGATCCCGCAATTATTCCTATCACAGAGGAATGTCCCAAAGGGCAGATTACCAATCCATATGGCCAGACCAAGAGCATGCTGGAGCAGATTTTAACCGATTTTCATGTGGCAGATCCTGAGTGGAATGTGGTGCTTCTGCGTTACTTTAACCCCATTGGAGCACATGAGAGTGGTACGATTGGGGAGGATCCCAAAGGAATTCCCAACAATCTTGTTCCATATATTGCACAGGTTGCAGTGGGCAAGTTACAGTGTCTGGGCGTATTTGGCGATGATTATGATACCCATGATGGAACCGGCGTACGTGACTATATCCATGTAGTGGATTTGGCAAAGGGCCATGTAAAGGCATTGAAGAAAATTGAGGACAAATCAGGTGTCAGCATCTATAATCTGGGAACTGGTAATGGATACAGTGTGCTTGATGTGGTAAAAGCATATGAGAAGGCTTGTGGAAAGCCCGTTCCTTATGAGATTAAACCGAGACGTGCAGGAGATATCGCTACCTGCTATGCAGATCCTTCCAAGGCAAAAGCAGAATTGGGTTGGGAAGCAGAGTTTGGTATTGACCGGATGTGCGAAGATTCTTGGAGATGGCAGAGTACAAATCCAGACGGATATCGCAGTTAAAGTATATCGCGATAAAGAAGCCTTTTCATTTGTATTGTGTTTCAGGCCGTTGGAGCTTTTACACAGCGAATGGAAAGCCTTCAGATAGAACAGAAAGATCCCGCTTTGCGGGATTTTTCTGTTCTAGTGTACTGACACATTTATAATTAGGCAAACCTACTTGCCTTTTCATCCATCTGCTGCGTTAGATTTTCTAGCTGTAGCCACCGCTACACCGTTGAAAATCTGCCTTGCAGAAGAATGAAAATTCTGCGTAGTTTCACCAAATATAAACGTGTCAGTACACTAGGGAAAATCATAGTTTTGATAAAACAGAACCCTTTCAAGCAAGAGTGTCTCTTGTGGAGAGAGAGCAAAAAACGCCTTCGGCATGAAACAGCCGAAGGCGTTTTTTGATCATATATTTGATCTTTGTTTATTTAATCTGTGATTTTTTGCTGGCTCCTGCTTTTTTCAAAGCATTCAAGAATTTCTTGCGCTCTTTGGATTTCATCGATTTTGGTACGTTGACTGTGATCTTCGAAGAAGTCTTTTTAAACGCGCCTGTTTTGATGGATGGAGCAGTGGTATTCTGGTATGTTATTTTTTTCAGCTTTTTACAATCATAAAATGCGTTCTTGTTGATCAGTTTTACATTTTTGCCAATTGATACAGTGGTCAGTTTCGTATATCCTTTAAATGCGTTCTTGCCGATTTCTACAACTTTACAAGATACACCATTGACTTGTACCGTTTTCGGGATGGTAACTTTTGTTGCTTTTTTGTTCTTTCCTTGAAGCACCATTACGGTTTTTTTGGAAGCGCTAATGACTTTGTAGGTGATTTTGGATTTGCTGTCTGTCATCTTTGTTCCATTTTTTAATGGTGGATTCTTGGATTTCCATTTTGCATATAAGGTCATATCTTTCTTGACAGGGCTGGACCAATTGTATACAGAGCCATTTCGTTTGGTGGTCCATCCTATAAAGGTATATCCTTTCCGGGTAGGCTTGTCTTTGGGCTGTTTGGCTTTTGAACCATAGGAAACCGCAATGCGGGAAGGTGCACCTTTGCCTCCGTTTGCATCAAATTTAATATAATGTGTGGTGGGTTTCCACTGTGCATATAAGGTTAAGTTTTTGGTCACTGGCTTGCTCCAGTCATATTTGCTGCCGTTTTTGCTTTCGCTCCAACATACAAAATCATAATTTGCTTTTTTCGGTTTGGCAGATGGCTGTTTCACAGTCTTGCCATCTTCGATGCCTGTGATCTTGGATGGCATATTTGAAACACCAGTGTTGTTTGCAACAAACGTGATGGTCCATGGTCCTTTCTCATCGTCGCCAGATTCATCTTTTTTCACAAGATTTTTAAATGCATCTGCCAGTTGAGTTAAGTGTTCTTGCTGTGTCTGTACATCCATGGAATCGATGTTGCCTTTTACTGCGTCAAGCAGTTCTTTCAGTGGCTTGTAGCTTTCAGGTGTATATTCCTCAGGATTAAGCTGTTCGTAACGCTCCACTGCTTGTTCCAGAGATTTTTGGACTAACTCACCGTATGCTTGATTCAGTTCTGCCAGTTTTTCTAGAAGCTTTGATTCGGTCAGAGTGTCGATTGTGTTCTCTGCACCTTGAACAAGAGCCATAAATGTCTGATACATATTTTCATCATATAATTTCGCATCCAGGGCCTTGTACTCGGTTATTTTGTCCATCAGAAGTTTTTTAGTTTCTGGTGTTGGGTCGTCCTTATTTGACTTTATGGTGTACTCTTTTGCGTTTTTCCCATCTTCTGAAACGGAAATAATCTTTACTAAGAAATCATTTCTTTTCAGGACTGTCACAGCGGCATTGTTGGGATTCTCATAGGTGAGAGCGCCAATATCTGAGAAGTTCCAATCATCAGGTATGGAATAAACATTTTCTGTATCATTAAATGTAATCGTTTGATTCTCACCAAGGCTTACACCTGACAGAGAAGCGTTGGTATTTAAGTCATAGGTATAAGTGGGATGCATAACTTCTATTTCATTAATTCCCATAAAGCTGCTTCCGGCATGTCCGAATGTAATACGGATAGCCTGAGGATTGATTAGCTCAGCCAATTGATAGCTTTTGCCGACAGTAGCATTTCCTAAGCCTTCTGCCTGGATATCGACAGGACCCGTGTGTGGGATTTCCGTCCATTGCGCGTCCAGGAATCGGTTGGTTTCGTTGTAATTACTGGTAGAGGTATACTCAAATTTAATGGCGTTTGGAAGTACCGCGCCTCCGCCAGTGAAGTAATAAATGTCAATTTTATCTGTTGTTGTGACAGTTGCCCAATCCATAGCGATCTGAATATTTGTCTGAGGATTTGAATTTGATCTGTGACCATAATCGGACCACCGAGACGGAGACCAACCACTGTCTGGACGGCTGCCATCTGTAACTGCGGTAAGAGTATCATCATAAGATGGTACACCGTCTGTTGTTTTCGTTCCATTTTCGAATGCATTGTCCACTAAATGATCTCTGTTCACACCAACATTTGTATAGGTAACATTTGGGGTAGCCACACGAACAGATGCATTTGTCTTATATTCTTTTCCAAAAATGGTAACTGTTCCTTCAATTGGGATTATGGCATTCATTTCCGCAAAAGAAGAATTATTGAGTCCGTCTGTATTCCAGGTAATCGGAAATTCTTCAAAGGCATCGCCATCCACATCGTAAGCCATGGAAACACTTGGAAGTGTCGGGAGTACCTTTGGAGCTGTACATAAGGAATGGTTTTGTACGCCAATGATTGGCGCATATACATGTAACAGAACAGATACATTGATGGTCTGGCTGCCGTTTGTAATGGAGCCATCTATTCTGTAGTTGCCTTTTGTATTTAAAATGGATTTGTCATAATCATTCCATTTCACAGAGAAAGTTTTTTCTGTGTGATCAGTCAAAAGGGCAGTTACTGTCTCTGGCAGGCGTACAGCAGCTTCAGAGGAACCAACAGGAAGATAACCATGTCTTGCCATCGTATAGCTAGCAACAGAAGTCTCGGTAGTGTTGCCAACAGCATTGGTCTGTACGGTTACAGAAGATTCTGTAAGCTGAGCTGAGGATGCAGTTAAAGTAAAACTGCCGCTGTTTTTGGTGGAACGTACAATGACAAGCGCTTTTCCAGCATATGCCTTTATCTGTGCAGTTTTTGAATCTATTAATACAGATTTCTGTTGGTATTTATCTACAGTTGCCTGATCTCCGTTGTCTACGCCGACGATCTCACCATTTCCAGTTAAAGAGAACTGAATGGTGTTATCTGCTTTTGTTTTTAAGTTGCCATTTGCATCTGTGACATCAACCGTAATATAGGACAGGCTGCTTCCATCTGCATCGATGCTATCTTTATCAGAAACGGCGATAAGTTTTCCAGCGGCTCCAGGTGTGGTTATGGAAGAATTTCCTTCACAAGTGTTTGTGATCTCAACGCCCTTTTCATCATATGCTTTCGCGGATATGGTTCCAGCGCTAAAGGCCACTTGGAAAACAGAGTACAAGGATTGATCCCCAGAACCAGAACTTGTGGTACATACAGAGGAGTTGTTGCTTTCTGTCGTATATTCATAGCGGGTATGGCCTGCGGATGTAGTCGTGTTGTTAAGAGCCTTGCGAGTAGCAGTACCGATTTTTTGATTGTTGAGGTAAAGTTCAACCTTTGCAGCGTTGGAGTATACCCATACTGGCGTTTTTCCGTTGGAGGTCTTCATATTATCTGGATCCCATGCGGTAACCAAATGTAGGGTGTTTGCATTTTTATTCCATTGACTTCTGTACAGATAATAGTTGTCTTTTGGAAATCCTGTGGTTTCTACAATTCCGAAATAACTGCTGTTTGGAGCAGCAATCTGCTTATTTGGAGCTTCACTGTGTATTCCAGTGCCAGTTCCGTTCCAAGGGGTGGGCTCTCCGATATAATCAAATCCAGTCCAGACACATTCTCCTGCGATAAAGTCGTTGCTTAACGTGGGATACATAGATGCATGAGCTGTTTTTCCCCAACCGACACAAGATTCGTCATAAGAGGTCAAATGTCCACCGATTGCGGAGGTTCCCATGGAATCATCTGTGTAAACACCACGACTGTTGATTGCAGAAGCAGTTTCACTCCAAAGCAGGACAGGATAGGTGTTATGTAATGTGGTGATATCGCTTATATTGCCATAATTATATCCAGGAACACCGCCAGCTTCGTAAATTTTCTGAGTTACAGGAGCGACATAATCGGTCAGATTTTTTCTGTTTGATCCAGATGTCACTGGATGGGTTGTGTCAAGTTCTTTTGTCCAGCGAATCAGATTATCTGCATGTTCACCCCAGGGCAAGTCGCCTTCCGAAGTTCCTTCCTGAATCTCATTACCCAGTGACCATAAAATGATGGATACATCATTTCTGTCACGTTTTACAAGTGATTTTAAGGCAAATTCAGCCCATGTCATGGAGGGAGAACCTCCTATTATATGGTTATCATCTGTTAGGTTTGTATTAAAGTATGCAGAAAAATCATTGGTATTGCCGTTTTTAGGCCATGCCCATCCATCGAAAAACTCTTCAATAACCAAAAGACCAAGTTCATTGCAGATCTGGATCAATGTTTTTGAAGCTGGATTATGTGTCACACGGATGGTGTTGACACCCATATTTTTCATGATTGACATCTGGCGGTAAATAGCGTCATAGTATGCAGCGGCACCAAGTGCACCTTGATCATGATGCATACATACACCGTTGATCTTTAGGTTCTGTCCATTGAGCTTAAAGCCAGTATTGTCAACAAATTCATACCATTTAAAACCAAACTCTGTATCGTAAGTATCTATCACAGTTCCATCTTGAATGAGTTCTGTCTGTACGGTATACAGATTTGGTTCATTCATAGACCAAAGTTTTGGTGCATCCACTTTTAAGGATGTGGTCACAGACTTTGTCTCATCGGCTGCGAGAGATGCCGTTGTCTCGTTGGTCGCAACAGAGGTTGTGCTTCCTTTCTCATAGATGGTATTTCGAATGCTGATGTCTGTGGAAGCTTGACTGCTGTTTTTGACGTCAACGGCAATATTGACTGTGCCGTCGCTTCCATTTGAAGTCTGTAAGTTTGGTGTCGTGATGAAGGTTCCATTTACATCTACATGAACTGGATTTGCAACAATCAGGGTAACATCACGGTAGATTCCACTTCCAGAGTACCAGCGGCTACTTGGGATATTGTTTACCACTTTGACTGCGATGACGTTTTCTGTAATGCCATCATAATTGAGATATTCGCTGATATCAAAAGAAAATGGTGTATAACCATAGTGATGTTCGCCAACTTTCGTGCCATTGACATATACATCTGTATCCTTGTACACACCATCAAAATTTAATACAATGGATTTGCCCTGGAAACTTTCTGGAAGAGAAAACTTTTTGCGATACCAGCCAGTGCCTCCTAATAAAAAGCCACTTTCGGCCTCACCTCTTTCTGTAAATTCCTGTGTAATACTAAAATCGTGCGGAAGGTTTACCTCCTGCCAGGAGGCATCGAGAAAGTTCACATTTTGTGCAGTGGAAGAATCGCCAAAATAGAATTTCCATTCCTCGTTGAAATTAATAAAGCGTTCGTTCTCACTGATTTGTGCTGCGGATATTTTTTCTTCCTCCGTCCAGACGATTTCATTTTGTGCAGCTTGTGTCTGCGCCGTTTCAGCCTGTACTGTGTCTGCGGGAACTGCCGGAATGCACAGGGAAGTGGCGAGTAGAACTGCCAATAGTTGTTTGAAACGTTGTTTCATGCTAAATCACTCCTTCTCATTAATATTATCAAATCAGATAGATAGAGTTTAACATAATTTCGTCAAGATAGCTATAGAAATATGAAATAGAATTAATATTATTGTAAAAAATTTATATAAATAGCAAGGGACGAATGATAGATTTATAGTATCTGTGGATGATTTAGAGTAGATAGCAGGCATAATCTAAAATTTATGATATAAGGGGGAATGTTTTGATGAAATGTTTTTTTGGGATTTTATGACAGAAAAAGGGATGTTGCAAAACAGGGATTTTTTACTTGTAGTTCGAATTTTTTCTTCTATTGAAACTACATATTTAGAAATTTCCTGTTTTTTGCAACACCCTCTCATTTCGTGTTCAAATATACATTTTTGATAGAGAGATTACATTCTTCCAGCCGCCACCAGTTTCTTTCGCTTTTCAGAATATCGCACAGCAGTTTCTCTCGTCCTGGTGTCACTTGCATACTGCTTGATGGTTTGCCGGTCTACCTTGAGTCGGGCATCCATGGTTTTCATTACATCAGAGATATGCATAGTTTTCTGGTATTTTGCCTCAGAAAAGTCAACCCGCTGATTGGTGGAGAATAGAATCACTACAGGCTGGGCATAATTTTTCTCATTTTCCTCAATGACGATTCCCTTCTGGCCATTTGAGAATTCAATACAGCGCCCATCAGGAAGAATGTGGATGGATTGAGTCAATGCTGTTACGAAAGGTGCTGGATAATGATCCGTGTGCTTTCTCAGGAAACGTACAGCTGCAAGTTCAGAAATGGGTTCATGGTCTAGGTGCATGGAAGTCATTTCATCAAAAATGCTGGCAGTGTGAAGAACGTGAGTTCCGTTTTTCCATCGGATATTTTTGGGCATAGGAGAAGAGACACTGTGGGTAAGCCTGGTCATCTGTCCTACAATCTGCAAAGTCAGTTCTGGGAATTTATAATCGTTGTAGTCTGGGTGGAGCATTTGATAGCCTTTTTCCATATAACCTCGGATTAGACGGCGTTCGTCTGGAGACAGCAGATCGTCGCCCTTTTCCAGAATTTCATTCGGCACCAGCAGCATGCCTGCATCGTGAAGTAGGGCTGCACATACAATTGCAAGCTGTTCCGGATAGGGATAATGGAGTCTATTTACCATAACAGAGGCAAGGATAGCCGTATTTAGGCTGTGCTTGTATACATAATCTCCACTGCTTCGAAGCGTGACAGCAAAATTAATGCGATGGTCCACGTTTCCAAATTTCCGCAGGATTTCTTGGGCCATGGGTAAAAGATTCCTTGGAGTCATATTATTTAACAGGAGGGTCAAATCGTCCTTCAGCCGGAAAGTGGAAACAGTCAAAAAGCGTTCCAATTCTGCATCTTCCTGTGAAAAAGGCGGTACGGGCTCCGCAGGTTCTAAGATATAAAGCCCCCATAAATCAAAGTTTTTGATACTTGCAATTCCCTGGGGAGTAAGGCGGGTATCCCGTTCATAGAGCATAACGCCATTTCTATTGTAGATTGGACGGGCAAGACGCATGCCTGGCCGTACATGATTGATTTTTACATATTGCACGAAAACACCTCCATTTGTTGTCTATGTATTCTCGGAATCTTCTGTTACTGCTTTTCCAGCTATTTTTTGATAATTGCGCACAAATATGATTCACGTACATGCTGCATCAGTCTTATAAATTTATGCGTATCTGACAAAAAATGTATCACAAAATCAGGTACAAAGAGATGCCGAGAGTATATGTCTGTCTGCAAATTTTAATTACAAACATTTGTTCTCTTGCGTATGAGCAAGGGATCCGGTATATTATGATTATCGGATAAAAATGTTTTTATTTTATACTATTGGTAAATTCATCCGAATTTCCAAGTGGTATAAAAATAATCACTGCACTGTGGTACGAATGATAAGGGAGATTAAGGAAGGATGAGTTTTAGGAGGCGTAAGAAAAATGAAGAAAGTACCCTTGAAAAAGCTGGCACTGTTTTTGATTTTATGCGGGTTGTTTCCTCTTGGGGCGGATGCTACCCAGCAGAAGATCGATCAGGTACAGGAAGGAATTGAAGATCTGGAAAAACAGGAGAAGGAAGCACAACAGAAAGCCGATAATTTGTCTCAGGAAGCTGTGGGTCTGGAAGGGGATCTTGCAGAATTTAACAACCGTCTTGCAGAGGTTGTTACAGAACTCAATGAGACGGAGCAGCAGTTAGCTATCACCCGGCAGAATTTAAAGGACACAAGAAAGGCATTAAAAGAAGCGGGACAAAAGGAAACTGAGCAGTATGAGGACATGAAAAAACGAATCCGTTTCATCTATGAGATGGAACAGGAGGGAATGTTGGAAGCGCTGCTTGGTGCGGAGGATTTTGCTGATTTTTTAAATAAAGCAGAATATTTTATCAATATTCATCAGTATGACAGGGATATGCTGGATGCGTATCGACAGACGAAACATGAGATTGCAGAAAAGAAAAAAGAGTTGGATCTTCATCAGGAGTCTCTGGCAATGCTGCTGGAACAGCAAGAGAGCAAGAAACAGGAATTGGATGCGTTGGTAGCAGACACTTCCCAACAGTTAAACGCTGCCAAAAAGCAGCTTATAACGGCTCAGGCGGATGTGGCAAAATATGAATCCGAAATAAAAAGACAGAAAGCTTATGAGGCACAGTTGGAGGCCCAAAAAGCAGAGGAGGACGCAAAGCGTCTGGAAGAAATTCGCAGACAGGAAGAAGAGAATAGAGCCCAACAGGAAAAACCAGCAAGCCAACCTAATAAAGGGAATCAAGAAAGTGCTGGAAACAAAGGAAATGTTGGAAATAAAGAAAATACAGGGAATAAAGAAAACACAGGCAATCACAGTTCGCCAAACCAGACTCCCGTTAAGGCAGAAGCATCCAATGTATCTCTTTTGGCTGCATTGATCCAGTGTGAGGCAGGTGGGGAAAGCTACGAAGGGAAACTTGCTGTGGGAAGCGTTGTATTGAATCGTGTGGGAAGTTCTTATTTTCCAAATACCATTGCAGGAGTTATTTACCAGGCGGGACAGTTTACCCCGGTGGCGAGCGGCCGGTTTGCGTCGGTGTTGGCCTCAGGAGCGGACTCAAATTGTGTCCAGGCAGCGCAGGAAGTGCTGGGAGGAAACATTACCAATAATTTCCTTTATTTTCGCCGTAATAATGGTGATATTCCTGGTACAGTCATCGGAAACCATGTTTTTTATTAAATACATTGCAAAAAATACGAAAATATGATAGGATATTTTTAGTAAGGACTGGAAACATGGGAAAGCAAGAAGGTGATATGTGTCTTGCAGACGTAATGACGAAAATTGTCAGATCTGTGTCCCTTTTTTTTGATAAAAGATTGTTAAAAAAATAACATACATATCAAAATAATATGCGTATCACAGGATTGTTCACAATGTTTTCAGACATGCTCTCGGGTTCGCTGAACCAATGATAATAATAAGGTAAAGGAGAAGAAGGAAATGGCAAAGAAAGTTGTTTTAGCAGGCGCATGCCGTACTGCAATTGGAACTATGGGCGGAGGATTAAGCACAACTCCGGCTCCGGTACTGGGTTCTATCGTAATTAAGGAAGCATTAAACAGAGCTGGTGTTCCGGCAGATCAAGTAGACCATGTATATATGGGCTGTGTAATCCAGGCAGGACTTGGCCAGAACGTTGCGCGTCAGGCTTCCATTAAAGCAGGCTTGCCTATTGAAACTCCGGCAGTTACTGTAAACGTTGTATGCGGTTCTGGTCTGAATTGTGTCAACATGGCAGCACAGATGATCCAGGCAGGCGATGCGGATATCGTTGTTGCAGGCGGTATGGAGAATATGTCTATGGCTCCTTATGCAGCAATGCAGGGACGTTATGGATATAGAATGAACAACGCTACATTGGTAGATACCATGGTAAACGACGCTCTGTGGGATGCATTTAACCAGTATCATATGGGAATCACTGCTGAGAATGTGGCAGAAAAGTGGGGACTCACCAGAGAACAGTTGGATGAGTTTGCAGCAAGCTCCCAGCAGAAGTGTGAAAAAGCTGTGGCAGAGGGCAAGTTTAAAGATGAAATTGTTCCGGTAGAAGTAAAACAGAAGAAGAAAACCGTGATTGTAGATACAGATGAAGGTCCCCGTCCGGGAACAACCGCAGAGGGCATTGCAAAATTGCGTCCTGCATTTAAGCCAGATGGTATTGTTACCGCAGCGAATGCTTCTGGAATTAACGATGGTGCAGCAGCAATCGTTGTGATGAGCGAAGAGAAAGCGCAGGAGTTGGGTGTTAAACCGATGGCAACATTTGTAGCAGGCGCTCTTGGCGGAGTAGATCCTTCCATTATGGGGGTTGGACCAGTTGCTTCCACTAGAAAAGTATTTGAAAAGACTGGCCTTTCCATCAATGACATGGATCTGGTAGAAGCAAATGAAGCATTTGCAGCACAGTCTCTGGCAGTAGCACATGACCTTGAGTTCGATATGAGCAAGGTAAATGTAAATGGTGGCGCAATTGCACTTGGACATCCTGTTGGAGCCAGCGGATGTCGTATCCTGGTAACACTGCTTCATGAGATGCAGAGAAGTGATGCAAAGAAGGGACTTGCAACCTTGTGTATCGGCGGCGGAATGGGATGCTCTACAATCGTAGAGAGAGACTAATTTGTAATTTTCAAGTGCGTCGTTCGGCGCACTTGATATAAAATAAGGAGGATAAAGATGAAAGTAGGTATTATTGGAGCAGGAACCATGGGTTCTGGAATTGCACAAGCATTTGCACAGACAGACGGTTATGAAGTATGCTTATGCGATATCAATGAAGAATTTGCAGCAAACGGCAAGAACAAGATTGCCAAAGGATTTGAGAAGAGAATTGCAAAAGGCAAGATGGAACAGGCGGCAGCAGACGCAATCCTTGCTAAAATCACAACAGGAACCAAAGAAATCTGTGGTGACTGCGATCTGATCGTAGAAGCAGCTCTGGAAGTTATGGATGTTAAGAAACAGACTTTCAAAGAGTTACAGGAGATTGTAAAAAAAGAATGTATGTTTGCAACCAACACATCTTCCCTCTCTATCACAGAGATCGGCGCTGGACTGGATAGACCGGTAATTGGTATGCATTTCTTCAATCCTGCTCCGGTTATGAAGCTGATTGAGGTGATCAAGGGCGAGAATACACCAGATGATATGAAGGACAAGATTGTTGAGATTTCCAAGGAAATCGGCAAGACTCCAGTAGAAGTAAATGAAGCAGCAGGCTTTGTGGTAAACAGAATTCTCATTCCTATGATCAACGAGGCAGTTGGCATCTACGCAGACGGTGTTGCATCTGTAGAGGGAATTGACACAGCGATGAAATTAGGCGCAAATCATCCTATGGGACCGCTGGCTTTGGGCGATCTGGTAGGACTGGATATCTGCCTTGCCATCATGAATGTACTGTACGATGAGACCGGAGATCCCAAATATCGTCCGCATCCATTGTTAAAGAAAATGGTTCGTGCTGGCAAGCTGGGAATGAAGACTGGAATCGGATTCTACGATTACAGCAAGAAATAAGCAAAAACCCCAGAATTATCACGTGGATGGAACATCTGGCAGTCATCTGTCCTTCGGGACGGATGATTGCTTAAAAAATATATGAAAGTTTGGAGGAAAAATATCATGGATTTTTCTTTAGATAAAAAACATGAAATGGCGAGAACTCTTTTCAGGGAGTTTGCGGAAAACGAAGTAAAGCCTCTTGCACAGGAAGTTGACGAGACAGAGAAATTTCCAAGAGGAACCGTAGAAAAAATGCAGAAGATCGGGTTTATGGGTATTCCCATTCCAAAGGAGTACGGCGGACAGGGTTGTGATCCTCTGACCTATATTATGTGTGTAGAAGAGCTGTCCAAGGTTTGCGGCACTACTGGCGTTGTTGTATCAGCACATACTTCTCTTTGCTGTGATCCGATTATGACTTATGGTACAGAAGAGCAGAAGCAGAAATATCTTGCTCCTCTTGCAAAGGGTGAAAAGTTAGGTGCTTTTGCATTGACAGAGCCAGGAGCTGGAACAGATGCTCAGGGATGCCAGACCAAAGCTGTGTTAGATGGTGACGAATGGGTATTGAACGGATCAAAATGTTTTATTACCAACGGTAAGGAAGCAGAAATTTATATTGTAATCGCTGTCACAGATGTGAAAGTAGATGCAAGAGGAAGAAAGAAAAAATCCTTCTCCGCATTTATCGTAGAAAAAGATACTCCTGGATTTTCTTTCGGAACCAAGGAAAAGAAAATGGGTATCCGCGGTTCTGCTACATATGAGCTTATTTTTGAAGACTGTAGGATTCCTAAGGACAATATTTTAGGACCTCAGGGCAAAGGATTCCCCATTGCGATGCATACTCTGGACGGCGGACGTATTGGTATTGCAGCACAGGCATTGGGAATCGCAGAGGGTGCATTGGAATTGACAATTGCTTACACCAAGGAGAGAAAGCAGTTCGGACGTTCCATCGCAGCACAGCAGAATACACAGTTCCAGCTTGCAGATATGGCAGCAAAGATTGAGGCAGCTCAGTTGTTGGTATATAAGGCAGCTATGGCAAAGGCTACACAGAAAGTTTATTCCTTGGAAGCAGCAAAGGCAAAATTATTTGCAGCAGAGACTGCTATGGAAGTAACTACTAAGTGTGTTCAGTTGTTCGGTGGATATGGATATATTCGTGAGTACGACGTAGAACGTATGATGCGTGACGCTAAGATCACAGAGATCTATGAAGGAACATCTGAGGTTCAGCGTATGGTTATTTCCGGCGCATTGTTGAAATAGTCGAGATGAAAATAAAATAAAACATAAGGAGTGAATTACCGTGAAAATCGTTGTATGTATAAAGCAGGTGCCAGATACCAAAGGCGGCGTAAAGTTCAATCCAGACGGTACTCTGGACAGAGGTGCAATGCTCACTATCATGAATCCAGACGATAAAGCTGGCCTGGAAGCAGCATTGAGATTAAAAGAACAGTATGGTGCAGAAGTTACCGTACTTACCATGGGACTTCCCAAGGCAGATGAGGTACTCCGCGAAGCTATGGCAATGGGAGCTGACAAGGGAATCCTTGTAACTGACAGAGTATTAGGTGGAGCTGATACCTGGGCTACCTCCACTACGATCGCAGGTGCAATTCGCAATCTGGAATATGACCTGATTATTACAGGACGTCAGGCTATTGATGGTGATACCGCGCAGGTTGGACCACAGATTTCTGAGCATCTTAACATTCCGGTTATTTCCTATGCACAGGACATTAAGATTGATGGAGATTATGTAATTGTACAGCGTCAGTATGAGGACAGATATCATGACTTAAAGGCAAAAATGCCTTGCCTGATCACAGCTCTTTCTGAGTTAAATGAGCCGCGTTATATGACACCAGGCGGAATCTTCGATGCATATGACAAAGAAGTGACTGTATGGGGCAGAGCAGATCTTAAGGATGTAGACGACTCTGACCTGGGCTTAAAAGGATCACCTACTAAGATCGCAAAGGCATCTGACAAAGTTAAAAAGGGCGCCGGCGAGAAGGTTGTTCCAGACACAGCAGAAGATGCAGTTAGCTATATTGTAGGTAAATTGAAAGAGAAGCACGTAATCTAATATCATTTTGGAACCCCTACAGGGCAGATAACAAAGTGGATTGCGAATATCCGTAAAAATAAGGAAAGTGGTGAAAATAATGGGTTTAGAA
>CAJTVT010000052.1 GCA_910580015.1 uncultured Lachnospiraceae bacterium
TTATATTTCTTTTATAGATTCCATAGTAATTCACATTCTCTGTCAGGGTAATCTCGCTGCCTGGATCAGTTTCTCCCAGATACTGGTCTGTCCTGTCGTCCCATCCCACAGCTTCCCAGCCTTCAATGGGCAAAAGATCTGGAGCGGTTATCGTACCACTGACAACACCCTCAGCCAGAAGTACCGATTTTACTTCTTTCTTACCTGCACTGCCAGAGTAGAAATTAGCCACCAAAGCCCTCTCATATACTGCATAGAGTGTTACATCTATATCGGATGTCAGAGAATCGCCTCCTTGGTATAATGTTCCTGTGCCATCCTCACTGGTGTTCCAACCTTTAAATATATAGCCATCGCGCTCTGGCCCCTCAGCAATTGTAAATTCCCCATGCTTCTGAGAAATCTGCTCATGCACATTGGAATAACACTGTTTTTTCTGCTTACTTGGCACCCGGTTCACCCCTTCTGCCCGATAGGACAAGGTTACATCCTTTTTATATACGCCATAATAGTCCTTATTCTGTGTAAGAGCAATTTGGGATCCTGCCTTAATTCCTCCTGTATAGCCCGTTCTGCTCTCATCCCAGCCTACCGGAGTCCAGCCGTCTATCGCTTTCAGCTGTGGCGCCTCAATCTGTTTGTCACCAGCTCCAGGATTTAAAATTTCTATTGTTTTTGTTTCGAATTGACCTGCACCACCAGAGTAAAAATTAGCAGACACTTCGCTTTTGCCAGCAAAAATTGCGTACAGATCTGTGTCACCTTCAATCGTAAATTTATCTCCTGGTTGGTAGCCTGTCCCTGAACCATCTGGTTTGGTATTCCACTCTACAAACGTATAGTCACCGTATTTCAAATTACCAGATGACAAAACAACAGCTTCATCCCCTATCTGATATTCATTGTCATCCGCAACTGTGCCTTCTGCCCCATTATTAATGTAATACACAAAGTTGCCATACTGTGGCTGTACCTCGGACAAGTATACCTCATTTTTGATCGTCTCCGAATTATCATTTTTGATCGTGTCTAACACTGCATACCAGGATTTCCCAGAAGGCCCTACATCTACGAATTTAACCTTCTTCATATCCCGATTATGCATGATTTCATAATCATCGACGCCTTCCGCAATCACACGTCCTTCGCTGGCAGCTACGTAAAGTGTTACTGGATAACGCAATGTATCACTGATTCCAATCTTACGAAAAGCTTTTTCATTATAATCTAAAAAAACACCATCTACCCCTGACTCCGAATTCCCATCTCCACAAAACCTTACATTTCCAGAGAGCTTCAGATAGGTCTCACCAACAAATTGTGTTGAATTGTAAATTGCTCCACTACCTTTAAATCTAGGATGAGTACATGTATTTCCTTCAAAATATCCTCCCCGAATATTAGTTTTGGTATTTGGACACCCACAATGATAAATTGCACCTCCATGAGCAGGTGTTGAATTTCCTATAAACTTACCTCCATAAATTTCAAGTGTTGCTCTGCAAACACATAAAAATCCTCCTCCTGTCCACTCTTCAACATTATCACTTGCAGTTTTATTATTTTGAAAAATTCCATCTTCAATAATTACTTTCGGACCACGTTCTTGAAAAATAGCTCCCCCAAGTTCCTCTGATGAACAATCTTTAATAACTGCATATTTGATTCTCAATAAGCCATTTATCGATTCTAAATAAATTGCTCCTCCTCTTCCCAATTGTGATTTGCAATCTTGAATTACTGCGCCATCTAAAATGACAGTACCTGCACAACTAATTGCACCACCATTTCCATCCAACACGATACAATCTTGAATTTTACTCCCTTTATTCATTGTAAATGTTCCATTTATCCCCAGTAAGGAAGTATCCGCAGGTATATTTTTACCATCCAATACAATATCGTCCAATGTTAATTCTGCACCCAACGGCACATCAATATATGTACTTGCATTTCCCCTAGCAATCGTACCTCCTCCATTTATGATAACGCTTCCATCAATTGTCAAAATATCATTGATTGTTAACGTCACCCCAGGATTGACCGTAAGTGTCCCATTGCTAAGAGTTCCCGCTTCTGTCCACACCGTATCTTCACTGATAACACCACACTGCGGAGTAGATGGAGATACCTTGTCCTCAGGTTGTGCTTCAAACGCCTGCTCTCCCAACTGCATTTTTTCTTCCGCAGACTTAAATTCCTTCTCCCCATCTTTCTCGTCGTTTCTCTTAGTCTTGTCATCCTTGGTCACTGTCACCAAAATCTCTGGAAGTCCTACTCCTTCTGTGACAACATATCCTTCTGGTAAGTCTGGGGTAAAGACATAAGTCCCCTCTGTTTCACAGTCATATTCTGGTTCACTTGACCAGACAACCCTCTGAATCGTAACAGTCTCTGTCTGAACCATGTTTCCTATATCTTCTGATGGTTTTGGCTGTTCCTCATTCTGATCTGGAAGTTCTGGTTCCACTGGGAGAGCTGGTTCTGCTGGAACTTCTGGCTCTGTTGGAACTTCTGGTTCTGAAACGGAATCTTGATTGTCCTCATTTACTGGTTCTGTCTCTGATATCTCCTGAAGATCATCCGAAGGCTCCGCTCCTGTCTCCTTCGACAATATTCCTTCTGTCGATTCCAATTCTGCTGGATCCTCCAGCTTTGGCGAATCCTGTTTCAGTTCCCCATATGTAGTATCAGCTAGACGGCAAACCACAGTCAATGTATCTGGTAGATCTAACTTATCCACAGATGTGCCCGCAGTCACTGTCTGCGTCCTAACTTCCCTTGGCAGTGCTGGAAACATTACAATTTCTTTTCCCTGTGCTGCCAATACAAAATTGCCGTAATCATCGATGGGCATTGACAAAATTGACAGACAAAGACAAAGCAATCCTGCGATCAGCCGCTGTCCAATGGGATGCCGTCTTGATTTTTTCACCCTGCCTTTCTGACTCTTCTTCTTTTCTTCCATTTTCTCCACACTCCTTGTGCTTATTCTACGTCCTGTAGCTGATTTCTAAATGTGTCAAGCATTATTTCCTGTTATCCACATACATATTTGTAGTATATTTACGCCAAACTCAGTTGACATAGTTCGTTACACGGGCTATGACTCCTTCATTTGGCGTAATACTCCCAAATACTGGGATATCTATCTACAGAAAACATTTTTCAGACACATTCTAAGGCTCTTTTCTTGCCTAATTTACTTGAAATTATCCTACTTATTCTTCTGTCTTTTTCTCCAAGTCTACGATTACAATATCTTCCTCCACCTCTTTGGTGAAATCCTCTTTTGCATCCTGGATATTCTCTTGCTCCACAAGTTCTTTCTTGACTTCCTGAATATTATCTTCCTCCACAAGTTCTTCCTTGACTTCCTGGATATCTACTTCTTCCACAATATCCTCTTTCACTTCCTGGATATCATCTTCTGTCTGTTCTGGCATATCATCCGCAAAAATAGATTCGCATTTTGCACCGCATTTGCTGCAATAAGCAGCCTCCCCTTCGTTGACAGCGCCACAGACTGAACATTTCTTTTTGCCCTTTAAATCTGCAATCTTGGCTTTCAACTGATCAATCTCTGCCAAAGTCTCATTGATCAATCTGATCTCCTCAAAAAACGGTTCCACATCTTCCTTGTGCATTTCATAATACTGCTTACCAATTTCCAGATATTGCTTTCTGACCAATTCCTCCCTATTTCGAATATCCATATTCAGCCTTGCAATTCCTGTAAAATCTGCCACTTTCTGTGATACATCCTTACTGGTCTCGCTAATTGCATCTCCCAACCTGCTAAAAAAATCCATATGTGTCCTCCTTTCGAATTACCTTATGCAGATATATCCCATATATGCAGCATAGACGGCAATCATGATCATACCTTCTGTACGGCTAATTTCTTTTCTGCACCATGCAAAAATCCATACAATAACGCTCATTCCTACCAAGATTATACCATCAATCAAGTTTTCCATCAAGACCCCCATGGGACTAATTACCCCCGCAAGGCCAAGAACAAGAAGAATGTTGAACACGTTTGATCCAATCACATTTCCAAGAGCCATATCTACCTGACCTTTTCTTGCGGCCACCACAGAAGTAACAAGCTCTGGCAGGGAAGTTCCCATAGCCACAATGGTAAGTCCAATTAGCGTCTGACTCAATCCAAAATCCTCTGCAATCGCAGTGGCTGAATCTACCACTAGATCCCCACCCAATACAATTGCAGCAATTCCTCCAAGAATGTAAAACAGACACAACCAACCACTTTGCACTTTGATTTCCTCTGCCACATTCTCATGTTCCCTGGACTTCAATGCCTGTCTTACAACCCATACAAGAAATGCCAAAAACACAAGCAGCAAAACAAGGCCATCCAGTCGCCCAATTTCCATTCCCAGAGCGCCGCCTCCCAGTAGAAGAAGCGTCGCTAAGACGGATAATGGAAATTCCTGTTTTAAAACTTTGGCTTTTACCGCCAATGGACAAATTACAGCACAGGCTCCACATACAATCATCAGATTGAAAATATTGGAACCAATCACATTACTGATGGCAACCGCATTGTCTCCTTTAAAGGATGCTGCAACACTGACTGCACATTCTGGCGCACTGGTACCCATGGCCACCACGGTCAATCCTATCACCAAAGGTGGAACCCGAAGTTTCCCCGCTACACTTGCACTTCCATCCACAAAGTAATCTGCTCCTTTGATCAGCAGTATAAATCCTGCTACAAGCAATAAATAATTCATCCGCTTTTTCCTCTCTTTCTAGATATTGTATTACTTACGCAATTAGAGTATCAAAGAGAATGCGGATTTCAGTTCCTTTGCCTGGCTCACTGATCAGATGCATTTCCGCCTTATGTTGTGCCACAATATGCTTGACAATGGCAAGTCCAAGTCCTGTGCCACCGCTTTGTTTGGAACGGCTTTTATCCACCCGATAGAATCGTTCAAAGACACGTTCCTGATGCTCCTTGGAAATCCCAATTCCTGTATCTTTTACAGCCAACAACACCTGACTGTTTTCTGATTCTACCGTGACGGTGACACTTCCTCCATGGTTATTATATCGGATCGCATTACTACATAGATTATACAAAAGCTCATCCAATAATACCCGATTTGCCCTGACAATACATGGTTCTCCTCGAAGTTTTAGCGAAACCTCCTGTTTTGCAGCCGGAACGTCCAGCATATCCAAGCAACCTTGCGCCATCTCATATAAATCCACATCCTCAAAATCTAGTTCCTGCTCTCCATCTTCCAGCTCTGACAACTTGATAATATCATTAATCAAAAATTGCAGCCGATCCGAACTGACATGTATCTCGTGAGCAAATCTTCTGGTATCTCTCTCATCTGCCATTCCGCTGGCAATCAGTTCTGCATAGCCAGCAATTGCTGTCAAAGGAGTTTTCAGTTCATGGGTTACATTTGCTGTAAATTCCTGTCGCATTCTGGCAAGGCTTAAAATATCCTCATGCTGCTTACGGATTGTCTGAATAAATGGAGAAATCTCCTCGTAGACAGCCTCCTGCTCCGCCTCATCCAGATCGGATGCTAATTTTTCTATAGGTAAAAGAAGACGTCTGGTAAGAATATGCGACAAACAGACACAAAAGAGAACTGTCACCGCTGACAATACCACAACCAGCTCTATTGTATGGAGAAAAATCCGAAAAATATTTTTTGAGTCCTTTCCTACTCTAAGAACTTCCCCATGTTCCAAGCGCTGGGCATAGTAAAGGGTATGCACGGAGCTAGTTGCCGACCAACGAACTGCTCTCCCTTCTCCACGCTCCATCGCCTGTCGAATCTCAGGGCGTTCTTTGTGATTATCCATTCTGCCCTGATCTGCACTGCTATCATATGCCACTTTTCCATCTGCCTCAATTAATGTAATCCTAAGTCCATCCTCCTCAAGTCGAAGCAAATTTTTCTCTTGCTCCCAGAACTTCTGATCCAAGGGCTGTATCACATGGGCATAAGCTTCGATATCGTCAAACACCTGATTGGTAAAAATATGATAAAACAGCAGCATTGACATTACCGCCGTAACCATCACTGCAAAAGATGAAACGGCTATAAATTGAATATTAATTTTCTTCTTCATGCAAACCCTCATCCTGCATTGCCAAATCATTTCTGTTAAAAGTGATCCATCACATATCCCACATTTCGCACAGTTTTAATGGCACCTCCACCTACTCCAAGCTTCTTGCGCAGCGTCTTAATATGCATATCCACTGTCCGGCTTTCTCCCTCATAGTCAAAACCCCAGACTTGATCCATGATTTTGTCTCGACTTAACACAATACCTGAATTTAAAATCAGCATTTTCAATAGCTCAAACTCTTTAAAAGTCAGTTCACATGGACTCCCTGACACAGTGACCTTACGTTTCTCTGTGTCCACTGCAATTTCTCCGTTGGTAAGCACTGCTGATTCCGTCAATCCTTCTGTGCGGCGAAGCAACGCTTTCACTCTGGAGATCAACTCCATCACACCAAATGGTTTTGTCATGTAATCATCTGCACCCAAGTCTAATCCCTTGACTTTATCCAACTCTGTAGATTTCGCTGTCAACATAATGACAGGAACTTTTGCTGTTGCTCTATCACTTCGAAGATTTTTTAATATCTCAAGTCCATCCTCCCCTGGAAGCATAATATCCAACAGAATTAAACTTGGCGCCCTCTGCCTGATCGCCTGATACAATTCCCGTCCACATCCAAATTCTTGAACCTCAAAACCACTGTTTCTCAGGGCATACCGCTGAATTTCTCGGATGTTCACATCATCCTCCACAATATAAATAAACGGCATGTCTTTTTCTCCACCCCTTTCTTGTGCTTTCTGTTCCCTATCTTTTCATCTAAGATAACTGATACAGTTCTTGGTATTTTTCAAACATTTGCTGAAAATGCTCCCTGGGCTCCCCAGACAAACTACTGACATATTCATGGGCATCCACTGTATTATCCTCCATCTGAATTAGATACACTGCCAGGTTCGAACAGTGATCTGCCACTCTTTCATAGTTGACTGCGATATCTGTCAAAGCCAGTCCAAGATCAATGGGGCACTTTCCTTTCCGCAAACGCTTAATATGACGCTTTTTCACTTCTTTATTTAAATCATCAATTACCTCTTCCAATGGCTCCACGGTAGAGGCTAATTCTGTGTCATTGTTCACAAAAGCCTCAATGGAACGGTCAAGAATATCTGTCACTGCTGCCGTGTATACCTCAATCTCATGTTTCGCCTTCTTAGAAAATTGCATATCCTTTTTCTGCATTCTGTCTGCTATTTCCACCAAATTCAAAGCATGGTCTCCGATACGCTCAAAATCACTGATGCTCTGCATCAAAATGGAGACTCCCTGTCCTTCCCGTTCTGTAAGATTTTGACTATTTAGCTGTGCCAAATATTTTCCTAGCTTATCTTCATATTTATCCAGCATTTCCTCTTCCTGCTGCACCTGACTTGCCTTCTGAGGCGAATATTTTTCAAACAAGGACATTGCTGTAAGCATGGTATCTTTTGCCAATGCCGACATTTTCCTAGCAAGGCTCATACATTGTTCAATTGCAAAGCTAGGTGTGGCAAGAAAACGTTCATCCAGCACCTGAAATTGATCTTCCCTTCCTGTGGCAGTTTCCTCTTCTTTGTCCACAGGAATTGTAAGATAAGCAAGCTTCTCCAAACCTTTGAGAAAGGGAAGCAGCAAAAAAGTCGCAAATACATTAAAGATACTATGGATAGCTGCAATTCCTGCTGCTCCAACAGTTTCATGTGCAAAGTCAAATTGAAAAGCCATATCCAATACGTAATACACAACTAAAAATACGATCGAACCTATCATATTAAAATAAAGATGCACAAACGCCGTCCGCTTTGCCCCCTTATTGGCTCCTACTGCGGAAAGCATAGCGGTCACACAGGTTCCAATATTCTGCCCCAGGATAATAGGAATCACAGAACCATAAGTAAAGGCTCCTGTCACTGACAACGCTTGCAAAATTCCAACAGAGGCAGAAGAACTCTGAATAACTGCTGTCAGAAAGGCTCCTACCAATACCCCTAACAGTGGATTGGAAAATTTGACAAGTATACCTGTAAATTCTGGCACATCTGCCAAAGGCTTAACTGCATCACTCATTGTCTGCATTCCAAACATCAGTACAGAAAATCCCAACAAAATCTCTGCTGTATTTTTTTTCTTATCACTGCCTGCATTCATCATCAAAATAATGCCAATCACAGCAAGAATTGGAGAAAATGAAGACGGCTTAAGCATACTCACCAAGAAATTATCACTCTCAATTCCTGTCAAACTTAACAGCCAGGAAGTGATGGTTGTCCCAATATTGGCACCCATGATAATGCCTATTGCCTGGGAAAGCTTCATTATGCCAGAGTTGACAAATCCTACCAACATCACCGTTGTTGCAGAGGAGGACTGTATCACCGCCGTAACCCCTGCCCCTAACAACACTGCTTTTAAGGGATTCGACGTCAGACGTTCCAACAGTCGCTCCAGTTTCCCTCCAGAAAGCTTTTCCAATCCGCCGCCCATCACATTCATACCATATAAAAATAGAGCAAGACCGCCAACCAAAGACAGTAAACCAAAAATATCCATAATAACATCCTCCTTCATTGCTATGTATCTATGGGTATTCTATACGGTTTCTGTAAATGGAATACATAATCTATGTAAAATTCATGTAAAATCATTGTTCTTCTTGGGTTTTTGCGGCAGCCTCCCTCTGATTTACCCACTCACGGAATAAGGTATAGAGCACTGACATTAGTGGAATAAAAATCAACATTCCGGCAATTCCCATCAGTTTTCCACCTACCGTCACTGCAAACAACACCCAAATAGAGGGAAGTCCCACAGAATTTCCAACTACATGTGGATAAATCAAATTTCCCTCAATCTGCTGTAACACCTGAAACAGCACCATAAAAATCAATGCCTGCATAGGATTTACCATAAGAATTAAAAATGCTGCCACGCCACATCCAATAAAAGCTCCCACCATGGGAACCAGCGCAGTAAACGCAATCAAAACACCCACCAACAGTGCATACGGAAGACGCAAAATTGTCATGGTCACAACAAACATGGATCCCAGAATCAATGCTTCCAGACACTGTCCCGTAATAAATTTTGAAAACGTATTGTGGCTTAAGCTGCACACATAACAAATCTTGTCAGATGCTTTTTTTGATAAAAAGGCACTCATCACTTTCCGACATTGTCTTCCAAGGTTTTCTTTTTGGCTTAACAAATACAGAGAAAAGGTAAAGGCGATAAAAAATGTTACCACACCGTTAATCACAATCATGGTTGCCGACATTGTGTATGAGATCACATTGCTTGCCCCACTTAACGCAAAATCTTTAAATTGTCCAAGAAAACCATTCCAATCAAATTCTAAGGATTCAATATATCGTACAATTTCCTGATTATCTGCAAAGATTCCTTCCAGCCAGGCTTGAGCCTTAGGAAAAAATGATGACATCCCCTTACTGATGCTGTCCACCGTTTTCCCCAATTGTGGAATTACCACTACAAGCACCACTGTAACAATGGCAAATACAAAGAGAATCGACAATACCATGCTGATAGGACGTATCAACTTCTCTTTTATTTTCATGCGCTTTGCCTGTTTCTCAATGGCTGTCATAGGAATATTTAAAATAAATGCAATCGCCCCTCCTAGGGCAAATGGGAACACAATGCCCCATACAAACATCAACTGTGTTTTCACTGCTCCAAGATTAAGCAGCAACGCCAGCAGTACCAAGGTAAAGGTGATAATCCCTAAAATTTTCTTAACATTTTCTTTGTTTAAATTCATATTTTCCCTCCTGTTCTCCTTTTTCATACCATCTTTTGTTTAACCAAGCCTCACAGACAATCCTTTCCAAAAATGCGATTCCATACTGGTATACCGTCTCATATCCATCATTTTGAAGTTCTTGGACATATCGGCGGTCTTCGATCTGTTTTAGAGCCTCCTCCGCTTTCTTTTGTAGATCCGCAAATTTTCCAACCACTTTAAATTTCAAAACATACGCAGGTTTTCTCCAGGTAACTGGCTGAATAAACAAATCGCTTCGCCCTTTGCCACCTTCCTGGTTGGATCTTGTAAGATATCCTTTCATGTCTGAGAAAATCCCTGTAAGAAATCCATAATTTATCTGCGGATTTCCTATCCATGCAGCGTTCTCCTTTCGATTCTGAGACTTTTACACCAGTATATTGGATTACCCCAAAAAAATCAACGCCTCCCCTTGACAAATGCCTCATTTTCTGACTATAATTGGCATAATTTTAGGAGGATTATAAAATGACAGTATATGATGAACTGGTGGCACGGGGATTAATTGCCCAAGTCACTGACGAAGAAGAAATCAAGGAACTCATTAATCATGGTAAGGCAACTTTTTACATTGGTTTTGATCCCACAGCGGATAGCCTTCATGTGGGACATTTTATGGCGTTGTGCTTGATGAAGCGCCTGCAAATGGCAGGCAACAAACCGATTGCCTTAATCGGCGGCGGAACAGGAATGATAGGCGATCCATCTGGCCGGACGGATATGCGGCAAATGATGACGCCTGAAACCATCCAGCACAATTGTGACTGTTTTAAGGAACAGATGAGTAAATTTATTGACTTTTCCGATGGAAAAGCATTGATGGTCAACAATGCTGATTGGCTGATGGACTTAAATTATATTGAAGTTCTCCGGGAAGTTGGTCCGCATTTTTCAGTAAACCGAATGCTTACCGCAGAATGTTACAAACAACGTATGGAAAAAGGATTAAGTTTTCTGGAATTTAACTACATGATTATGCAAAGTTATGATTTCTATGCATTATTTCAGAAGTATGGCTGCAATATGCAGTTTGGCGGCGACGATCAGTGGAGTAACATGCTGGGAGGAACAGAGCTGATTCGCAGAAAGCTTGGCAAAGACGCTTACGCTATGACCATCACTCTGCTCTTGAATTCCGAAGGTAAAAAGATGGGAAAAACTCAGTCTGGCGCTGTCTGGCTGGATCCAGAAAAAACCTCTCCTTTTGACTTCTACCAATATTGGAGAAATGTCGGAGACGCCGACGTGTTGAAATGTATTCGAATGTTGACCTTCCTTCCTTTAGAGGAAATCAACAAAATGGATTCCTGGGAGGGTGCACAACTCAACACAGCCAAAGAAATCCTTGCATTTGAATTGACCAAACTGGTACATGGCGAGGAGGAAGCACAGAAAGCGCAGGATTCTGCAAAAGCACTGTTTTCTAGCGGTACAGCTGCGGACATGCCATCTTTCACCCTGACAGACGCAGATTTTACCGACGGCTCTATGGATATTCTTGCCCTTCTCGTTAAATCTGGTCTTACTGCTTCACGCTCTGAGGCTCGCCGTGCTGTAGAACAGGGAGGCGTTTCTATGGACGGAGAAAAAATCGAGGATATTAAGACTTGCTACGCGCCAGAAGACTTTACCGAAGGCAGAATATTAAAAAGAGGCAAGAAGAACTTTCGTAAAATTATAAAATAATCCTTTTTGTCATTTGCGGCACAAGACTGCACATAAAAAGACTGTCACAGTTGTTCTAACGAACTGTGACAGCTTTTTTATTTCTAATTCTGATATTTAGCTTTATATGGATCCTACCTGTTAAATCTGATACCAGATAATCTCATTTTCCTTTAATTTCAATGGGAAGCTTTCTCCATTTCCCTTATAAACTACCGTTTCCTGCGGCTCATATGTGTTGTTTACCACGCAGAATTTCTCATTTGCAGGATAAGCATGTACTTCCACATTGAAGTTTGTGCTGAACCAGGTATGAAGATTGTCCTCCCCATGAGTGCTCCAAAGAATAGAACGATACAGAAGACGACTGTTCTCAAAGCTGTATGGCAGACCTCCCAGATATACGGCACGTCCTTTTCCAAACTCATTGACTGCAAGCTGTACTTCTTTCTCCTGATGAACAAGAACCTGTGTGCCCTCTAATGCATAGATATTCTTCTGTCCCTCACCAAAGTCAATCTCTTTGGAAGAATCTTCTGTAATGAAATGATCCTGCATATCCCAATTGTACTTGTCATAACCTAAGGTAAAGCCACGCTCTTCCTCTACGCCAAATACGCCTGCAAGCTGGAAGAAACGTCCATTTGCCTGATGTGCACTAGGTTCACCAACACCGATGATTCCGCCGCCTTCATGGACAAATTTCTTGATGGCAGTCACTACTGATTCCTCACACCACCATTCTCCACCAGAATGAGCTGTATCTGCACCACCCACATTGATCAACACATCAATATCTTTTAAAATATCTGGATTTTCCTTGATATCTTGGAAGCTGATAAATGATACATCAAAAGGTGCTCCAGAAAGTGCCTCAATCACACCTGCATAGGAATAATTCTGCTTTTGATACAGCGCATGATGCACCATATGGCAACCCCAAGCACGCATTTTACCCCAGCAATTCAAGACAGCAACTCGTTTTACACAGTAGGGAACACAGCCTTTTACATTGTCATACAGCTCACGGAACTCCTCACATACACTCTCCACATATTTTATAAATTCTGGGAAATCGAGAGCCAACTTCAGATATCCGCCGTAGCCAATTCGATCAATCGGTTTACGTAAAATTGCACGTCTTGCTGTTACCCAGTTCACTTTTGCTTCCTTCACAGGATCTCCACCTTCACAGAATGTATCTGGGAAGAAATATGGCAGCAACCGTCCCTCTGTATATTTTACACCTTCAATATCACTGATCAGACGGAGTGTGGAACCATTTCCAACGCTTCCCACCACTGCGTCCAGGCCAATCGAAGCAAACTCCTCCAAAAATGGTTCTGTACCAATCCAGTGATCTCCTAAGAACATCATAGCTTCCTTGCCACATTCATGGGTAATATCCACCATTTCCTTTGCAATTTTCGCAACTTCTCTGCGCTGGAATGCCTGGAAATCCTTAAACTCCTTGGAAGGAATCCGGTACTGTCCATTATAATAACCCTGGTCAATAATATACTCTGGACGGAATTTATATCCAACTTCCTTCTCAAACTGTTCCAGAATATAAGGGCTAACAGATGCAGAATAGCCATACCAGTCTACATATTTCTCCCGTGCCTGTTCATCAAATATCAATGTAAACTGATGGAAGAATGTGGTAAAACGGAGTACATTTACATAGGGATGATCCTCGATAAATTTCCTCAGACGCTTCATGGTAAAATCATGGGTTTTCGGCTGACGTACATCAAACGTCATCTGATGCTCAACATCTTGCCAGTCGTTGGTCACTGCATTGTACATATGTACTGGATCCCAGATAATATAAGCAAGAAAACTTACTGTATAATCATGGAATGCCTTTGCCTGAATCACGACTTCACCGGATTCTTCCTCATAATTCCACTGACTTGTAGGAACCACTTCTCCTGTAGTACGGTCTACAACTTCCCACCACCGAGTGATATCATCTCTGGTATTGGGTTTTAGCATATCTGGATACAGTCCCTTCATCAGAGGAACCCTCAAGCTGTCCCCTTCTGCCGTGTAAAAGGGAGTCATCACATACATCTGCTGAATCTCTTCTGGATTTGCCTTTGCCCAATCATTGTCCTTTCTAGTCGTATAATAAGTGGAATAAATTTTGCCATCAACATCCTGCAGTTCCTGTGGAAAATCTGTTCCATCACAATCCCTGACTGCGTCTGCGCCCCACTGTTTCATCAATTCTAATGTCTGTGGAATCACATCCAAATCCGTAGGTATCGTAACTCTTCCTGTTCTTGTGCTCATAAAAAGCCCTCCTTTTGTTAGATATTAATAGCATACAAAAAAAGGAGGGTTTTTACAAGTAAAATTTATAAAATTGATAATGTAAATTTACATTTCCATTCTATTACAGAGAATCCATTGTTAAAAATTCCATAAAATTAGAAATAACATCTGCGATGAACCAACAAAATAATGCTAAGGAGTAATAACACCAACCTTGCTCCATGCACTACACAACATTTCTTTACTGTTTTTCTTATAGCTGCGCAGTCTTACATAATACTTCCTGTCTGTGTTCAGTTTTGTGAAAGTGTAAGACGTCTTTGACAGATTTTTAGATTTCACGTTCTTTTTAAATTTCTTATCTGTGCTTATTTGAACTTGATATCCTGACGCTGTTTTATCTTTTGCCCATTTCACAATTAATTTCTTACCCTTTCCTATTTTGCCTGATGGAACAGACGGTTTCTTAGGACTTACCTTGATTGTTACTTTCTTAGTGGTATTCCCAGCCTTAATAGTTATAATGGCAACTCCAGTATTCTTAATACTCACCATTCCGGTACTCTTATTCACAATTACAATCTTGGGCGTGGAACTTGTAAAGGTCATCTTGCTCTTTGAAGTTGCATCAATTTTAAATGGCCTTGTGCCGAATGTAACCTTATACATCGTCTTCTTGCAGGTGATCTTTGGATCTGACTGTTCTCCTGCTTTTATGATCGAAAAAGAAGATATTTTATTTCCCGTATAGCTGCCTTTACCTGTAACTGTGACAATAGCTGTTCCTACATTTATATTATTGCTGTATTCAACAGTATAATCTGTACCGTAAACCAATGTTTTTCCATCCATTTTTACTGTCACAGATGGTCGTTTTTCCTTTCCATCGTAGACATAGCTGCTCTGTGACAAGCTCACATCTGCTTTGGAAATATCCGTTTGTTCTGTGTCATCTGTGCTCGCATCTTCTATTGAAAATTGTAAACTCTTGTTTCCACAATACTCTCCTATACCGGTGACTGTCACCGTTGCAATTCCAACTTTTACATTATCACTGTATGAAACAATATAATCCACCTCAGGAATCAATATTTTATCGGTTCTTACTGTTACAGATGGCGTCTTAGGCTCTCCATCGTATATGTAGCTATCTTTTTCCAACTGTATCGTTGACCCTATTCCTGATATATCTTTTTTGTGTATGACAAACGTTTTTTCTACACTTCCTGTATAATCTCCTTTCCCTTTCACCTTTACATTCGCCGTTCCTGCATTTATATTATTGCTGTATTCAACGGTATAATCCGTATTGTAAACCAATGTTTTTCCATCCATTTTTACCATTACAGATGGCGTCTTAGGATTTCCATCGTATATATAACTATCTTTTTCCAACTGTATCGTTGACCCTATTCCTGATATATCTTTTTTGTGTATGACAAACGTTTTTTCTACACTTCCTGTATAATCTCCTTTCCCTTTCACCTTTACATTCGCCGTTCCTGCATTTATATTATTGCTGTATTCAACGGTATAATCCGTATTGTAAACCAATGTTTTTCCATCCATTTTTACTGTTACAAATGGTTCTTTAGCAGTTCCATCATACACATAACTTGTCGGCGTCAAAGTCACAACCGCCTGTTTAATATCAATACAAGTAATTCGCTCAAATTTAATTTCATTCTCTTTTGCATATGACTCTGCTACTGACCCTCCTACGCCATAGATAACAAGATTTTCATTGCATCCTTCAAATGCAGAATCTCCAATACTTATTATGGTGTGGCTTTCATTTGTCTATGCAGAGTGCCGTAAGTGCCTATTTCTGGGGATTTCCGGCATTCTGCCTTTTCGTCTACGCTCATAAAAAAGCGTAAATTTACAAAAATTTAGTGTCAGAAAAAGTGTCACTTATGAAAAATGTGTCAGGCTTGGAAACGGTGTCGTTTAATGAACAAGCGAGGAATCACCCTTGAATATAGGATGGTTTTTTTGTATAATGAAACCAAGATAACACCTGATTATTTTCCTGCTATGAAAGCAGGGATGAAAGGAAGAAGGAATGGAAAAAACAGATATTGCGAAATATACGATTAAAGACAGCCTTTTTACGAATTTATTTCAAGACAAAAAATACCTGATTCAGTTATACCGGGCACTCCACCCAGAAGATACAGAAACCACGGAAGATGAACTGAAGGACATCACGATTAAAAATATATTAGTAGATGCCTGCTATAATGACCTTGGTTTCACAGTAGGGGACAAAATTATGATTCTGACGGAGGCTCAAACCACGTGGACGATGAATATTATCATCCGTGCATTGATGTATTTGGTGCAGTCCTATCATGAGTATTTTGAACGCAGGAACGATAACCTTTACGGCAGTAAAAAAGTAAAGCTGCCAAAAGCAGAATTATATGTGATATTCACCGGAAAACGGGTAAGCAAACCAGAATATGTTTCCCTTTCAGAAGAATTTTGGGGGCGGGGAGAAGTGCTCTATTGATGTAAAGGTGAAAATGATATACGATGGCAAGGACAATGATATTATCAGCCAGTATGTCACCTTTACAAAAGTATATGACGAACAGGTGAAATTATATGGACGAACCAGGGAAGCAGTTACCAATACCATCAACATCTGTAAAGACAGGGATGTTCTAAAAGACTATTTATCCAGCAGGGAAAAGGAGGTTGTTGACATGATGATGACATTGTTTGATGAGGAACAGGTAATGCGCGCTTATGTGGAAAGTGAGCGAAAAGAAGCAGCGGAAGAAGCTGCAAGAAAGGCATCCGTGATTTCAGCGATTGAGATATATCAGGAGATGGGTTTGCCTGTT
>CAJTVT010000053.1 GCA_910580015.1 uncultured Lachnospiraceae bacterium
CTGTGACCCTCTGCTTGTAAGGCAGATGCTCTCCCAGCTGAGCTAAGATCCCATGTTCCATGTCTTGCAATCTCTCTTGTCGACTGCTTGTCCATTATACAACTATTTTAGGATAAAAGTCAATACCTTTTTCTAAAATTTTCTAACTTTTTTATTTTCTCTTAAATCTCCCCCAAATTTAGCAAAACAAAACCCCGCCTAATCACAAATTTATGATTAGGCGGAGCCTCATGCTTCATCAATAATATGTAGTATAAATTGTCAATCCACCGCAGAAATTGTCATCACTCTTGTATGTTTTGCCTTTCACTTTCTTATTAGCAACCACATAATAGTAATATCTTCCAGTGGAAATAGCAGAACCCTTAAAGCTCTTCACCACAAGGCTGCTTCCTTTTGTAGTTCCAACCTTCTTATAACCCGTCTGCTGGCTTCTGGAAACATATACTGTATAATTGTCTGCACCTTTGGTCTTTGTCCATGAAATCTTAAAGCCCTGAGACGCCTGTGTGCCAACCAGACTTGCTTTTACATTCTTAGGATATTTTGCAAAATAAGTAAAATCAGACCATGGACCACGCTTTACGGTCTTTCCATACTTGATATATGCACGCACCTTGATTTTCATAAACCTATCGTTTTTCAACTTACTGCTATTTACAACCACGCCATTCTGATTTGTCTTGATCGTCTTTGAGAGAATCGGTTTCTTAACCCCATCTGCATAGATCATATATTCATAACCGTCTGCTGCACCACTCCGGCTCCAGGAGAATGTTGCAGTCGGCGCCTGAGAATTCCCAGAAGTTCCACTGGAAACCATCTTTACCTTTGTAACCTTCTTAGGAAGGGTTGACATATACATTGTTGCCCTATTTATGCCACTTGCAATAAAACCTGTGCTACTTTTTCTCATAGGATACACATAAATTTCATATTTTGTGTCCGCAGAAAGAGCAACCTTATAAGATGTGCTGCTGACTGTTTTGTATTTCACCTTTGTAGAACTCCCTGCTTTTCTATAACCAACATCATAGCAGTTTGCTCCACTGACTTTTTTCCAAGACATGGAAATCTTTTTTTCCTCTGCCTTAGTCTGGGTAAGACCTGTAACCTTTGCCAGAGGTGCAGTAACCACTTCAATTGCTTTCGTAGGTGTTCCTACCATTCCATCCTGATCAACCGCTGAAACCCTTACATAATAAGATTTTCCTGCTGCAAATCCAGAAATTATAGCTTTATTGTACTGTGTCGTATCATAGTAATAGGAAGTGCCAGTGAAATTTTTGTTATCACACCATTCCACCTTATACTTTACAGCATCTCCACTGGTAACATTACTCCATTCTACCTCAATATTTGTAGAATCTGCATTGGTCTGCACCACTTTGCTAATTGTGCCTGGCGCTGCTTCTGCTTTAAGCCCAAGTCCAAGGAACAATACGCACACCAAAGCCAACATACACACTTTTGAAAATTCAAATAATCTTCTCATAAACTCTCTCCTTTACTTTAATTTTTAACTTGTGCATATCATGATTTTAGCACTCTGTTTTTTCCTTGTCAATAAATAGCAGATAATTCTTGAATATTATAGCGATTACCTTTACAATTACTATTATTACTGCACAACATATTGAACAATTCTTCTAAATTTGATAATTACAAGGAGGTTTTTATGTATACCAACCATACTTTTAAATTGACAGCCTTAGATCTAGATGGAACGCTTTTCAACTCCCAGAGTCAAGTTTCCGCTGAAAATAAATCTGCGATCAAAAAAGCCAGTACACAGGGCATGATCTTTGCCATTTCTACTGGAAGACCATATGATGGACTCCCCCTAGCCCTAATGGAAGAGCTTGGCATCCAATATGCAATCACCACCAACGGCGCTGCTGTGTATAAAGTCCCAGAACGGGAATGCCTTTTTGAGACTTGCATCCCTGCCAGTCTGGCAGCAGATATCACCGAAGAACTTTTACAACTTGAAATACACATCAACCTGTTTCTAAATGGAAACGCTTACGCTCCTGCCAAATGTCAGAGAATTCTTTCCAATATCGATTCTCTTCCTGACTCTTTAAAAGAGTATATGCTTACCACACGAAAAACGGTAGACGATATGCCAAAATTCCTGCGAACGCAAAATGTAGATGTTCAAAAATTCACATTAAACTTTCCAGAAGGACCAGATGGGAGCTGCTCAGATCGCAGCAAATCCATAGACATTTTAAACCGATATCCACAGATCTCATATCTGTGTGGTGGATACAACAACTTAGAATTTACTCTTTCTGGGACTTCCAAGGGGAAAGGACTAGCTCTGCTCTGTGAGCATCTTAATATTCCCATAGACCAGACAATCGCTTGTGGCGACAGCGAAAATGATCTGGATATTATGAAAGTCGCCGGATTGGGCGTGGCAATGGCAAACGCACCTGAGGCAATCCGAGCGCTGGCAGATGACATCACTTTGAGTAATGACGAACATGGCGTTGCAGCCATGCTCAACAAATGGCTGTAAAAATCAGAAATAGGAGCTGCCGCACTGCTTTTCGTGCGACAGCTCCTGAATGCTAATTCTTCTATAATAAAAATTTGTTGAAACGACTTTGTGTCAAATGTATTTCCAAACTTGTCACATCGTCCGTTTTCTAAACTTTCTAATATATTCCTCTGACACCTGTAAAGACACGTTCAGCTTTTGTTGCAATTTCTCTAAAATATCACTCTCAGAAAGACCACATTCGAACCCTATCTCAATAATGCCTTCTGCTTTTCCTTCTGCTTTTCCTTCTGCTTTTCCTTCTGCTTTTCCTTTTATTTCACTTTCTTTCGCAATTTCATCAAATAAGGTGCACATATCCATGTCTCCTTTCCTGGACAAAGCATTGTAATCAATTTTACAGTTTGCTGCTCCTGCCACTGTCATGATTACCAATTTATCTACATGATGTTTTTTGGTATATTCTATGACCTTTTTCTTTGCCTCATCTCGTGTCAGGCTTTTATCGAGGATTACTCGCATCATATTGAAAAAATCCACATTATTTGCATTATGAAAACGCAAATCATTCTGCCTTGCTTCCACCAGCAGCATTTTATAATCGTTCACAAATACCTTTAATTCTTCTGGAATATCCAGCATCCCATGAAGAGATACCGCACCATCCCACGGTTTTTCACCATAATAGATAACAATCGTAATCACTGGCATAAATTTATCTGTCATTTTCATTCTGGACAAATATTCATCTTCATTCAGACTGTCAGACTTTTTATACTTCTTTGCATTGTTTTCATACTGTTTCTTGTATGTGCTATAGTCATAGCCCATAACACGCAAGGGCATAGCATAATGGACATGTTCCTGGGATTCTAGTCCAAGCATGACAAACTCTACACCATATGTAACAGATCTTTTGCTTATCTTTATATTATCCCTTGACGCTTTGATGCTCTCTGCATAATCCCTGTGCTCCAATACAAAGGATTCTTCTGTATCTTCACTTTCTAGTTCTTCTGGCTTAATCACTGGGCTTCCATCAAACAGAGCTGCATTGAATATATCGGCAAATCGCTCATTATCACTCCAGTAATTTTTTAACACTGTATCTGGTTTTAAGTCCTGTATTTTCTTTGCCATTCTGGTTTCTCACTTTCACTGCCCACCACTATCTTCTGAAATTCCGCACTTTATTTAAAATAAGCCACACCGCTCTCAAACAGTTTCATATCCTGCTCGCCATAAATATTCACAGCAACACCATGGCCTCGGCGCTCCGAGTGAACCATCTTGCCCAGAACCCTTCCATCAGGACTGGTTATTCCCTCAATTGCAAGATAAGATCCGTTGATATTCCACTCTTCATCCATGGTAGGCTGTCCCTGGTCATTGACATACTGCGTTGCCACCTGGCCATTTGCAAATAGCTTCTCAAGCCATTCTTTGGGAGCTACAAAACGACCTTCTCCATGAGACGCTGGATTACAATATATTTTCCCAAGCTCAGCCTGTGCCAGCCACGGAGACTTATCCGTTACCACCTTCGTGTATACCATTTTGGAAATATGACGTCCAATTGTATTGTAAGTCAATGTGGGAGAATCTGATTTCTGCTGACAAATTTCACCATAAGGTACCAGCCCAAGCTTAATCAATGCTTGAAAACCATTACAGATTCCTAACATCAATCCATCACGCTCTTTTAACAATTTGTTCACTGCTTCTGTCATTTTCTCATTACGGAATGCTGTGGCAAAAAATTTCGCACTTCCTTCTGGTTCATCCCCTGCGGAGAATCCTCCTGGAAACATAATAATTTGGGACTGTTCGATGGCCTTCACAAACTCTTTCACAGACTCCCGAATATCTTCAGGGCTCAGATTTTTGAACACTTTGACAATGGTATCTGCACCAGCTCTCTCAAAGGCTCTGGCACTGTCATATTCGCAGTTCGTCCCTGGAAAGACTGGAATAAACACGGTTGGTTTTGCTACCTTATGCCTACATACATATACATGTTCCTCATGAAAGAGCTCTGTTTTCACTTCCTCTTTTCCTTCCACCGCAATGGTTGGAAATACTTTTTCTAAAGTGCCTGTCCAAGCTTGCAGTGCTTCATCCATCGTCAATTCCATACTGCCATAAATAAATTTCTCCTGGCTGTTCACTTCTCCAAAAACACGGCAGAACTGCTCATTTCCACATCCGTCATTCTCTTTGGCCGCCTCTGTAACATAAGCCTCCATAGCCCTTGCAATGGTCTCTTCCACCAATACCGTCTTGTCTGACGGAACTTCCGCGATAAGCTGCCCAAAATGCGGCGCAAACAGACAATTCTTACATACATCTTCATCAATGGTAACACCCAGTCGATTTCCAAATGCCATCTTGCTCACTGCTGCTATGATTCCTTTGCCATCTAGAGCATACGCAGACACAATCGTCTTATTTTGAATAAGCTCATGGATAGTCTCATATAATTTCATCACTTGCTCATAAACTGGAAGATCATAGTTATCCTTGACTATCTTAAAAATCATCAATTTATTACCGGCCTGTTTTAATTCTGGTGTGATGATATCTGACTCTTTCGCCACATCCACAGCAAACGACACCAAAGTTGGAGGAACATCCACCTCATTAAATGTGCCAGACATAGAATCCTTTCCACCGATGGAGGGAAGTCCGAAGCCAATTTGAGCGCTATAAGCTCCCAAAAGAGCCGCAAAAGGCTGACTCCAACGACTAGGTTCTTCACTCATTCTCCGGAAATATTCCTGGAATGTAAAACGAATCTTTCTATAATCTCCTCCTGCTGCCACAATCCTCGCCACAGATTCCAATACCGCATAGACTGCTCCATGGTAAGGACTCCAAGAGGAAAGATAGGGATCAAATCCATATGCCATCATTGTAACTGCATCACAATTTCCTTTGGCAACAGGAAGCTTTGCCACCATACTCTGGGTCTCTGTCAACTGATATTTTCCGCCATAAGGCATAAAGACACTGCCCGCTCCAATGGAGCCATCAAACATCTCCACCAAACCTTTTTGGGAACAGACATTTAAATCAGACAGGGTAGAAAGCCATGCTGCCTTAATGTCCTCCTGTTCCAATGCTTTTGCCACGGCAGGGATCTCGATCTTTTCAAAGAAATTCTCTTCCTGTCTTGGAATGTCTACAGCCACAGTCGTCTCTTGGTGGGCACCGTTGGTGTCTAAGAATGCCCTGGAAATATTTACAATTTCCTTCCCCCGCCATTCCAGTATCAACCTTGGCTCTTTCGTCACCACTGCAACTTCCACAGCTTCGAGATTTTCCTCTTTTGCATAGGAAAGAAACTGCTGTACATCTTCTGGAGCAACCACTACTGCCATACGTTCCTGGGATTCCGATATTGCAATCTCAGTACCATCCAACCCTGCATATTTCTTAGGAACCTTGTCAAGCTGTACCTTAAGACCAGCAGCCAATTCTCCAATTGCCACAGACACGCCGCCCGCACCAAAATCATTACATTTCTTAATGATATGAGCCACTTCTTCCCTGCGGAACAATCTTTGTATTTTACGCTCTGTAGGAGGATTTCCCTTCTGAACCTCAGCACCACAGACTGCTGTGGATTCTGTATTATGCGCTTTAGAGCTACCAGTTGCACCGCCAATCCCATCACGCCCAGTACGACCTCCCAAAAGAATAATAATATCTCCAGGATCTGACGTAAGACGTTGCACTGCACGCCTGGGGGCTGCTCCTAAAACTGCACCGATCTCCATACGTTTTGCCACATAATCTGGATGATAGATTTCCTTTACATACCCTGTTGCAAGACCGATCTGGTTGCCATAGGAGCTGTAACCCTGAGCCGCGCCACGCACAAGCTTCTTCTGGGGAAGTTTCCCCTCCAAAGTATCTTTTACTGATACGGTAGGATCTGCTGCACCAGTGACACGCATCGCCTGATATACATAAGTACGCCCAGACAGTGGATCTCGGATCGCTCCGCCAAGACAGGTAGCCGCGCCACCGAAAGGTTCGATTTCCGTGGGATGATTATGCGTTTCGTTCTTGAAATTTACGAGCCATTCTTCGGTCTGCCCATCTACCTCAACAGGAACCACAATCGAGCAAGCATTGATTTCATCCGACTCCTCCTGATCTTCAAGTTTCCCTTCTCTCTTCAGACGTTTCATTGCCATCAATGCAAGATCCATCAGACATACAAACTTATCCTCACGTCCTTTGTAAAGTTCTTCATATGTTTTTAAATAATCCTGATAAGTCTCCTCCATCGGCTTGCGGTAATACCCTGCTCCAAAGGTTACCTCCTTTAACTCTGTGGAAAAAGTGGTATGTCTGCAATGATCTGACCAATACGTATCCAGTACACGAATCTCCGTCATAGAAGGATCTCTATGTTCCTCTCCCTTAAAATAATTTTGGATATGCAGAAAATCCTTGAAAGTCATTGCAAGTCCCAGTGAATCGTACAGTGTTTTCAATTCGTCTCTAGACATCTGTTGAAATCCATCAAAAATCTTTATATCCTCTGGATCTTCAAATTTATCCTTCAAAGTCTCCGGCTTGTCCCATCCTGTCTCCCTAGAATCCACCGGATTGATACAGTGTTTTTTGATCACCTCCATCTGCGTCTCATTCACTTCTCCAGCAATCACATAAGTTGTCGCAGAACGAATTACTGGCTGTTCATCCTCGTTTAACAGCTTCACACACTGCTCCGCAGAATCCGCTCGCTGATCATACTGCCCTGGTAAATATTCCACGCTAAATGCCAAACCGCCTTGCAAATCAAAGGTCTCCTCATACACTTCATCTACTGGCGGTTCAGAAAACACAGTCATCAATGCTTTCTGATATGTCTCCTCTGAGATATTCTCCATGTCATAACGGGTCAAAACACGGACCCCTGTCACAGTTTTCATCCCAAGATAACTCCTGATTTCCGATTGCAATTCCTTTGCCTGAATCGCAAATTCTGGCCTCTTTTCCACATAAATTCTTCTTACGCTGCTCATAACTACCTCCTAGTAATCTCTTTCTTTATAGAAATAAATATATCGAAGACTCAGATGTGTGCATCCATGTCAGTGTAACATATCTTATCTGTTTTATGCAAATTCCGTCCATGACATCATTAAATCACAATGTCATCGTCAGTTTCAGAAGGATAGATCTGGATCACTTCTTCCAACAACTCAACTTCTTTGAAAAGCCCTTCCTGGCTTAAGGTATTGATTCTCTCTAGCACATGCTCACTCAACTCATTCGATTCTCCACAGATCTCTAAAATTTGTTCACGTGCAAGATTATTTGCTAATTTTTTCAGACTTTCGTCTAAATCATCATATTCACTATATTCTTCTATATCCAAATCAGAAATAGACGTAAACTGTATATATTCACCTTCATAAAAATTGTACACATATAATTGTCCTGTCATTCCTCCAAAGCCGTTTTTCCCAAACACGCTGAGAACAATTCTGCGTTCTCCATCTGCCTCATACCACACGTCTCTCAACTCAAAGGAAGATGGGTCTTTCATAATCTCTTTTATATCCTTACAAATTGTGATAATTAAATTCTCGATCAAAATATCATCCTTTTGTTCCGATTCCGCTTTATGATAGGCTTTTTCATAATCCCCTAAAGCCATCAATTCTTCTGGCGTAATCAAAAATCTTGGCAATATCTTAACGCCCGCGCATCCCACAATCACAAGAAGAACAATTGCTGCAAGTCCTATCCCAATCTTTTTTCCGGAAAATTTTTTCACAGAACGCTGTGTTTTCTTGCGATTCTTCTCTGTCTCAACGCCAATCTCTTTCCCGCAATTGGAGCAAAATCTGGCGTCGCTTGCCAATTTCATCCCACATGCACTACAGCATTCCACCGCTGTAACTTTTACAGATTTCCCACAATAAGTGCAAAACTCTGACTCTCTGCTGATCTCTTTTCCGCAATGCTTACACTGGATACTCTCTGTCTGATTTTGCATGTTTGTCACAGGTGCAGTTTCCTCTGCTGTAAAATACTCCAAATTTCCATTCATCACACTGCCACAGGACACACATTTAGAAGCCATTTTTTCACTGCCATTATCCATCCCATGACCACAGCCAGGACATTTCAAAAGCATCTGACCTGGCTTTTCTTTCTTTTGGGCCTGAAGATTTTTTAACTTTGCCAAGTTTACATGAAACACCTTTCCACATTCCAAACATTTCCAATAGATAACGCTCTTTTCTGTGATGGGACTCCCACACTTAGTACATTTCTTCATAACCTTTCTCCCACGAATAATTGTAATTTGAGTTAGTACAATTCTTTTATCAAATATCTGTAAGATTCCACACTTTCAGCAACTTTTCCAAATATGTCCAGACTCTACAAACAGTAGATATGTGGCGCTAAATGGATAATTTTAGTATACCATAACCGAAGCTGTAAATCTATGATATCTTGTTTCTCAAAAATGAAAAATGTACAAACGTTTTTCCTGTCACCCGCTTGTGGATGCTATCCCATGTACAAAAATGTACGAAAAAAAATTTCCCATTGACATATTTATAATGGATTCTTATAATCTTATCAGGTCTGCATGATCTTACTCCAAAAGTTGTATTCGGAGTAATAAATCCTTTGGTGTGAAACTGTATTTTTCACCGAATGCAGCCCCCAACCCATATGGTACATTCTGCACAGCAGAATTCCAAAAAAGGAGGCAAATATGGATATAAACTATGAACTATATAAAGTATTTTACAATGTTGCAGCCTCCCTGAGTTTTTCAGAAGCCTCAAAAAAGCTGTTTATCTCCCAATCTGCGGTTAGTCAGTCCATCAAAACGCTAGAGCGCAAATTAGGGCAACCTCTTTTTATCCGCAGCACGAAAAAAGTGCAGCTCACTCCTGCGGGAAAACTCCTGTTGAAACATATTGAGCCTGCCATCCATCTGATCCAGCGGGGAGAAGTTCAACTTCTAGATTCCAATACACTTGGTCTGGGACAACTCCATATTGGAGCCAGTGATACTATTTGTCGTTATTTTCTGGTTCCTTATCTGAAACAGTTTCACGAACTGTTTCCTGACGTGCCCATTAAAGTGACCAATGCCACCTCTTTGAATTGTGTGGATCTGCTATTTCAGGGAAAGGCGGATATCATTATTACCAATTCCCCCAATTCAAGGATGAATAGCTCTCTCATTCGGAAAACAGTTGCTACATTTCATGATGTGTTTACAGCAAATCCCGCTTATTTTCACCTTCATGAGAAAGAAATTCCTTTCGCAGATTTAAAAGATTATCCTATTCTGATGCTGCAACGAGGAAGCGCTACCCATGAATTTTTGCATCATCTGTTCTTACAGAATCAATTGGACTTAACACCAGAAGTAGAATTAAGCAGTAATGACCTGCTGATTGACCTTGCCAGGATCGGGCTTGGAATTGCTTTTATCCCAGATTATTGCCTGGCTGAAGATACCAGTGGCCTGCAAATACTTAAAACAAAGGAACCGATACCCGAACGGCAGATCGTCGCTGCCATCAATCCGAATCTTCCGATATCTGCTTCCACCAATGAATTTTTGAAATTGCTTCCAGAATTGGAAGTGTAAGTTAAGAAAGGTGTCTGATATCTGAAATATGACAAGTAAAAGGACACCACAGCCTTCTTCATGATTCCTGACAATGTATACATAGAAAAGAATTAATTTTCAATGATTTATATTTTAGAACATGTCTGAAAAATATTATGCCAAATTCAAGCAACATATCCCACAATGTCTCCTGAATCTGGCATAATTCTTTTACAGACTTGAGCATATATCTGACAGAAAGCAATGTTCAGACACGTTCTATCTTTCGCTCCAAAACTCCTCCACTATCTGTCGTACCTTGGACAGATTTACTCTCTGAAAATTCTCCCACTCTCTAGGAAACAAACACTGATATTCCCGCTGCAAGAACCGTTCATCCAACAACAATATAATTCCCCGATCTTCCGCTGTACGGATCACGCGTCCTGCCGCCTGTAGCACCTTATTCATACCTGGATAGAGAAAAGCATATTCAAACCCCGCTTTTTCTTTTCGCTGATAAAAATTCTTTAGGATCTCCCGCTCGTTGTTGATCTGAGGCAGTCCTGTTCCCACAATTATCACACCAATCAACGCTTCCCTCTTTAAGTCAATCCCTTCCGCAAATATTCCTCCCATTACACAAAAGCCAATCAAAGATTTCTCTCGTCCTGCTGAAAAATGCTCCAAAAACGCTTCCCTTTGCACCTCTCCCATTCCACTCTCCTGGCAGATACAGTCCAGTTCTTCAAACACCCCTTCTCTATTTGCAAAACTGTCCCAGACTTGATACATCATTTTATAGGAAGGAAAAAATACCATATAATTTCCCTGTTTCCCTTTTGCAGTTTCGTAAATATAAGCAGCTATTTTTTCAAACTCCTGCTGAGTCCGCCTGGTATACTTGCTGCTGACATCCTCCGCAACTGCAAGTAACCTCTGTTCCTTATCAAATACAGTTTTAGCATACACCGCATAATTGTCCTGGCAGGTACTTAATAATCCCTTATAATATTGAATCGGCAACAATGTGGCGGAAAAGAAAATGGAGGACTTCCCCTTATCCAAACAAGACTGAAGATTTGCAGAAGGATTTACACAAAATAATTTCAGCTTAAACCTGCCATCTGCTTCATGCTCTGTGTAAATCACATAATTCTCATCTGCCAACTCATACATATTTAGAAAATGCCGCAGTCCAAGATAAAATTCCATTACATCTTTTTTGTCTGGAAAATTCACTTCTTTTTGAAAAAATTCTTCCAACACGGATCCAAGTTGAATCAGGGCAAAAATCAAATCTCCAATATCATTTAAAATACAATAGTTTTCACACTCACGTTTCAATCTCAGCAGATGCTTGTTACACCGTTCCAACGCTCCAGTGCATTTTTTGCTATGGCTCTTAAATATCTTTTTATATTTCAGAAAATCTTCCTTATATATACAGGCACTGTACATCTCCCTCCCCCGGTCCACCAAATTATGAGCCTCATCCACCAAAAACAGATATTCTCCTTTCAATCCCTCAGAAAAAAAACGCTTCAAATAAACATTGGGATCAAAGACATAATTGTAGTCACAAATGATGTCATCCACCCATAAAGAGGCATCCAGGCACATTTCAAAAGGACACACCTGATGCTGCTTGGCCTGAGCCAGCAAAACCTCCCTTGTCATAGAACGCTCCCCCAAAAGAAGGTCAAAAACAGCCTCATTTACCCTATCATAATGGCCTTTGGCATAGGGACAGTGGACAGGATTACAATCCATCTCTTCACAGAGACAGAGCTTTTCCTTTGCTGTGATCAGCAATACTCTTCCCAAATATCCCTGTTGACGCAGCAAATCAAAGGTTTCCTTTGCCACAGTGCGGGTAATGGTCCTTGCCGTCAGATAAAAAATTTTGTCTGCAAATCCTTCTCCCACAGCTTTGACCGCTGGAAACACCGTAGTGATCGTTTTACCTGTTCCTGTAGGCGCCTGAATAAAAAGATTCTTCTGCCGGATAATGGTGCGATATACCCCTGCGGCAAGCTCTTTCTGTCCCTCCCGATAGGGAAATGGAAACTGAAGTCCTGCAATCGATTGATTGCGTTCCTGCCTCGCCTGATATTGAAACAATGCCCACTTCTCATAGGCAGAAACCACAGAGAGAAACCACTCTTCGATCTCACCAAAAGAATAACGCTCCTGAAATCTTCGAATTTCCTCTGTGTCCAAATTACAGTAAGTCATCTGAACAAAAACTTCTGGAAGCTCCTGCTGCAACGCCAGAATATACGCATAACATTTTGCCTGTGCAAGATGTACCAAAATGGGAGCTTCCAAAAAATTTACATCCTGGTAAATCCCCTTAATTTCATCTACAGTGACCTGGCCGTCCTTTATGAGAACTCCATCCGCCCGACCCTCTATGAGAATTACATATTGTTCTCGTTCTATTTCTATTTTTAGTGGGACTTCAGACTGATAATGAATGCCCATATTTCTCTGAATTTTTCGGTGAATCCTGTTACCTTCTTGCATTGCCTCTTTCTGCACGGCACGACTGTGACGGTTGTCAATGTCACCAGAACGCAAAATAAATTCTACCAGATTTCTTACAGAAATTTTAATCTTTTCCATGTATTTCTCCTAACGAGATGAAATCCCACAAAGCAGGATTCTCCGCCTGTGACAGATTGCTTTCACGACATATTTCATTTCCTAATAAGATAAAAAAGAATCCTGCAACGCAGGATTCTCCGCCTGCGGCGGGTTGCTTTTGCAGCATAATTCCTTACCGCCGCAGTGCGATCCCTGCGGAGCGTTTTTGTTTCATAGGACGCTCTTTCCTATGAAACAAAAAACTGCCGTTTCATGATATTTTAATCACAAAACGACAGCCTCTTCTTTCTGTCTATCCTTCAATGTCCGTCATTATGCCACAGTATATTTGCTCAATACATTTTCAAAACTCAGATCTTCACCACCATACTTCACTGTCAGCTCTTTTTCTACTCCAAGTCCCATTACACCCAAAATAGATTTAGCATCAATAACCATGCGCTGGTAGGAAATGTCTACATCGAAATCACACTTACCAGCAGCACTTACAAAATCACATACTTCCTCTGCATCTGATAACTTAATTATTTTTTCATTCATAGTCCTCATCCTTTCTACCTTGCATTTCATCTGAGTTTTGAAAGATTATGCCACCTTTTCACTTTTTTGTCAAATCTTTCTTATTTTCCTTTTCTCAGAAAAACGCACAAATTCCATGCTTAATCCCCTAAAATTTTGTGATATCCATTCTTTAAACACAAAATTCCTTCCCTTTTTTTCCTAATTTTTCCTCTTGTTCTTGTTAAATTCCCTATATTTTCCTTCAATATTGTTAAAAATTGGTCAAATTAGCTAATTTTTCACAATATTTTGGCAATCTCAAAATCTATCTTCCTTGACTATTGTGTGGGGAAATCCTATAATTATTCATGAATAATTCCGATCAGCAGATGATTTTTCTGCGGAAAAGAGGTTATAATGGTATCACAACATATCTTATCTGTGTTAAAACAGGTACAAGATGGCAACATGGATCTTCACACGGCATATGAGAAATTAAAAATCAGCCCTTTCGAAGATTTGGGCTATGCCAAAATTGACCATCACCGGGCCATCCGCCAAGGAACGCCAGAAGTCATCTACGGTGCTGGAAAGACTACAGAGCAGATGAAAGGAATTATACACTCCTTGCTCTCTCACTGTTCTCAAAATATCCTGATCACCCGTCTTTCCCCGGAATCCGCCTCTGAACTTGCGGAACATTTTGATCTTTTTTATGACAAGCTTTCCCATGTGGGAATTGTAAACCACAGACAGGAACTTACTGCTTCTGGCACCATCTTGGTTGCCACAGGTGGCACCAGTGATATCCCCGTGGCAGAAGAAGCTGCCCTGACTGCGAGTGTATTGGGCAATCCGGTGGAACGCTTGTATGACGTGGGAGTTGCTGGTATCCATCGGCTACTATCCCATGCGGAAAGCATCGCAAGTGCCACTGTCATTGTGGCGGTAGCAGGCATGGAAGGCGCCCTTGCCAGCGTCATTGGAGGTCTTGCTGACTGTCCAGTGATCGCTGTCCCCACCAGTGTCGGTTATGGCGCTAATTTCAACGGGCTGTCTGCTCTTCTTTCCATGTTAAATTCTTGCGCCAGTGGGGTTAGCGTGGTAAACATTGATAACGGTTTTGGAGCTGGCTATCTCGCCAGCATGATCAATCATATAGGAGGTAATCACTCATGAAAACACTTTATATTGAATGCAACATGGGCGCCGCAGGCGATATGTTGCTGGGAGCCCTTTACGAACTTCTACCTGATATGGAAAAGGATTCCTTTTTGCAAACGATGAACGGACTGTTTCCAGGACAGATCATGCTAACTCCCTCCCCGGCTGAAAAATGCGGCATCTGGGGCACAAAAATGAATGTGGTCATTCTGGGACAGGAAGAAACTCCTGGAAAAGATATGCCACTTTCTGGGAAACATGCAGATTCCAACCATCCTTTGGAACAGGAGCATGTACACTCCCATCCTCACACAGAAGAACATACACACCATCTTCACACTAGCTATCCAGAACTGCTCGCCAAAATTGACCATCTGTCCGTTTCTGAGCCTGTAAAAGAACATGCAAAGGCTGTCTATACTTTAATTGGAAATGCGGAAAGCCTTGCGCACAACACGGATATTTCTCAAATCCATTTCCATGAGGTCGGATCTCTGGATGCTTTGATGGATGTGGTAGGCTGCTGTCTGCTGTTAGAACTTCTAAATCCAGAGCAGATTATCGCTTCCCCCATCCATGTGGGATCTGGTAGTGTCCGCTGTGCTCATGGTATTCTTCCGGTTCCCACCCCTGCTACCACAGAAATATTAAGAGATGTTCCCATATACAGTGGCACAATTGAAGCAGAATTGTGCACCCCCACAGGAGCCGCTATCTTAAAACATTTTGTCTCCCAATTTACTCCCATGCCCCCCATGACGGTAGAACGAACTGGATATGGCATGGGCACAAAGGATTTTTCCTCGGCAAACTGCCTGCGGGTATTCTTAGGTGCATTAAGCATCCTTCCAGTACCCTCTTCTCGGCAACTTCCAAGCACCTACTCTTCTCAGCCTCCAAAGCTTCCAAGACAGGAGGAAACCTATCCAGATTACTATGCAGAACATTTCCACAGCCTGGATCAAATATTAGAACTCTCCTGCAATCTGGATGATATGACACCAGAAGCTGTTGCCTATGCTGTCACTCTGCTGCGGGAAGCTGGGGCGCTGGATGTTTACACTACTTCCATCTACATGAAGAAAAACCGCCCTGGCACACTATTGACAGTCCTTTGCAATCCCCAGGAAGAAAGTCGTTTCAGCCGCCTGATTCTAACCCATACTGCCACACGGGGCATTCGAATCCAGCCCTGTTACCGACGGACATTAGATGCACAGTTTCGAAAAATCTCTACTGTTTATGGAGAAATCATTGTAAAAATCAGCACTGGATATGGCATTCATAAAATCAAACCAGAATATGAAGACGTTGCCACTGCTGCCAAACAATGTAAGGTTCCATTCCAGACTGTCTATGAAGCTGCTTTGGAAGCCTGCCGAAAAAAACTTTAGTTTCTATATTGAAAACACAGAGAGGTGTCAGAGCCAAACTCCGACACCCCTCTGTGTACAATCTAAGTCCTGCCTTGCAAGAGTCTTTTCTCTAGTGTATTGACCACCTGACAATCAGACCAATTACTTGCCTGAATTTCCATCT
>CAJTVT010000054.1 GCA_910580015.1 uncultured Lachnospiraceae bacterium
ACCCGTGTTACCGCCGTGAAAGGGCGATGTCTTAACCGCTTGACCAAGGAGCCTCTCTTACTACTGCTACAGCTTCTCTATGCTTATTTCCACTGCATCAGCAACGCATTAATATTAGCACAAGTTTTTCCAAATTGCAAGCTCTTTTTTTCATTTTTTTATGATTTTTTATATAAGCTGCCCGATATGCCAATCGGACAGCTTATATAAAGCGCTACACACCATTAAAACTCTATCATTTCAGACAATTGATATTACAAAATTCCGTCTCTGTGATGCCATTATATCATTACAACTCTATCATTTCAGGCAATTGATATTACAAAATCCCGTCTCTGTGATGCCATTATATACATACTCAACATAAAGCCATTTCTCATCATCTTCTTCCGTATAATATCCATAACAACGAACCTGGGTATCTTTATCCAATATGGTAAGTACATTACTATCTTCCCCTGCCCCAGAACGAACTTCTATTTTCTTTTCACTTTCATAGGTACCTGCAAATGTATTATCCTTGGATTCTGCATAATCTACCTTTTGAAAGTTGGTTTTTTTACCATTTTTAAAATCCTCTCTGAATACTTCCTCTGTTTCTGTCTCCTCATTGGAACCTGCACTGTCCTGCTCCTCTTCATCTGTATCATTATTTCCATATAATTCTGGGTCAGGCAGTTCCATATCACAAACGGTAAATGGATTTGCAGGAATATCTATATCCTCTGGATCGTCTGTTCCTTCAAAAGCATTTTTCTCCCTGCCTGGCTCTACGATGTCATCCGCGTCATCTGTATTTACCCGCTCAAACACCTCTTCTACCTCTTCCCAGTCAGTGTCGTCGTCCTCGTCATCTTCATCTACCCAATCAAAGTCCTCCTCCATTTCTTCTGTATCATCCCAGTCAATATCTTCTTCTATATCTTCCCAATCAACGTCGCTCTCCACATCTTCTGTATTTTTCCAGTCAACGTCTTCCTCGTCTTCCTCTATTTCTTCTGCATCTTCCTGGTCAAAGTCCTCCTCCATTTCTTCTGTATCATCCCAGTCAATATCTTCTTCTATATCTTCCCAATCAACGTCATCCTCTGCATCTTCCTGATCAAATTCCTCTTCTTCCTCATCTGCATTTTCCCAGTCGATATCGTCTTTCATATCTCCCCAACCAGAATCATCCACCTCTGCATTGTCATCCATTTCTTCCATCACGCATACCACTGACGATTCTTCCTCTATCCCTGCCGCTGAAACAGGTACTGTCGTCGTCCCTATTAAAGCCACTGACAATAAAAACGCTGTAACTTTTCTAAATTTCATAATAATTCTCCTTTCATCCGTTTGAAAACTTGTGCTGCAACCACTACAATTACCTGAATCCCATAACGAACAGATTATCCATTCCCTAATAAATTCATTTAATAAGAGCCTTCTCAATCATATTTTGTTGCATTAATGTTCCAAATTTTGTAAAAATTTTTTTCAAATCCCTTACCAACAAAAAAAGCCTGCAAACACGAACGTTCACAGACCTTCTAAAAATTTCTTTCCTATTCAACTCAATTGTTTGGGCTTACTAAAACTCCATTTTTAAATACCATTTTTCGTTCCAGATCCTGATCCAGCAATACCATATCTGCTTTTTTGCCAGGAGCAATAGAACCATAATTTTCAAACTCGCCCAACGCTTTCGCAGGGTTCATTGTAGCACAAGCGACAGCGATCTCCAAAGGGATTCCCATCTTTTTTACTGCTATTTTCATACAATCCATCAAATTCGTAACAGAACCTGCCAATGCCCCATTGGAAACAAGAACAGCACGATTTCCTGCAACTCCTACTTCCAATCCTCCCAACTGATAACGCCCATCTGGCATACCTGTTGCTCGCATACTATCACTAATTAGAATGATACGCTCTTTCCCAATCATTTTAAAAGTGGCTCGAACAACGGAAGGGTGTATGTGTACACCATCGCAAATTAATTCTGCGTTTACACAGGGACTGTCTGATACCGCGCCCACAACTCCGGGCGCTCGATGAGTAAACGCTGGCATTGCATTGTACAGATGAACCGCGTGGTTTGCCCCAGCAGCAAAGGCCGCCATGGCAGTATCGTAATCGGCATTTGTATGAGCAAGCGAAAAATTCACACATTGTTTCAACTCTCTAATCAGTTGCAACGCATTTTTGTTTCTCTCTGGAGCAATGCCAATAAATTTCACCAATCCTTGAGAAGACTTCAAAAACTGCCTGCAAAGCTCCCCATCACAAGATATAATATTTCTATGATCCTGAGCTCCCTTTTTTTCTTCACTGATAAAAGGACCTTCCATATTAATCCCCAGCAAATCTGCTGCAATCGTATTCTTATCCTCTGCCGTATTTTTATAAGCAGCAGCCACCGATAAAATGTGTGTGAGTTCTTCAACAGGCAATGTCATTGTAGCAGGGCAAATTCCTGTTACTCCCACAGACGCCTCATATTTTGCAATCTCCATAAGGGATTCCCTTGTTCCATCGCAAATGTCAAAGCCTTTACATCCATGAAAATGAATGTCAATCAAACCAGGAATCGCATAACACCCTTGCCCATCAATCACTTCTTCATCTGCTGATAGCCTGTTCTCTGTCTGTTCCACAAATCGTCCGTCCCCTATCCAAATCTCGCCTTCCTGAAATACCTTTTCCTCTGTATAAACTTTTACATTTTTAATGATCATCTTTTCCTACTCCTTCCAATGCCTGTTTCGCAAAATCAGGATGCGCTTTTCCCGCTGCTGTTGAAGAATAACAAGTTACTGTTCCATACACTGTTGCTGAAAATGATAAAAAGCCCCCAGCATCCCAGCATCATTTCCATGTCTCGCAAAGGCAAGTCTTGTGTGGCGTGCAATTTCTGGTATCAGATATTTGGAAATAGAAGCCTCAATTTTTTCCTTGAGATAATCTTTCTGTGTCATGATTCCTCCGCCCAAAACTACAATCTCTGGATTAAGTACATAACAAATATTGGCTATTCCTTGCCCAAGCACATCCGCCATCTCATTGATGGCACGATTACATATTGGATCCCCTTGTTTTGCTGCATCAAAAATACGATAACCATTCCAGATTCTCTCTGGTTCCTTCTTCCATTCCGATACATTTCGGATAAGACTCTTCGCTGCGCCAAGGGTTTGAAACTCTCCCTTTGACATCATCATATAACCAACCTCACAGGCACTACCACTGATTCCCCGATAAATTTTGCCATCTATCAGAATACTTCCGCCAATGCCTGTCCCAACTGTAAGCATAAGAGAAATTCGACTCCCTGCTGCTGCACCATCATAATATTCCGCAAGCCCAGCACAATTGACATCATTTTCCACCTCGCAAGGAATCTGAAACTTATCCTCTAATGTCTTCTTGTATTCTGTTCCTGTATAATTCGGGATCAATGGCGCAGCATGTGTGATCGTACCTGTTTTCGTATCTACAATTCCTGCTGTTGAAATGCAAATGCCACAGATCTTTTGCTGCGTCAAAATCTGCTGAATAAGCGTCTGCACTTTTAACAGAATCGCTGGTCCTCCTTTCTGTGCCTCTGTATTGACAACATTTTTGCTGAGAATTTTCCCATCCTCCCGTATCACACCATATTTTATTGCCGTTCCCCCTACATCAATGCTTACATACTGTTTGTTCTCTGTCCTCTGCCTGTCTTTCCCTATCATTTATCATCACTGCTCCCGCCATCTTGATATGCACACTTTAAAAATCGCTTTTTTCACCAACTCTGGTTCTCCTGCTGCAACCGCTGTACGATGTGCATCCTTTGGATAACATACAAGAAAATCTCCAGGGTTTAATACCACCATACTATTCTTTTCCCCCTCCATAGACTGAAAATCATCTTCTGGTTTATACGCCTTTAACCGCATGTTATCAATAAAATTTATATCAATCTGCTCCTGTCCTTTCAACATCACATGTACATCCAAATATTTTTTATGCGCTTCCCAAAAACGATTCTCTGGGGTTGTGGTGGTATATTCCACAATATTTACGAACAGTCTATCACCGTCAATTTCGTATCTGCCCTGCTCATAGGAATTTAAATCATTATTACAGGCATATCGGAAACACTCTTTGACTCCTTCCTCCAAAAATGAAAATTCACCCAAATGTTTCATGCTTCCAAAAATCATAACTTTTCTCCTTTTATTCTCTGTAAATCGTTGTATTTGGATCAGGAGCTTTCGTATCTTGCTTTATCCTCCTCCAAAAAATGCTTGCAGGAATCCCAACCGCCAATGACACTACAATGGAAATAATGGAATAAGACCAAATAGATATCTCATCAGCCGGAATAAAATACTTGATACCAACCATCACTGTCGTTGCTGCAAGAAACGCGGCTACTGCGCCAAAGGTATTTGCCGTTTTTGTAAATGCACCAAGAATAAATATTCCAATTAAAATGCCAAGCACTAGCCCCATAAATCCGTTAAACCATTCATATGCTGATTTTACTCCACCATTTGCAAGTGCCATTGAAACACCAATGGAAAATACACCAACTGCCAGTGACACATACTGCCCAATCTTCGTCTGCTTTTCAAAACTTAACTCCTTCTTACTAAGACGTGCCTGAATATCCAGTGTCCAGCTTGAAGCCACAGAATTTAATCCCGTGGACAACGTAGACTGTGAAGCTGCATAGATGGCTGCAAGAAGGATCCCTGTGATACCCACTGGTAACTCAAATGCTATATAGGAAGCAAAGATCTGATCCTGCGCTGCTGCTGGAGGTAAATCATTCTGCTGATAGAATACATAAAGTCCAGTACCAATTAAATAGAATACAGTTGCAATAAAAATGGACAACGCCCCATTCGTCAGCATCATTTTATTCAGCTTCTTCGTATCTGTAGTTGTGGTGAAACGCTGTACGATATCCTGGCTTGAAACATAAGAACCCATGGTATTAAATCCGGCCCCTACAATCAAAATAAAGACACTGTCCTTGAAAATATTGGGGTTAAATATCGGCTGATCTGGCGCCAAAAATTTTCCTTGCTGAGTAAAGGCCCCAAATACTGCACCGATACCGCCATCAATATGAACAAGCAAAAATATCAATGCAAAGGTCACTCCTATCAATAGCACTGAACCTTGAATAAAATCCGTCCAAAGTACAGATTTCAGTCCTCCTGTATACGAATAAATAATGGCAATCACACCCATGATTAAGATCAGTAGGTCCACGCTAATTCCAGTGAGACTTCCAAGGACCATGCAGGGAAGATACATGATAATGGACATTCTTCCCACTTGGTAGATGATAAACATCACTGCTCCCAGTACCCGAAGACCTTTGCTTCCAAATCTTAATTCTAAATAATGATACGCAGTATCAATATCTAATTTGCTGTAAATGGGAAGAAAAAACCGGATTGTAATTGGTATCGCCAAAAGCATTCCGAGCTGTGCAAACCACATAATCCATGTGCCTGCATAAGAATTTCCCGCTAGAGACAAGAATGAAATCGGACTCAGCAACGTGGCAAATATAGACACAGAAGTGACCCACCAGGGAATCGTTCCATCCCCCTTAAAATACTCTTTGCCCTTCATATCTTTCTTTGCAAAATGAAGACCCGCAAACAACACTCCTGCCAGATATACGATCAGAATAACCAGATCGATCATCGTAAAGCCCTGCATAACTATCCTCCTTTTTTCTTTTATTTCATCATTTCTCTCACATATACTTTTCTTTTGCAGAACGTATCATCTGAGCGGCTTCCTCTACAATGGGCAAATCCTCGTTAGTCAATCCAGGGAGTGGTTGTCTCACACCTCCAAGATCCAGATTTTCATTAATCTTAAGTATTCCCTTAATCACCCCATACAGATTGCCACGTGCCGAACACATTTTATAAATAATTTCGTTGACTGCATATTGAATGTTTCTTGCCTTTTCAAGCCGACCTTCCCTTATAAATTCGTCCATCTTAAGAAATAACTCTGGCATTGCTCCATAAGTTCCTCCAATGGCACCTTCGGCTCCAATGGCACGACCGCTGATAAACTGTTCATCTGGACCATTGAAAATCACATAATCTTCTCCCGCCTGGGCACAAAACATCTGAATATCCTGGACTGGCATGGAAGAATTTTTCACACCAATCACTCTTGGATTCTTTCTCATCTCAGTAAATAGATTCGAAGTAAGCGCCACCCCAGCAAGCTGCGGAATATTGTAGATCACAAAATCTGTCTGTGGCGCTGCTTCACTGATATCGTTCCAATACTGAGCGATTGCATATTCAGGCAGTCGAAAATAAATAGGAGGTATCGCTGCAATTGCATCTACTCCAAGACTTTCGGCATGACGGGCAAGCTCCTTACTGTCTCTAGTATTGTTACAAGCCACATGCGCAATAATCGTTAGTTTTCCCTGTGCAGCTTTCACCACTTGTTCCAAAACCAGTTTCTTGTCCTCCACACTTTGGTAAATACACTCTCCCGAAGAGCCATTTACATATACCCCCTTCACCCCTTTTTGTATAAAATACTTTGTAAGATCCTGGACTCCCTCTGGATGAATATTTCCCTCTTTGTCATAACATGCATAAAACGCTGGAATCACACCTTTGTATTTGTCAAGATTTCTCATTATTCTTCTCCTTTTCTATTTGCATTTGGAAAATTTTTTATATAAGGGCATCCGAAAACGTTCTCGTAATAAGTTGTGGTCTTGTGATTGCCGATCCTACAACCACGCTAAAAGCCCCCAATTCTATCACTCGTCTTGCTTTTTCTGGCGTATTGATATTTCCCTCTGCAATCACTCTGTGTGAAACACCTGCAAGAATCTCCCTTAAAATCCTGAAATCGTCTTCTTCAATCCTGTCACCTTTACTCTGTGGAGTATAGCCAATCATAGTTGTACCAATAAAATCAAATCCAAGGCTGTCGGCATATACAGCTTCCTCCACAGTGGAACAATCAGCCATCCAAAGCTGATTTGGATACATTTTTTTCATTTCTCTGAAAAATTCTTTTAATTCAATTCCCCCCGGTCGAAGTGCTTTTGTGGCATCCAGAGCAATAATTTCAGGTGCAACTTCCATTAACTCTTCCACTTCCCTGAGTGTTGGCGTAATATAGACCTGGCTGTCCTTATAATCTTTTTTCACAATTCCAATAATTGGAAGATCTACCATTGACTGAATCTCTTTGATATCTTCTTTCGTATTGGCACGTATTCCATTCGCACCACCCTCTTTAGCAGCCAATGCCATTCTTCCCATAATAAAAGAAGAATGTAAAGGTTCCTGAGGCAATGCCTGACAGGACACGATTAATCTTCCACGTAGACTTTCCACTTTTCTATCTTTCATTATTCCTCCTTTTCCAAGTTCACAAATACTTTTCGAATTATTTTTTATTGACGGTTTGAATCACAGGAATAATTTTTTCCATCTTTAAAAGTGTCTCCAATTATAGAAAATAATTACTAATTTTATTGAGAAATTTTTTAAAAATACAGTTTAAAAAAATGTTATTTGTTAGAACACTGCGCTTTCAAGCAATACCACTTACCGAATCTTTCGCAGCGTGTGTGTCTGTATATGAGAATTATATTACTCCAGTGATTAAACATCGCAGAATTTTACGCAGGATAAATTTTCATCTGCAAGGCGGAAGAATGAGTTGTAGCGAGGGTTACAACGATTGATGGCAACGTGGCAGATGGAAATTTAGACAAGTAAAAACTGTGATATTTAACCGCTGGAGTAATACCATTTAGAAATTCCAAAGAAATTTTTAGTATACAAAAAGGAGCTGCTGCACTAATAATTAGTACAGCAGCCCCCATAATTTTTACTTATTGGTAATCACCCAATCTATGTCTTGCTTTTTGGCTTACACCTGTTGTGTACAATCTGCTCTTGAATTTAGATCTACTACTTTTACTCATTCTCTGGTTCAACTTCACTAATATATTAGAAGTCGTTCCCTTGAACACTTTTGCCTCAAACGTCGGAACTCTGTTTCCTTTGAAAACCACTTTCTTCAACTTCTTACAGTTATAGAAACTCTGCTTGCCAAATGTTTTCACATTACCATTCACACTCAACGCTTCCATAGATTTACATCCATAAAAAGCCTGTTTGCCAATCTTGGTCACTCTTTTTCCAATCGTTACTCCTGTGATCTTCTCGAATTTGTAAAATGCCTTTGCTTTTACTTCTGTAACCTCGCACTTTATTCCCTTGATTCTGACAAATGAGGAGATGTTTGCTCTGAACGCTTTGTTCTTCTTTGATTTTACTCCTTCTGCGCTAACTGTCTTATTTTTGGCGTTGGTTACCACGTATTTCACATTATCCTTGATGATATAATCGCCCTTTTTCAGAACGGGAGCTTTTTCCAAAGCCTTATATGTCTTGTTCAACTCTTTGGCCAAATCATTCAGTTTTTGAGCAGAACAACTTGCAGAATTAGCATTTCTCTGCTTATATGCATTATCATATGCTGTCTTAAACGGCTTCCAGGTTGCACTGGTATATACTTTTGACCCTTTGTCATACTTCGGCTTAGCGGTACTCAACGCCTTCGTCAATGCATTCTTTGCATTCATCCAAACAGTATCTGCCTCCAGCATGTTTTCCGCGTCAGCAAGTGCTTTCTGAAGCTGAATCAAAGTTTGATCATCTGCATTCTCATTCACTGCTTTCTGCAATGCATCGTACGCTGTTTTATATACTGCCCAGGAGCTAACCGTATACGCCTCTGTACCCTTTTCGACTGCCTTGTCTTTGGAAGCAGCAGTTGCAAGAGATTTATTTACATTGTTCATGATCTTTTCACGATCCAATGCAAGCTGATTCTGTGCATTTACCAAATTATCAGCTAATTGTTTCAGTTCAACCGGACTTAATTCAGCTGCTGGGTTTTTCGCAGCATTGTAAGCTGCATCAAATACTGCCCAACTTTCATCACTGTAATATCCCTGTCCAGCCTGACATACACCTTCTGCTGCGGAAATTGCCTCTGCCAATGCAGCTTCAGCCTCTTCCTTTGTAATACCACTACCTGTTTCTTCTTCCCATATCGCATAAAACGTTGTGTCGGCATTGATTGTCTGTGGCCACTCTGTGTCGGCAATAATAGCTCCATTTGCCGTTGTACTCCATCCTTTAAAGATGTATCCTGTTCTTGTAGGTATTTCAGAAGGTTTGTTAAATGTTGTTCCGCTTTCCACACTTGTATTGGTTGGCATACCTTCTACTTTGTCATTGCCTGCATTTGCATTAAAACCAACGACAAATGTGCCAACTTGTGCTTTGGTAACCACAATTGTGACCTCTTTTGCTTTACTCTTTCCTGCTTCTGTTCCATCGGCCAATGTAGCTGTCACTGTGATCACTACTTGCCCTTCTTTTGTTGCTGTCACAAGTCCTGTATTTGTTACAGATACGCCTGCCGTGTTATTTTCAGCGCCTTCTTTGACCGCATATGTATAGGTTATCTCATTGCTATTTGGGTGTCCTTCCATCTGACAGGAACTATTTACAACTGCCGATGCGCTCAACTGAAGCGTAGCACTATCTGCTTTGGCAGGTATTACAATTCCTGTTCCTCCACTGACATTCAGTTCACTAATACCACAAGTACATTCAGCAGGTGCCTCCCCTAATGGATAGAGCACTTCCACTGTCATCGTTTTTTGGTCCTCTGAAACAGCTACTGTGGTTATTGTATTATCTTTGCCTGTGGTAACCTTTTCTGCAACCGCATCACGGAATGCTTCTGTATTCGGGAACCAGTAGAAATCGTGCGCTTTAAATGTCGTGGTCGCTTTATAAGAAGTTTCTGCTTCAAATTTTGCTGTTCCTTCCATAACAGAAGAATTATTCTCCACAACCTTACTCCATACCGTATTTGTATTATATGGAGCAGCTGAAATAATGGCATTTGGCGTTTTTGCACTCAATAAATTCACGATCGCCTCATAATCACGTGTTAATCCACTTGAAACATCATCTGTTCCGCAGTCATAAAATTTAATATCTGCCACATATCCAATATCTTTTGTAAATGGGATTCCATCCCCTCCAGAGCGATATCCAACCGTAAATGGCTCTGATGATGATGATAAGCCGGCTGTACCACTGCCATTAGATGCTTCACCATTTACATACAGACGTTGCTTTCCATCTCTTCCATTGATAACGATAACAACATCTAACCACTTATTGGTGTGTGTGTCTGCATTTAACTGGTATGTTTCTGTGGGATATCCATTGTAATACATCCATAATATCAGTTCTCCATTCTTTAACTGGAGAGAATACTGTTGCCCCTTAGCCAAAATCTCTGCCTGGCTGCTGGTCTGAATGGTATTTAACCAAAGTTTCAATGTGATTGCCATGGATTTTTCTCCATTGACATCATATTTCTGATCATCAGACTTCAGTTGATCATTAAACGCCCATACTCCATCTTTATTGACAATTTCCGCTTCATAAGCCTCGTCTTTTCGTACAAGTGTGGATGTATCGTCTGTCCAGTCTGAAGCGACAGGCATATGTTTTGAATCGTTTTGTTCCACAGCAACATCTGCTGCCTTTGGATATGCTCCTTCTACTGGAGCAGTATAGGAAATGCTGCCAGGAACAGAAATTTTTTCTTCTTCTGTTGTCTGTAATCCTTGTTCTGCATCTCGAAGTTTCTGCTCTGCTTCTGTGATTTCCTGTAATGTTGCATCTTCATTATCCAATACGTCTTTTGCTGCGTTCAAAGCAGAAGTAAAGATCGCCCAAGTTCTGTCAGAAAAATCTCCCTTTTGTTTATCCTTAAGGGTATTATATAACGTTTGCAGGCTGCCTTTGTAGCCTTGGTATACGATTGTATTGCAACTGTTTTTCAGATTTGCTACAATTGTCTCCAATTCAGCATACTTTTTCTGAGCAACGTTTATGCCTGTTGCAGCCGAATATGCCGCCTCAAATGCATTCCAATCGGCTTCCGCATAATAATCCTCTTTTCCTGCAGTGTGAATTGGCTCTGCTTTGCGCAAATTGCTGGCTAGTTCTGCCTCCAGAGCATCCCTACGTCTATGTAGATTTGTTTTTGCACTTACGAAGGCGTCAATACAGCTGTACATTTCTTCATTTGTCTGTTGATCTACATCCTTTAATGATACAACCTTTCCAGTATCATAAGCTTCCCTCAAAGCAGTGACATCTTTTTCCCTGTAAAGCGCCTTCACACTATCAGAAATTTCTTCTGGGGGCGTCTGGAATAATTCTTTTAATTGTTTGTATGCGGAGGCATATACAACTATTTCCTTCTGATGAAGATTGCTATTCTCACAGACAGCCAAACTAATTCCATTCTGCTCCTCTGTAAGCGTTTGCTTCTTTACGGGTGTTCCATATTTATGACCACTCGCTTGAATGGTGCTTCCCTCACTCTTTACTGTACCACATGCATCGCAAACGGTATCTCCTGTGTAACCATCTTTTTCACACTCTGCATCCACATATCCCTTGATAACCTCTTTATCAGATGGATGTGTACAATTTGCATCAACAAATTGATATTTGTAGGTTACTCCATCTACTATAATCGTAATATTTCCGCTGGTTTTTGATGTAATACGAACCACCTTGCCGGAAATCAACTTCGTCAAAGCGGAACTGTTTGATATTTTATTCTCATTTTTGGGATAAAGAAGGATGATATAGTCCTTTCCGTTCTCCTGATGCACATAAGTAATTAAATAAACACCGTTATTCTCAACACCTTCTCCTGCTGTTACCTTTTTATATCCTGGAAGAGGACCATCCACAGCTGTATTATCTTTCTTCCACAATGTAAGATCATATTTCCATTCTGCTTTACTGGTCATTCCATTCGTTGCATCATATTTCATTGTCGTTGTAACAAACATAAGATATCTGCCATTTGAAGCAGTAGTGGGATTATAAAGATGAAAAGCATCCTCTCCTTCTTCCTGAACAACTGCCATTGGAGCAGGGGTCGTCTTAAACAAATCACGATCCGCATCTTGAACCATATACTTATCTCCACACTTAATCAACCAATTCTCTTCATCTTCTGAATCTTTCGTAAAGACAAACTCAGCATCAGAAATGGCAAGTTCTTCATTTATCTTTTTAGAAAAGCTGTTAATACTTCCACTCACTTGGCCAGAATAATCACATAATCCAGGCTGTGATGATGACACTTCCTCTATTGTCGCCACCTCTGTATCAACACCCGATGCGTCATAAGAATCCGTATATGGAATATCAATTGATTCACCAATCGGCTTACACAAAATGCTGTCTGTAACCTGGATCTGATACTCTTTGCCATCAATGACCGCTCTTGTAGAACCTTCATTTTTGCCAGTAATAGTTACCACAATCTCTTTTTTTGTAGAAATAATGGGTTCTGGAACCTGATCGCTTGCTTCTGAACTGCTGGCAATCAATTTTGTTTGATTATGTTCGCCATTTTCTGGATAAAGCAGGTAAACATAACCTTCAGATTCCACTGTAATCAAATAGCTCTTTCCATCAAGATTACTATCTGTAATTGCTACCTTTCTATATCCTGGCAATTCGCTGTCCGAAGAAGGATTCGCATCCCTTTCCCACAAGGTAAAATCATACACACAATCTGCGCTAGAAAGACTACTCCATGCATCAAAACGCTGTCCCGGCTTATACAATGCAATATGTCTTGTTGCAGTGTTATTGTTATACTGGCATTGCAGTTTGATAGTCCCATTACTTTGAGGATTAACTGTCACATCTGCGGCAGTCGTTGAAAAATAATTACTTCCCCCACCAGAGATTTGATTAAATGTTAAAAATTTTCCACTCTTTTCATTTTTTATCTGATAATTATCTCCATTTTTCGTAAATGTAAATTCCAAATCTGTCATTTCCAACAACTCTGCCTGTGCTGTCTCTGTTGCAAAGGCTGTGTCTACATTAGAATCACTTACAGCATGGGGATAAACAGGTACTTGCACAGATCCACTGACAACTTGTTCTGCCTTTGCAAGAGCAACATTCTCGTTTGGAGCAACTTGTATAAGCTTTTCTGGCGTCTCTCCTTTTGTTGTATAAGTATTGGTATAGGTCTCATCCTTTTCAATTGTGGTATATATCACCTCTGAGCCGTCCTTACTTTCCAACACTGCACCTGGTGCAAATTCTGAAGCTTGATACCTTTCATACCATATCTCTGTAGTAAAGCCATTTCCTTCCCACAACAGTCCTATGGAGCCATCCTGCAGTTCTGTCAGATTGGAATAACTGAAAGATTCTTCTCCTCCCTCGACATGAAGCTTGTTATACAGGCTCATGGTCTTATCCTCATTTACCAACAACGTATAGACTTTTCCGTTGGCTCTGCCACCTGGTCCTTCTGGCCAAGAAATTATAATCGCCTGTTTGCCATTGATCTTCTTGGAATAGGTAATCGCACCCATATTACAGGTAGAAGTTACAGGACATTCTGCTATCTCAACCGGCTGGCCTACGTCATATCCGCCAGCTTCATTCTTTGTAAAATCTGCATAGGCAATTTTACCTGACCACCCACGGTAAAACATACGGATCGTACCATCTTCCAACTCTACAACCTCATTTTCTGAAGATGTAGTATTAACATCGTCTGTCCGATGCCAAGTAATACCGTTATCGGAAGAATACAACAGGCTGGCCTTTTCTGCTCCACTACTTTCACCTTTGCCATGATAGTAAGAACCAATGACAAGAGTTCCATCCTTAGTCGTAAGTCCACAGCCTGGCGAAATCAATAATGACTGATCATCATCTTTTTTCACCTGAGGTGAAATATCCCTAGGATGTTCCCACGTCCTACCATGATCTTTTGATGTAATCATCCAAAGATACCCAGTCTGAAAAACATGAAAAATAGAATCTTTGTAATATACATTCTGTTGCACTTCATGGCTCTCATTATTTATTTGAGGTTGTTTTAGGTTATTATGGTATTCACCGTTCTCATCCACAGAATAAAGATTATACCATTCATCTACAGCATAGCCAGTGGGCATCTGACTATCTCTGGTTAAAATTTGCGCATAACCATCCTCAAATTCATCTACATAATATAAGTAACGCGTATCATCATTATCCACTGGAGCTACACCAACATTGGCATAATTATCCGTCAAAGCCAATCGTTGTTCTCCATTGATTTCCACATAACCTGTTCCAAGTCTGCCTCCTATATTCTGGATAGAATATTCTGTAGGAAATACATCCGCGATACAATAAATTGTTCCATCTGGCCCCTCCAACAAACCAGGATCGATGAAAGCAGTAGATTGTCTGTATGAATCTCTGTAACTATCTGGAAAATAAAATGGAAATCCATACTCCCATGTCTTACCACCATCACTGGATACTGAGGCAATGGTATCCAGGCCGTTTCCATCTACTGTCTGAGTATAACGGATATCTGCAACAGAGAGCAACTCTCCATTTTTCATGGTGATTATAGCCGGAATACGGAATATCTGGCTTCCAGCCGTTCCTTTCGGAAATGGATGTCCAACTGTTTCATTGTCCTCTAACTGTGACATAGAGATTGATCCTGCCTTATCTGTGACAGGCGTCTTATCTTTTACAGGCACCATCTCAGTCGCTTTCTCCGACATTTCCTTTTCTAAGGGGGCTGCCGAAGCAGGTACCGCGGAGAACAAGCTTACTGTCATAGCCAAAGATAATCCAGCGCTTACCATCCGCTTCCATTTGCGGGATACAAATGAGTGTTTCATAAATATTATCCTCCTTTTTGATTTTATCAATTATAAATCACCGCTTCAAAAAATGAGCGGTAATTTTAATTTCATTACTATGACCTATGCTATTTATAAACTTGGAAAATGTTTTTATTGTCGAAATTATAATCTTGTTTTATACTATCATATATTGGTAAACTTTAAAAGGATTTTTTATAAATATTACATATAATTTTCAAGAAAATCAACAAAGTTTTTATGTAAACTTCCTTTGAAACCGCGTATAAAAATACATCTACTACATTATTATACAATTTACGCAACTAAAAATAATCAAATTAGACATTACAACATTATCGTTTTTAATCTCTTGGCTAAGTGATTCATATTTTTCAATATTTCCCTTTACATAACCTCATGTCGCTTCATCAATTTGCCGTAAAGAATTTTAATTACAATTTCTGGTTTATCTTTATCTATCAACTCAAATGAAAACGTTTCTTTATTCATTTATAAATTCCCCCCTTCTAATCTCTTGTTTCACACATGATAGGAAAATGAACACTGATTTTCTTATTAGGATGTTGATTTTTATTTTTCAAATCCGCATCACTACATATTGTAATTATTTTTAACTTTTCTTTTATAAATACTGGTAAAATCATCAGTAGATTAATATAAAAAATAAACCTTGTAGAAATTCTATACAAGGTTTATTTAAATGGAAAGCCACAACTTTACCTTTGTTTTTGTATATCCCATATATATTTTTTCTTTTATAAATACTCCATGTTGCTATTCCTGCTTTATATAGATTAGTGTAGTGACCACATTATATCCGGTAAAACTCCGCAGAATATTTGCTCATCTACAAGACGG
>CAJTVT010000055.1 GCA_910580015.1 uncultured Lachnospiraceae bacterium
TTTTTACTTGTCTAAATTTCCATCTGCCATGTTGTCATCCATCGTTGTAACCCTCGTTACAACTCATTCTTCCGCCTTGCAGATGAAAATTTATCCTGCGTAAAATTCTGCGATATTTAACCGCCGGAGCAATAAAACAAACGTCCCGTTAGCATTGCAGGTCATGAAATTTTATTCTTTTTGGCGAATATAAATCTGACAGGAATCATAATTCTCCGTGGGCACAGGCAGCAAAACACCGCCATTCATCAATGCAGCTCCTGTAAATTCTCCTGCTTCTTCTTTATCCTTCCACATACAATAAACTTTTTCTGCACAAAGTCCCCGAAATTTCACCGTATGAGCCGCTGGATTTCCATGAAGATCTGTGTAGACGACACCCATGTAAGCTTCTTTTCCCTCTTTATCTGCATATTCCCAAGCGGTAAAATCACGATTCTCCAGCGGAGAAGAGATCCGATAATAGTCCCCAAACTGGAACAGCCGATAAAGCTTTTTAAAAGTTCGGATCTGTTCCTTTGCCTCAAGTTTCTCCTCCTCGGTCAGTTTGCTTAAATCTAGTTCATAGCCAAAGGTCCCCTGCATAGCGCAGATTCCTCTCGTTTTAAAGGGCGTCACCCTTCCATTCTGATGATTCGGGCAGACAGACACATGGGCAGATACGGAGGACATTGGATAGCCAAAAGACGTGCCATACTGAATACTCAGCCGCTCCACTGCATCTGTATTGTCACTGCACCAAATCTGTGGTGCGTAGTAGAGCATTCCGGCATCAAATCTTCCTCCCCCTCCGCTGCAACCTTCCAGCAGCAAATCAGGGTAACGCTCCAACAATGCTTCCATAATGTGATACAATCCCAACACATATCTATGACGCAGCTCTCCCTGACGTTCCCGCGGCAGCAAGACACTGTAAGCCGCTGCTACAGAACGATTCATATCCCATTTGATATATTGGATATTGGCCGAATCCATAATCGCAAAAAGCCGTTCCTTGATGTAAGAGAGTACATCTTCACGAGTCATATCCAGTACAAGCTGAGACCTTGACCGGATGGCATTTCTCCCTGGGACAGCCATTGCCCAATCTGGATGACTTCTGTACAAATCACTGTCCTCAGAAATCATCTCTGGTTCAAACCAAAGTCCGAACATTAACCCCATCTCATTGACCTGATCTGCAAGTTCCTTTAAAGTACACCCTAACTTTTTCTCATTTACATACCAATCTCCAAGTCCAGAATCATCATTATCCCGCTTTCCAAACCATCCGTCGTCCAACACCATCATATCAAGTTCAAGCTCAGCCGCTTCCTTTGCGATTTTCAATAGCTTGTCTGCATTAAAATCAAAATAGGTGGCCTCCCAGTTATTTACAAGAATCGGACGTCTCTTATTTTTCCAGGAACTGCGAATCAAATGATTGTGAAAACTATTGTGATAGCAGTGGGACAGTTTCGCCAGTCCTTCCTTGCTATAACCCATGGCAAGCTCCGGTGTGACAAATTTTTCTCCTGGAGGAAGACTCCATGTAAAATCAGAATCGTCAATTCCCATCACCAGTCTAGTCTGATGGAACTGGTCCACCTCCGCCTGCATATGAAATCCACCACTGTACAGCAAGGAAAATCCATAACATTCTCCCATATCTTCTCTGGCATTCTGATCTGCAAGAATCACAAACGGATTATGCTGATGGCTAGAAGTTCCCCTTGTACTTCTCAGCTCCGTAATGCCATGAAACAGAGAGATCCGTTCCAACTCTCGTTCCCCTGCATGCCTTCCATAAAAGTGTATCAGATCCATTCCAGCATGATCCATATCCAGACAGGCAGACAACGCTTTGTGAAGCCGAACTTCTCGTTTACTCTTATTTTCAATCACTGCCGCCCTGGTGATGATATCATACTCTTCAAACACACCATACAATAAATGCAGATACAATTCTTCCTGACAGTCTTTCAACACAATTTCTAAGGTATCCACCGGATCCTCTTCGGAGGCAAACATGGCTGGAAGCCCGTCTAAGGAATATTTTCCATGATACGTGTGATAACTGTCAAAAAACATCAGACAATCACTGACCCCTTCTCCCAAATCCACGTGGAGGCAATCTACCCGGTAATCTCCACTCCCGCAGGCCGGAAATTCCTGTGGAAGGAAATCCAATGAATACGTTCTATCTTCCCTTGCCTCATAGATATTTCCTGAAAATCCACGATCCGCCATGGACACCAGATACGAATAATCTGTGGCATCTGTCCGTTTGCCATAATAAGTGTGTAAGAGAATGCCCTTATCGTCTGCTTTCATCTGGTATGTGCTATTTTTTGTCTGAAGCGTAAATACGCTGTCCTCAATTATTATTGCCATACAAATATTTACCTTTCTAAACTTATACTAACCAGAGATATTCATAAGGTCCCAGTAAAATATGGTTGTGATATGACCTTATAAGTCTTCCAGTAATTAAATCCTGCATCTCCCCAGGCAACCCAAACCAGTCAAATGTCCCAGAATCCACCCACTGTTCCTGCTCGGAAAAATTAGCAAGAACCAGCATCTTATTCTCTTTGTGAAAACAAAATACTGCATTGTTGCCCGTATCCACCGGAACTGCCTGGTATTGGGAACTAAAATAACCGCTTGATTTACGGATTTGAATCATGGTCTGAATCTTTGTAAAAATTTGTCCCTGAATGGTATTTAGATTATTTCGTTTTTCCGCCAGCTCCCAATCCATGCTGGCTCTGTGAAGCCAACGAGAATCTGCGGCATATTCCTGGACATTTTTATAATTCCAGTCATTTGTCTGCCCAATCTCATCTCCACTGTATAGCAATGGGATTCCCGTATATGCAATGACCATTGCATGAAGCAACGAGATCCGCTTTACGGCCAACTCCATTTTATACGTATGCTTCTCGTTCAACGCCTGTTCCAGCCCACACAGGGAAGCAAGTGTTCCACTGTTTCTGGCGTCCTTTGTGACAGGATTGTACTCATACAGCTCTCCCATCGCAAAGCTTCCTGGATATCTTCCCTCCATAAACTGAATCATATACTGCTTGTGCAGTTCTGGGTCAAGTCCAAGTTCTTTCAAAATTCCATTCTCAAATCCCCATCCGATATCATCATGGCACCTTACATAATTGATCCATGTGCCGCCCTGTGGGATCCCATAGTCGATTGACAAAGAACGCTCCATCAATCTTACATCTCTCGTTGCCAGAGAATTCCACAAAAGAACCATAAATGAAGCATTATACATAACATTGCATTCTTTCGCTTCCTGATTTCCAAAATATTTCACAATCTCAAAAGGTTCCACAATCGCTTCCCCTAGAAAAATTACACTTGGACATACCTGCTGGATAATGTGGTACATCATGCTGATAATTTTATGCACATTGGGAAGATTCATGCAAGAAGTTCCTATTTCTTTCCAAATATATGGTATCGCATCCAAACGGAAAATGTCAACGCCTTTATTCGCAAGGGTAAGCATTACTTCCACAATCTTATTAAAGACTTGCGGATTGCGATAATTCAAATCCCACTGAAACTCATAAAATCGGGTCATCACATACTTTCCAATATCCTCATAATAAGTAAAATTCCCAGGTGCTACCTCCGGGAAAATTTCAGTTAGATGCTTCTCATATTCTCTGGGAATCGAATCATCGTCAAACATAAAATACATATCATCGTAATCATGATCCCCTTCTTTATATTTCTGAACCCAGACATGCTCTTTTGCCGTATGATTCAGCACAAAGTCAATACAAGTGCGTATTCCCTTCTTTTTAAGCAGCTTCATGACCCGTTCCAACTGCTCCATTGTGCCAAATTTATCATCCACCATCAAGTAATCTGACACAGCATATCCACCGTCATTATTTCCCTCCCTGGACTTTAACAGTGGCATAAAATGCACATAAGTAATCCCAAGCTCTGCAAGATAATCTATCCGCTGTTCAAACTCTACAAGATTATTGCTGAACTTATCCACATACAGCATCATGCCCACCATATGTTCTGACTGATACCAGTGATTCCCGTCCTGGTCTGCCTTTTTCAAGGCAGACGGACGAGTCTTTTTGGCATGTTCCATAATGGACAAGAGCTGTTCCCATCTGTACTTTGTAATATCATTTGTTCCATATAGTTCATAATATCTGCTCTCTAAATCCATACCATATCTTTCCTTATTGTCAATTCTATTTTACTGCTCCATTTACAACACCGTTGATAATCTGTCTCTGACAGATCAGATAGAAAATCATGATTGGCAAAAGCGCCAGTAAATAGGAAGCAAACGCAAGATTATAGTTCGTTCCAAACTGTGACTGGAAATTCAACTGTGCCAAAGGAAGAGTATTTACATCACTTCCAGACATAATTACCAGTGGCGTCATAACGTCATTCCATGTGCTCATTGCTGTCAAAACTGCAACGGTTGCATGCATCGGCTTCATATTTGGAAAGATGATTTTCCAATAAGTCTGCCAAACATTTGCCCCATCCACGCAAGCCGCTTCCTCCAAAGCAATTGGAATATTCTTTAAATATCCAGCATACAGCAGAATATTCATGGGCATAAAGAACACTACATACAGGACGATAACTCCAGCGCGGTTTGCAAGCCCAATCTGTGAAGTCTGCTTTACCAGAGGCATCATCAACACTGCAAATGGCACAAACATACCTGTTACAATATAGAAATAAGATGCCTTAAAGATTTTATGTCTGGCCATCTTTCTTCCGATTACATACCCAGCAAGCGAGTGAAGCAGAATACAGATAATCACAGTTACGCCAGTCAACAACAAACTGTTCCCCAGAGAGCGCCAAAAATCGGTAACTCTCATTGCCTCGATAAAATTGTCAAAACTCCAGCTTGAGGGGAATCCCAATGCGCCTGCCACATCATTCGTCATTTCTGATGGCTTTTTAAACGCAATCATCACTGTCATATAGAGCGGAAACAAGATGGTAAGGCACCCAAGCGCCAGCAAAATATTTATGATATTGTTGACAGCCTTTCCGCCGACTGCCCCTTCACGATTCTTTTTTCCCATTATAACTGCTCCTCCTTTCCACCTAAGAATTTCATCTGTAAGAATGAAATAATTACAATTACCAGAAAGAATACAAACGCATTTGCACTCTGGAAACCGAACTGTCCACCACTCATACCATTATTATAAATCAGGTAGGAAATGGACTCTGTACTCTGAGAAGGTCCACCTTTGGTCAAGGACATAATCTGATCAAAGACCATCAGCGCATTCTTCATACACAGTACCAGATTGATAGAAAAGAACGGAAGGATCAGTGGGAAGGTAAGGGTCCGGAATTTCTTCCAACCACTGACACCGTCAATCATACCTGCCTCATATACTTCCTCTGGAACCGTCTGAAGACCAGATATATAAATGATGGTATTCATAGCAATTCCTTGCCAAGCCCCCACAATCACAATCGCAATCCATGCGGTCTTGCTGCTTGCCAACATACTATTTTGAAGAAATCCAATTCCGGTTACCTGGCCGACTGCTGGAAGGATATATGTAAAGATAAAGCTGAAAATATATCCTACAACCAATCCGCCCAGAATATTTGGTACGAAATAAATGCCGCGCAGTGCACTTTTTGCTCTGATTTCACGGTTTAACCCAAGTGCCAGAATCAAACTTATCACATTGACCGCTATGGTCATCACCACTGCATATTTAAAGGTAAACAAATACGATTTCCCTACACGCAGGTCCGTAAACAAATCTGCAAAATTCCGAAGTCCTACAAAATCATAATCACCATATCCTCTGTAATTTGTAAGGCCATAATAAAAACCTTTCAGCAAAGGAAGCGTATTAAAACAGAAGAACAGGATCAACACCGGAATTAACATCCCAAGAAAAATTTTATCATTTTTTGTCCATGCTTTATCTCTTTTTCCACCATTTTCCACGATCTATTCCCCCTTTTCCTGATATTCTTTCACTTTTCGGATGATATCTTTGTTATATCTAACCCATTCCTTATCAAACCTTGTGAGGAACGTATTCAGCGCATCACTTCCCTCATCAAACAGATAAGTCTGAACCATGGCGTCTACTGCCATTTCATTTGGATAATGGTGATCCTGGTAATCTGCAACAATTCCATTATCAATGTAACTCTTCATTCCCTCAAGTTCTGAAGCAATGGTAAAGTCACCTTTTTTACAAGGTACTGCACTCTGGTCGTTCAGGTAATCCTGCACATTTTCATCTTCCAGAAGGAAACGCAATACCTCATAGGCCTCCTCTTTATGTTCGCAGTCCTCCATCACACTAAACATCAAGTCATTGCCAGAATTTAAAATATTTTCCTCGGCGTTGCTGCTTGCTGGAAATACGAATGAGTCGATATTCATATCAGGATTTACAGATTTAATTTGAGGAATCGCATAATTTCCAATCACATACATGGCCGATTGACCTCTGGCAAAAGCCGTGCAGGCATCATTATAGCTGTAGGCAACAGGATTCTTCTGTCCATACTTTAACAGTTCCTTATCCTTCTTAGCCACTTCCTCATATGCCTCTGAAAATGTTGCCGTTCCACTGTTTACCTGATAGGCAATATCCGTATCACAGAGATTTACTGCAATCGCATTCCAGGGTGCAAGGCAGGTCCAGGTATCTTTATAACCAAAATACAACGGCTGTATGCCCTCCCCCTGTATTGTATCGCAAAGACTTAAAAATTCTTCCCAAGTGGTGGGAATGCTCCAATTATGCTCTGCAAACATATCTTTATTGTAGAGCACGCCTGCTGCATTTGCCATGTAAGGGACCGCGTATACCCCATCCTTTGGCACATACTCCAACTCCTTATTGGTGGCAAGATAATTTTCCTTGATATCAGAAAGTCCGTCAAAATCAGAAATATCCATCAGCATATTGGCGTCCAGGAAATTCGAATAATTGATGTCACCACCAATTCCGATAATGTCAGGGTTGTTTTCCCGGATAAATCTGGTTTTTAAAATAACCATGGCGTCATTGGGAGAGTCGATCACCAACTCAATATCGTCATGTGTAGCATTAAATTTCTCCTCCAATGCCTCAAACACGTCCACTGCCTCCGGCTTGTAATGCACCAGCTCAATCACGACTTTTCCATCCGTTCCTTCCTTGCTGCCGCAGCCGCCAAGCAAGAACCCTGAGACAGTTGTCATAGCAAGGAATAATGCCATAATTTTCTTCTTTCTCTTTGTCATTTTTTACCTCCTTGTGTTTTTTACCAATTTTTTGTTAAAACCTTGCCTTTCATGTGTCTCATATTATTTGGTTATGTTTTGTTTTGCAATATATTATGTACATAACCAACTTTATATACAAATCACACTAACATTTTATGTGCATTTCCGCCAAAAAAGACCGTATCACACCCCCGTGATACGGCCTTCTTTCAAAATAAATACAAATTATATGCACTTTTCAATCTCAATGGTTGATATTTCGCACACTTCCCCGCACAATCAACTCCACTGGCAGCTTAAATGATTTCGCAATCACTTCTTCTCCTCTTATTCTTTGATACAGGAGCTTCACCGCTTCCTCCCCCTTCTCGACTACAGACTGACGTATCGTTGTGAGCATGGGCCGGCAAAGTCTGGCATAGATATTATCATCAAACCCCGTGACGGAAATATCATCTGGCACCTTTAGACCTTCCTCAAAGAAAATGCTGACCACCTCATTGGCCAAAAGATCTGATACCACAAACACTGCCGTATAACCTTCGTTCTTTGCCTTTAGAGCAAAGCTGCGGATCGCCTCCCGCCTTAAATTCCTCTCATCTGGCAAATAATAGTAATCTTCATTACTATACACAATACCATAGCTTTCCAGCGCATCACAATATCCCCGAAACCGCTCAAAGGTGCTGGACACAGGACTTTTTCGATCACAAAAAAATGCAATCTTTCGATGCCCCTGTTTTAAGAGAAATTCAGCCATTTCCTTGCCTCCCTCATAGTCGGCAATCCCGATATTATCATAATCCCCTTCCCCGCAGTCAATAAATACCACAGGCTTTCCCACTTTTGCTGCAAAATTCTTGCACTCCCAGGGCTCCACCCCTACAACAATCCCACCTCGGACATTGCGGGCCTGAAGCTTATGAAAGATATCCTTCTGTTCCTGGGGAATCCCACAGACCGGATATGCCCCATACTCCTTAAGTTTCAAGCAGATTGCATTTAAAAGTTCCGAACAAAAGGGATCCATAAAAATATTTTCTTTGGATCTGAGATAGAAATCCACAGAAACCAATTTCAGCGCTTTACTGTGGTCTTCCTGCCGGACTGTCCGGCGAAACTCATACTGAATCAACGCATCCTCCACTCGTTGTCTGGTAGAGGGGGACATTTTATCGGTATGGCCATTTAACACATTAGATACCGTTGTGGGGCTTGTTCCCAAGATTGATGCAAGCTCTTTAATTGTTATCATATTTACTCTCCGATTCCTTTATTTTTATTCTCATATCTATACAGGGATGAACGGCGATACTCTACATGCAATAAAAAAATGCATCCTCCACATGTATGATCTCCTCCCCTGTGATCCCCACTACGTCAAATCGACAAGGGGTATCTTCTCCATATCCAAAACGAAGACAGTAGGCCTCTGCTGTCCGGCTAATTCGCCACTGCTTGCGAGAATTTACTGCCTCCAGAGGATGCCCTCCTCTTTCAGTGCTGCGATATTTCACTTCCACAAACACCAGATAACTTGTATCTCTGGCGATCAAATCAATCTCTCCAAATCTACAGCAGAAATTCGTGTGCAAGATCTCAAATCCCTTATGTATAAGGTATCTTGCCACCTGCTCCTCATATAGTTTCCCTTTCCCGCGATGATTATTTCTTGTTCCTACCGAATCTCCTCCTGTCCTGACAGAATTTCCCTTTATTTTATTTTCTCTTTCATTCGTTCCATATCATCCACAAAAACCAAGATTTCAGCCACAACTTCATAGAGCTCTGGCGGAATCATATCTCCGATCTCCAACTTAGACAAGGTCTTTGCCAGCTTATCATCCCGATAAAAAGGAATCTCTTCCTCTTTCGCTTTTTCTATGATACGCTCCGCCATATATCCTTTTCCGGTGGCAATGATCTTGGGCGCCCGCTCTCCTGGTTCGTATGCCACTGCCACTGCTGTCTTCTGTTTTTCCCCATTCTGCGTATCCATTGTGACTAGTTCTCTGGTATTTTTATACCGTGTTTCTTCCATCAAACTGTCCTCCCTGTCTCATTCTGTCTACGCCTTCACATCAAAAGAATAACGATGCAGCTTTGCAGGAGGATTTTCCCTCTCCAAAAAATCTTCTACAAAATTCTGCTGTTTTTTGCGATTCTCCACCTTCACTTCACAAGTATATCCTTTCTGTTCCAGACGTTCTACCAATTGCTCTGCATAGGACGAAATCAGGCGGCAGGACAATTCATCTTCAAAGTAGAATTCTGTCTCCACCGCAGCTTTTTGCAATTTTACAAAAATATCCGTAGATCCCAAGTTTTCCATATCAAGGTGCAGCAGGGCCGTCAATTCTCCGTCCTTTTCTCGGAGATTTTTTTTGTTCGTATACACATATAAATCACTGTGAGCATTTTGATTTTGAAGCTTCAGCGGAAGCTGCACATATGTATATACTTGATTCAATTGATTCATAAATTCTAGGTTATTCTGGACTGACTGGGCTGTTTTCGCCAGAGGCGCCCCCTCTTTTCCAGTCTGGGACAAAACCTGTTGCAACTCTGTCATCTGCTTGGACAGTCTTTGATACATCTCCTTTACAGCTCCTTCTTTCTTGAGCTGTTCTGGCGTTAGCATCCACTGTTCTGCCATAGCCTGTTTCAACACTCCCTTATATTCGTCTGAATAAAACAATTTCTGCATGGAGGCACTGGTATAATCGTCGCTGTTTTCCACTGCGCTCATAATCTGCTCCAACAGCTCTCCGGCTGTCAGGCTGGTATTAAGTCTGCCCTCAGGCAGAAGATTTTCATTCCCCCTTGCACCAGAAAATTCTTGTAACAACTGGGTAAGCCTTCCCTGCTGTTCCTTACTCAAAAACTGCTCTGCCACAACCATACCATCCAAAGTTCTGGCCCCTGCGATATTCTGGCTGTCCGCTGCCTGTGCTTCATTTGTGCCAGACATTGCCTGCTGGATGTCACTTTGGGCAGAATCTCCAGAAAACAATCCATTTTGAGCAAGGTTTTCTCCAGACAATCCTCCCTGCATCTGATTTCCCCCAGACAAGCCTTGTTCCATGCCTCCTCCCCCCAAGCCATCGCTTCCTGCTCCTGGCTGATTTCCCCCACCTTCTGTAATATCCTGGTGAATGACAACTCCCATCGCTGCATCAATATTGGTAACGGAAAGATTTTGCACCGCCTGATTCTGCACAAGTTCTCCCATCGCCGCCTGATTCTGTACTGCCCCCATTTGAGACAGAGAAGGATTCTGCTGCCCACCACTTGTAAGGATTCCCACAATCTGCTGCTGAAATCCCAGAAGCGCTCCTGACGTCTGTCCTATTCCCCCCTCAGAACCAGACAATTGCCCCGAAAATTCTGCAATCCCCTCCATCAAATGATTCAGTTCTGGCAAGATTGCCTGCTGTCCATTTTTGTAATTTTGGAACTGATTTAAAGATTCCTCTGTAATCACCAACCCCAGTTTTTGCATCTGCACCAGCGTCTGCATATCCGCTTTGGGAAAACTAGCCGCAACGCGCATCATTTGAAGAAGACTGTTCTTGTCAACGGGAAGCTGCTGTGCCATCATTTGATTCACCATAGATAAATTTCGATCATTCACCTTAAGACCAGCAGCCTCTAGCGCCCGCAGCAGTGTGGGATTCTGAGCGCTTTCCAAGGTAACTGGGCGAAGCGCAATCTGTTCCCCAGAATTAGACTTTACCTGAAATAGCATGGGTTGGCCCTTTTCCAAATGAACTCCTGATTCCATTTTGGCTGAAATTGACCTGCCGTCATTTAATCCAATGGTGACCTGCCCATTTTTTATCTCGGTAACAGTCCCCTCAAATACCTTTCCTGGACTTAACCCCTGGGTCAGCGCTGGACGCGCCCCAGTCGTATCTCTCACTTGATTCAGTGTCTGGGTATTGGAAGTCGTATGATTCTGATATTGTTGAATCCCTTCCACAAATGACATTTTTCTCCCACCTTTCTGCTATCTACTCTCGGATCCTTTTTGCAACTGCTTTTGCGAGAAAATTTTTGCCAGATTCCGAAAGTACATCCATATCATTTTTCTTTGCCGATGCCTGTAAGGAAGCTCTGCCGATGGATAGGAGAGGAACCATGCTCTAAAATCGCCTCCATATGTTCCCTGGAACCGTAACCTTTATTTCGGGAAAACCCATATGCTGGATACTTCTTGTCATATTCTTCCATCAGCCTGTCCCTGGTGACCTTGGCAATGATACTTGCCGCCCCGATGGAAATACTTTTGGCATCTCCTTTAATAATGGGTATCTGTGTAATCTCCACCTTTGGAATCGTCACTGCATCATTTAATAATATATCGGGTATTACCGATAGATTCTGAATGGCCCTGCGCATTGCCTCATATGTGGCCTGTAAAATATTGATTTCATCAATCTTCTCTGGTCCTACCACTCCTATTCCTGTGGCAACTGCTTCTTCCATAATGATATCATAAAGCTCCTCACGTTTCTTTGGACTCAGCTTTTTGGAATCATTGATATATAAAATATCACAGTCCTTAGGCAAAATCACCGCTCCGGCCACTACTGGTCCAGCCAGAGGACCTCTGCCTGCCTCATCCACCCCACAGACATATCCTCTGTCCTGATACTTCTTCTCATAAACCTTAAGTCCCTCTATTCGCTTTCGCTCTTGTTCCAAAGCTGCCATACGTTTTGCTGCCTGTTCCACCAATTTTTGCACTCCTGCGCGCTTGTCGTCCTTGTAATTTAAAATAAAAGAAGGCAGCACGATTTCCTCTGCTGCCTGTAATTCCTCTTTAATCTCTGCCACTCTCTTTAACTCACTCACAAATCTTCTCCTCTATGTATCATCCTCTGTGATTTTACAGAAAAATTCTATTATTGGTGCTTGATAAATCCAATTTTATCAAAGGGATAGATTCTCAGCCAAGCCCTTCCTACAAAATCTTTTCCTTGAATCATCCCCACACTGGGATCTCGGCTATCTGAACTGGCATTACGGTTATCTCCCAATACAAAATACTCATCCTCCCCAAGCTCGATAAGTTCCGCCGCTTGACCTGGATCCTGTATAATTTCCCGTCCATAGGATTCTTCCAATTCCTGTCCGTCTATATATATGATACCACTGGAATCAATCTGCACTGTCTCACCGGGCAGGCCAATAATCCGCTTAATATAATAAGTATCCTTTTTCTGTTTGAATGGAAACACCACAATATCAAAACGTTCTGGCTTGTGAAAACGATAGGTAATCTTATCCACAATCAAATTGTCCCCATCGCTAAGTGTATATTCCATGGAGGTTCCGCTTACCTGGGTACGCTGCCCTACATAATGAATGACAAGATAAGTCAGTAAAAATACAATTCCAATATACAAAATGAAGCTGATAGTTTCCCGCATCACACTGCGTTTCTCCTCTGAAGGCTGTCTCTTTTGTTCCTGTTGATTATTCATATTTTATCCCTGCCCTCCACTTATTCTACTATGCTCTATTCTAGCCCTACTCCGCCGGAAATTCAAGTGTTATTTTTCCAAGTCTCCCGCTGCGAAACTCTTCTATTACAAGAGCGGCTGCCTTACTATAATCAAGTTCATTTCCCTTCTTCACACAATTACGTTTTTTTGCAATCTCTCCAAGAATTTCTGCTGGCGTCTGCTCTTCTGATACCTGATACCGTTCCAGCAAAACACCTGCATATTTTTCTTTTAAAATCGAAATCAATTCCAAGGACAGCTCATCTATATTTAAAATCTCATCCTTGATGGAACCGATCAGTGCAAGTAACAACCCCACTCTTTGATCCTCAAATTTGGGCCATAAAATCCCAGGTGTGTCTAAAAGCTCCACATTTTTGTTTAAGCGTATCCACTGTTTTCCCTTTGTAACCCCTGGTCTATTTCCGGTTTTGGTACAAGCCTTTCCCGCATAGGTATTGATAAACGTGGATTTTCCCACATTTGGAATCCCTACCACCATGGCGCGTACTGGGCGATTCTTAATTCCACGCCTGCGGTCACGTTCTATTTTCTCCTTACATGCTTCCATCACCACATCATTTATATTTTTCATACCTGTCCTGGTTCTTGCATCCAACTTCACTACATAACAGCCCTGCTTTTTAAAATACGTCGTCCAGGCTGCCGTCTGATCCTCGTTGGCAAGATCTGCCTTGTTCATCAGAATCAATCTTGCTTTCTGTTTTGCCAACTCATCAATATCAGGATTTCGACTGCTGAATGGAATACGTGCATCCACCAACTCTATTACCAAATCGATCAGTTTCATATCTTCTTGCATCTGACGTTTTGCCTTCGTCATATGTCCTGGATACCATTGAAAATGCATTTTTTACCTCCTGGTTATTTTAACAAACCAATTCTATTCCAGGGATAGACAATCATCCATGCCTTCCCAGTTATATAATCTCTCTTCACATTGCCAATACTGACATATCGGCTATCCTCACTGTTGTTGCGGTTGTCTCCCAGCACAAAGTATTCGTCTTCGTCCACGACCACTTCATTTTCCGCCGCCAAAGCATTTCCTACTGTTTCTACATCCACCTGTTCCTGGAAAAGCTCACCGTTCACATAGACTTCCCCATCCTTTATCTGTATGGTATCTCCTGGCAGGCCAATCACACGCCTGACATAATAATGGGACCTTGCATTTCCATTTGGCGAAAATACCACCAGATCATTTCGTTTGGGCTCAAAAAGCCTATATACAAAACGGTTTACCAAAATTTTCTCTCCGTTCTCCAATGTAGGAGACATGGAGGGTCCAACCACTGATACCTGAAAACCAAAAAAAGACACCAAAATGACTGTGCCCAAAATTGTCAGAAGAATTTCTGCTACCCAAACTGCAACTTCTTTGATCAAACCAACGTTTACTTTTTTCTTTCTATGATAAAAGCTTAGTCCAGACACTCTTTTTCCCATATTTCATTCACTCCTATCACATAGACATTTCTATTTATAAAGTAAAAAGGGACAACTACCATTGTACTTGTCCCTTCCCACGTTCCATTGCTATCCGATCGCTTAATTATTTGACCAATTCTTTGACTTTTGCTCTCTTACCTACACGACCTCTTAAGTAATTCAGTTTTGCACGTCTTACCTTACCATAACGAACTACCTCAATTTTCTCTACATTGGGTGAATGCAACGGCCATGTCTTCTCAACGCCAACGCCGTTTGAGAATTTCCGAACTGTAAATGTCTCACGGCTGCTTCCGCCCTGTCTTTTCAGCACGATACCTTCAAAAACCTGGATTCTTTCGCGGTTTCCCTCTTTAATCTTACCATAAACCTTCACGGTATCTCCTACGCTGAACTCGTCAACCTTTTCTTTTAACTGTTCCTTCTCAATATTTCTGATAATTTCTGCTGTATTCATTTGTGACCTCCTATTTTCTTAGATGTTCTTAATACCTTACGTAACAGAGGACCATCATTTTCGTCTCACAGGTTAATATTTTAACATAACAATTTCAAGAAAGCAAGTATTTTCCGCTAAAATCCCTATAATCCTGCTTTTTATTTTCTTGGTATGAAAGGCAACATATTATCAGAACATAAAAACGAGAAGAACACTATTATTCAAACCGTAATTTTTGTTCGCTGTTGGATTTTTTACAAATCCAGTGTACTGACACGTTTATATTTGGTGAAACTACGCAGAATTTTCATTCTTCTGCAAGGCAGATTTTCAACGGTGTAGCGGTGGCTACAGCTAGAAAATCTAACGCAGCAGATGGATGAAAAGGCAAGTAGGTTTGCCTAATTATAAATGTGTCAGCACACTAGTGTATTGACCACCTGACAATCAGACCAATTACTAGCCTGAATTTCCATCTA
>CAJTVT010000056.1 GCA_910580015.1 uncultured Lachnospiraceae bacterium
TAAGTTTAACGTCTTTCCGAAACGCCTTGGACGGGTAAACAGATTTACTTCTCCTTTTAATTCCAGCAGTTCCTTAATCAGCATGGTTTTATCCACATAGTAATAACCATCTTTTCTTATTTTTTCAAAATTATCAATACCTATCGGTAATGGTTTCTTCATCACTTCCACCTCCATCCAATACTTTTTCAGCACCATATATGTACCATCTGGGTCCCTCCCACTATGTGGAACCCTCCTCACGCCATATTATACTCTATCCACCTTTACTTCACAATCAATTTCCGTTACTCAACCATCGGCAAATCCACCCTTCTTTCCCTTTTGGCAGGTCTGATAGAGCCGGAACACGGTTCTATTTTGCTTTATGGACAGAAATTGTTTCAAAAAACCAGCGGAACCATCGGCTATATGCTTCAGCATGACCATCTGTTTGAATGGCGCACCATCGAAAAAAATGTCCTGCTGGGACTGGAAATCCAGAAAAAACTTACGCCTGCCTCCCGTGAAAAAGTTTATGATATGTTGAAAACTTATGGCCTATACAAATTCAAAAATGCAAGACCATCTCAGCTTTCCGGAGGTATGAGACAGCGAGCAGCGTTGATCCGTACCCTGGCTCTGGAGCCGGAACTTCTCCTGTTGGATGAACCATTTTCCGCCCTGGACTATCAAACCAGGCTCACCGTCGGTGACGACATTGGTTCCATTATCAAAAAGGAACAGAAAACCGCCATTTTGGTGACCCATGACTTGTCCGAAGCGGTGAGTCTGGGCAGCAGGGTATTAATACTGAGCAAACGGCCTGCCACCATCAAAAGTATGATTGATATTCATTTTCCTGATAACATCAGTCCGTTAGAACGAAGAAATTCCCCAGAATTTAAAGATTATTTTAATAAAATATGGAAGGAGCTGAACAACGATGAGTGAAATATCTCTTGCCCAGCAGAAATTTCTGCTTACACAAAAAAAGCACAGACGAACTGTCACCATCAGCCGACTGTGTATTTTCATTTGCTTTCTTGGGTTGTGGGAAGGGTCCGCAAGACTGGGATGGATCGATTCCTTTTTCTTCAGCAGCCCTTCCCGCGTGTTTTTATGTGCTTATCATATGGCGCTGGATCAATCGCTGTTTGCCCATATTTTTCGCCCTTGTCATCACAATTATACTATGGTTTAACAAAAAAGTTTCTGAAACGCTGGAACCTTATCTGGTGATCCTAAATAGTCTTCCAAAATCTGCCCTTGCCCCACTTTTGATCGTATGGCTGGGGGCCAATTACAACACCATCATTATCACAGGAATTTCTGTGGCAGTTTTTGGGTCTATTCTAAGCCTCTACACCAGTTTTCAATCCATCGATCCAGAGAAGATCAAGTTGATTCAAACTCTTGGCGGAACAAAATACCATATCCTTACGAAAGTCATCATTCCAGCTAGTATTCCTTCCTTCTTTTCCATTATGAAGGTAAACATTGGTCTATGTCTGGTGGGTGTTATCATCGGAGAGTTTATCTCTTCCCGTCAGGGACTTGGATATCTTATTATATATGGAAGTCAAGTATTTAAGCTAGATTGGGTGATCATGTCCATCGTAATCCTCTGTCTGCTTGCCTGGGGACTTTACAGCCTTTTAAGCCATCTAGAAAAAAGATACCTAAGGTTTATGTCTTGATTTCACTTTTTGTGAAAGTGACCTTTTGGCATCTCAATTAAAAATGGAACTGCCTCTGAAAGACTTTCGTCTTCTGTATGACAGTTCCATTTTTGTTATATTACTCTGGCGATTAAATATCGCAGATCTTTACGCAGGATAAATTTTCATCTGCAAGGCGCAAAATTAAGTTGTAACGAGAATTACAACGATTGATGACAACGTGGCAAATGGATATTTAGATAAGTAAAAACTTTAATATTTAACCGCTGGAGTAATAAGATCTTATGCTCCCAAATTCGTATAGCCCATCAAGCTAAGATCCACCGCTCTAGCCGCCTCTCTTCCTTCTCGGATTGCCCACACCACCAGGGACTGTCCCCGATGCATATCTCCTGCTGCAAACACATTTTTCACATTGGTGTGGTATTGCCCTTGGTCTGTCTTTACATTCATCCGTTCATCCAAAGACACGCCGAACGCATCCGAAACATATTTCTCTGCGCCCAAAAATCCTGCGGCAATGAAAACGAGATCTGCATCCATTTTGCTCTCAGAACCAGGAATCTCTGTCATGATCATCCGCCCAGTTTTTTCATCTTTTTTATTCTCCAGCTTAACCGTAATAAGGCCACAGAGATTTCCATTTTTATCCTTTAAAAACTCTTTTACCGTAGTCTGGTAAATCCTTGGATCGTTGCCAAACACTGCAATGGCTTCCTGTTGACCATAATCGGTCTTGCAAACTTTCGGCCATTGCGGCCAAGGATTATTTGCACTGCGCTGTTCTGGCGCTTTGGGCATTATTTCAAGCTGAACCACAGAAGCTGCACCATGGCGAATTGCTGTTCCTATACAGTCATTTCCAGTATCGCCTCCTCCAATCACGACTACTTTCTTGCCTTTGGCAGAGAGATATTTCTGATCCTTTAATTCCGAATCCAACAGACTTCTTGTGGTTGCCGCTAAAAAGTCTACTGCAAAATAAATGTTTTTGGCATCCCTGCCAGGAACCTTGATATCTCTTGGGCTTTTGGCGCCGCAGGCAAGAATCACACGGTCATATCCCTTCAGCAATTTGGAAGCCTTCACATCTTTGCCCACATTCACACCTGTGATAAATTCCACACCTTCCTCTCTCATAATATTGATCTTGCGGTCTATGATGTGTTTTTCTAATTTCATATTAGGAATACCATACATCAAAAGTCCTCCCAGGCGATCGTCACGCTCGTACACTGTCACCTGATGCCCGCGCTTGTTGAGCTGGTCTGCTGCTGCAAGTCCTGCCGGACCAGAGCCAACCACAGCCACCTTTTTTCCGGTGCGTACCTTTGGTGGCTTTGCCTTGGTATACCCCTGTTCATAGGCATGTTCAATAATACCAAATTCATTTTCCTTGACGGAAACAGCATCCCCATAATGGCTGCAAGTACAGGCTGCCTCACACAAAGCGGGACATACTCTTGCCGTAAATTCTGGAAAATTATTGGTTTTCTTAAGTCGACTGTACGCTTGCTCCCAATTCCCAGTATAAATAAGGTCATTCCACTCTGGCACCAGATTGTGCAGAGGACACCCAGAGGTCATTCCCAGAATATCCATACCTGACTGACAAAAAGGAACACCACATGCCATACAGCGGGCGCCTTGCTTACGCTGCTCTTCCTGGCTGAGAGGGGTGTGAAATTCCTTAAAATTCTTAATACGCTCCTTTGGTGCCTCCTCCTTCGCCGTCTGCCGGTCGTATTCCATAAATCCTGTTGGTTTTCCCATTTCATCATCCCTCCTTAATTTTTCATATTGGCATAAAACGCCTCAATCTGTGCCTGCTCAGAACTTAAGCCCTTTTCTTCCATCTGAACAATGGCCATCATCATCCGATTATAATCATATGGCATGATCTTCTTAAATTTGGGCAAATATTGACTGAAATTATCTAGAATTTCCTTTCCTTTCTGAGAATTGGTCAATGCCACATGTTCCTTGATCATATCCTTTAACTCCATCACATCGTATTTGGACGTAAGCTCCTGAGAAAATACCATTTCTTTGTTCATCCTGGTGTACAGATCGTTATCTTCATCCAGCACATAGGCAATACCGCCGCTCATGCCAGCCGCAAAATTTTTCCCAGTTTTCCCAAGAACGACAACCCTGCCGCCTGTCATATATTCACAACCGTGGTCTCCCACGCCTTCCACCACTGCATTTGCGCCAGAATTGCGGACGCAAAACCGTTCTCCAGCAACACCATTGATAAACGCTTTCCCGCTGGTGGCTCCATAGAGCGCCACATTTCCAATAATAATATTTTCATCCTGACGATATCTCACTCCCGCTGGAGGATAAACCACCAATTTGCCGCCAGAGAGACCTTTTCCGAAATAGTCATTGCTGTCACCCACCAATTCCAGAGTCAGACCTTTGGGGATAAACGCTCCAAAACTCTGTCCACCTGCTCCAGTGCATTTTACCAGAAACGTATCCTCTTCCAAACTGTCGACATACTTTCTTGTAATCTCAGAACCAAAAATAGTTCCAAATGCCCGGTCTGTATTGGTAATCTCCACATCAATGCTGCGTTTTTGCTTCATCTCCAGGGCATTTTGTAGCTGCTTTAATAAAATTTTTTCATCCTTGGTCTTTTCTAATTCAAAATCATAGATCTGCTTGGGGTCAAAGATCACCTTTTCCTTCGGCCCTGCAAAAGGATTCTGCAAGATGGCAGATAAATCAAGTTCCTTCTCTCTGCCCGTTAAATCCTCTCGCACTTTCAACAGATCACTTCGTCCCACCAATTCATCCACAGTACGAATTCCCAATTTTGCCATATATTCTCGCAATTCCTCTGCGATAAACCGCATAAAATTCACTACATATTCTGGTTTTCCTGTAAAACGTTTCCGCAGTTTGGGATTCTGCGTGGCAATGCCAGCCGGACAAGTGTCCAAGTGACAGACACGCATCATCACACAGCCCATGGTCACCAAAGGCGCTGTGGCAAAACCAAATTCTTCTGCCCCCAACATTGCAGCTATTGCTACATCCCGTCCTGTCATTAGCTTTCCGTCTGTCTCAATCCGCACTTTATTTCGCAGCCCATTGAGTATCAAAGTCTGGTGGGTCTCAGAAAGTCCCAGTTCCCAGGGAAGCCCTGCGTTATGAATGGAACTGGAAGGTGCAGCTCCGGTTCCTCCGTCGTAGCCGGAAATCAGCACAACCTGTGCTCCCGCTTTTGCCACGCCTGCTGCTATGGTTCCCACACCTGCCTCCGATACCAACTTTACGGTAATTCTCGCCTGTCGGTTGGCGTTTTTCAAGTCATAAATCAACTGTTCCAAATCCTCAATCGAATAAATATCATGGTGAGGTGGCGGAGAAATCAGAGATACTCCTGGCGTGGAAAGCCTAGTCTTGGCAATCCAAGGATAAACCTTCTGCCCTGGCAAATGTCCGCCTTCTCCTGGCTTGGCTCCCTGGGCCATCTTAATCTGGATTTCTTTGGCGCTTACCAGATATTGGCTCGTCACGCCAAATCGACCAGACGCCACTTGCTTAATCGCAGAACAGCGGTCTAATCCATCTCTGCCTGTTACCAGACGTTGTGGGCTTTCTCCGCCTTCCCCACTGTTGGATTTTCCGTGCAGTTGATTCATGGCTATGGCAAGCGTCTCATGAGCCTCCTGGGAAATGGAACCATAAGACATGGCCCCTGTCTTAAAACGGGTCACAATGGATTCCACGCTCTCCACTTCTTCTATTGGTACTCCTTTTTTGGGAAACTGAAAGGTCATCATACCGCGGATATTTGCACTCTGTTCCTGCGCATCCGCCGCCTTCGTATACTGCTTAAAAAGCTGATAATCTCCTCTTTTCGTGGACTCTTGAAGAAGATGAATCGTCACTGGATTGTACAAATGACTGTCTGCCCCGCTGCGCATCTTATGGTGTCCTCTGCTTTCCAATGTCAAATCTGTCTCAAGTCCCAGAGGGTCATAAGCGCTGGAATGAAGTGCGTCCACATCCTCCTCGATATCTTTTAACGTAATCCCCCCAATTCTACTTACTGTATCCGTAAAATATTTCTCAATCACATCTGCACTGATTCCGATCGCCTCAAAAATCTTGGCACCCTGATAAGATTGAATGGTGGAAATCCCCATCTTCGCAGCAATCTTTACAATTCCATGAAGAATCGCATGATTATAATCCTCTACTGCTGCATAATAATCTTTATCAAGCATGTGTTCATCGATCAGTTGTTTCACTGTATCTTGCGCCAGATAAGGATTGATCGCACAGGCGCCATAGCCCAAAAGCGTTGCAAAATGGTGAACCTCTCTTGGCTCCCCAGATTCCAAAATCATCGCAAGCGCCGTCCGCTTTTTGGTTTTGATCAGGTATTGTTGCAAAGCTGACACGGCAAGCAGCGAAGGGATAGGTACATGATTCTCGTCCACACTCCGGTCTGATAAAATCAAAATATTTGCCCCGTCTCGATATGCTCGGTCCGCCTCCACAAACAAACGATCAATGGCTTTTTCCAGACTGGTGTTCTTGTAGTAGGTGATGGGAATTTCCACCACATGGAACCCTTCCACATTCATAGCCTTAATTTTCATTAAATCTGTGTTCGTAAGAATAGGATTATCCACCTTTAACACCTGACAATTTTCAGGATTTTCTTCCAGCAAATTTCCATCCTCACCGATATACACTGTGGTACTGGTCACAACTTCCTCTCGGATCGAATCGATAGGCGGATTTGTCACCTGCGCAAATTTCTGTTTAAAATAGTGAAACAGAGGCTGATGATCGCCTGCCAATGCTGCCAGAGGGGTATCAATTCCCATAGCCGCCGTAGCCTCCTCACCATTCCTTGCCATAGGAAGAATCGATTCCTTCAAAGATTCATAAGTATAACCAAATGTTTTTTGCAGTCTCTGCCGCTCTTCCTTTTCATACTCTGGCACCCGCTGATTGGGAATTTTCAGTTCAGAAAGTTGTATCAGATTCCGATCCAACCATTCTCCGTAGGGCTGTCGTCCAGCATATTTTTCCTTTAACTCATCGTCGTCAATGACTCGTCCCAAATTGGTGTCCACCAGAAGCATTTTTCCTGGTCGCAAACGTTCTTTTGCCACAATCTCCGTAGGTGAAATATCAAGCACTCCCACCTCGGAGGATAAAATCAAATAATCGTCCTCTGTAATATAATAGCGGGAGGGACGCAGGCCGTTTCGATCTAAGACTGCCCCTAAAATATCTCCATCGCTGAACACAATCGATGCAGGGCCATCCCAGGGCTCCATCATTGTCGCATAATATTGATAGAAATCTTTTTTCTTCTGGCTCATAATCCGATTATTTGCCCAAGGTTCCGGAATGGTAATCATTACGGCAAGTGGCAGTTCCATACCACTCATCACCAGAAATTCTAAGGTATTGTCAAGTCTCGCTGAATCAGAACCCTCTGTATTCACCACGGGAAGGACTTTCTGCAATTCTCCTCTTAAATGTTCGGATTCCATCGTCTCTTCCCTGGCTAGCATCTTATCTGCATTTCCACGAATGGTGTTGATCTCTCCATTATGCACAATAAAACGGTTGGGATGTGCCCTCTCCCAGCTTGGATTGGTGTTGGTGGAAAATCTGGAATGAACTGTTGCGATTGCTGATTCGTAATCCTTATCTTGCAGATCTCCAAAAAATTGACGGAGCTGTTCTACCAAGAACATTCCTTTGTATACAATTGTCCTGCTGGAAAGAGAAACCACATAAGTATCATCATTGGATTGCTCAAACACGCGTCTCGCCACATAAAGCCTTCGGTCAAAATCCAATCCTCTATTTACATTCTCTGGCCGTTTCACAAAGCCCTGCATAATGTATGGCATACAATCCACGGCTTTCTGCCCTAATTTTTTGGGGTCAATGGGCACCTGTCGCCAACCTAAAAATTCCATACCTTCTTTTTTGACTATCACCTCAAACATTTTCTTCGCCTGGTTGCGCTTTAATTCATCCTGGGAAAAGAAAAACATGCCAATCCCGTAATCCCGTTCCGCTCCTAAGACAATTCCAGCCTCTTTTGCCGCTTTTTGAAAAAATTTATGTGAAATCTGCAACAAAATTCCCACACCGTCACCTGTCTTGCCCTCTGCATCCTTACCAGCTCTGTGTTTTAAATTCTCCACAATTTTCAATGCATTTTCTACGGTCTTATGGGTCTTGATGCCCTTAATATTTACCACTGCACCAATCCCGCAGTTATCATGTTCAAATCTAGGATCATACAATCCCATCGCTGTTCTCTTCGTCTCCTGCATCTCTTATCCTCCCTATTTTTACCACTTTGCCATAGTGAAGTGTTTTCTGTAAATTACTATACACCTTTTTTTCTATCTTGTAAACATGTTTTTTCTTGTAATTATCAGTTAATTTGAATATTAAAGTTTTATCAATTAAATTATCAGATATTATTTTTTATTTTTCTTTAAAATCATTTATTTTAAAACAATTTCACTCTTTATTTCCTGATATTTACTTTTGAATATTTTTGTATATCTTGTGATTTTTCTAGATTTTCTTAAATTGTTTGGGAATTGTATTACAGAATTTTCCATCTCTGCACTTGAATAACCGAAGATATAAGACGAAAAAGATAAAAATAGAATGATAGACTTGTCTTAATGTTCATCTGTAAGGCGGATTTTCAACGGCGCAGCGATGGCTAAGGCTAGAATATCTGTCTTACAGACTGAACATTCATTGCTACATAATTACAAAAAATCTTCCCAGGATTAAGAAACATTTCAAAAACAGATTGTTTATAAATCATTCAGATAATCCGTAATCCTCCATTGTTGTGCCACATGCTTTCCCAACAATGTGACAGCCTGCACTGGACAAGCGTTTACACAGCGGTAACACATGGTACACTGCGCTCCTGCATGGGGCAACTTTCCTTCCATAGAAATATTTTTCATTGGACATAGATCTGCACATCCCCCACAACCTATACACTTTTGCAGATCTATTTTCAATTTGTCTGTGTATCTCCTTGTCTTCCCATAAAAATACAACCGTTGTCCGAACAATCCTGCAAAATGGTATAGCGGACCAATTCCCTCCCTTGGCATTTTTCCATTTTGTATCTTGAAAACTGCGCGTTCTATCTTATCCTCTGCCCTTCTCACCAACTCTTTATTTTTTTCCAGAGAATGCTTTAGAACCTTTGCATCCGCGATCGTATCTGGCATCCTCAGATGTAATCCGCCTATCATTTCAGCACCATATTTCTTTAGACGCCGCCCTAAAATTCCGGCCCCATCTCCACTAAACAGTCCCATAGTTGCAATCACAAAGATTTTTTTATCCTTCCACAACTGCTGGTTGTTGTCTATAAAATCTTTCATCATTTTTGGTATATTGCTGAATTGCACAGAATAACTAAAAACAATTTCATCATTTTGAGATATAAACTCAAAAACGTTTTCGTTTTCGATCGCACAGATTGATGATGATGCATCCAACTTATTGAGAAAAACTTCCAAAACATATTTCGAATTTCCAGTTCCGCTAAAATAGATTCCTAACATATTCACTCCTATTTGCATATATTTTATTGTGACTTATAAAAGGGTGCCAAACGCCATACAAATCTAATGGCACCTGACACCCATATTTTCTGAATTGTTCTATTTGCCTTTTTAGAGTATGTTTGAAAAAGATGACAGGAAAAAACGTTCAACCACGCTCGAAAGGGCCCTCATACAGTTTCTGATAATCTGCCCTTGTAAATCTGTGGTATTGAAGCCCAAACTCATCCTCTTCCACACAATACACATATTCATCTATCGCAATATCCTGGAAAAAAAAGATCATTTCACCATCTTCTCCTGGCTGTTTTACGATCTGTTTGGAGTATTCTAAAAATAAATGCTCCACAGACGCCATATTGCTACCTGGCTGATGAATCATTTCTAAAAACCTTACCAAAAAAGGACTTGCCTGTACATGTTCCCTCACATATCTGCTCCCTGACTCTGGAACTCGGATGCAATATCTTCCCTGGCTTCCCGTGATCTGCACATCTCCCAGACGTTCCTGTACTTTCTTCGAAAACAACTCCAAAGATTGCTCCAAAAGATTCGTCTCTTTCTCTGGCACCCCCAAAAGGGAACAGAGACTCTCTTGCGGATAATACAACTCTACTGGTTCCTTCCCATATCCGATTTTCAACTCCCATTCCTTTAGGGTATCGCAAATATTTTTCTCCAATGCCTGCCAGTCAATGGATGGACTCATTTCAGACCTCCTATGAATCAATCAACCGTTAAATAACCGTATCAAACTGCTGTCCAACCCAGGTCTCCGCCTGTGTCTGAACCATATCCGTCCGACTCATCGTGATAGTCTCATTGATCTTTTGTAAGAGATCGTCCCAGGAAGACGCTTCGACTGTCACCATATCTTCCGGCTTGCCTTTTCGCTTCTCCTGTACCTTGTCTTGATTTTCCTTGGCAGCCGCCTTTTTATCTGCAATTTTCTTTTCTTCTGCCCTCTGATCGCGCTTCATCTGGATTCTGTCCCGCTGAGCTACCAGAGACTTGTCAATCACTGCGAAGAAGGAAGCATTCCCATTGTCATCAAACTTCATACCATACGCTTTCACACTGTCTGCATTGCTTCCCAAGCTGGTCTTCATCTGTTCAAAATTACTGGTTGCATTATTAAGAATACCCTCGTATTTCTTCCGATATGCTTGATCCTCAGCCATCTTTTCGATCTTTTCCTCATCAATCAGAACGATCAGACTCTTATCGCTTGTATATTTCCCTATATTTGCCTCTGCCTCTTCCTTCTTATCTGCACTGACCAGAATAAAATCCATATTGGCATATTTTTTCTTGAGCTTATCATAATATTTCTGTGCCTTATCGCTTAATTTGGGATTTCCAATTTCCTTCTGTCCAAAGTTTTTGTTGACTCTCCCAGTGGACGATGTTTTATCACTGGCGGCAGTCTGTGCTGCTGTTGTCTGTGCTGCATATGAATTTGCTAATCCATTAGTATTCATTATCATTTCCTCCTTGAAATAAACAATTCTTTTCTATGGCTTCTACTGTTTATATCGGAAACTTTTGGAAAATGGTAACTAATATTGATATCTTTTTCGAAATTTCAGGAACATTCCTGCTGACAATGCTAACGCCATCAATTCCGCTGCTGGGGTTGCCAGCCAAATTCCATTCACACCCAAAATAGCAGGAAGCACAAGCATTGTTATCAACATAAATACGAAGGATCTGGAAAATGCAAGTACCGCAGATACCACACCATTGGACAATGCGGTAAACATTCCGCTGGCAAAAATATTAAAACCGACAAAAAACAATGCAATGGTACAGATTCGGTTGCCAGTTACTGCAAGATCATACACCGGATTTTCGGGACGTGCAAATACAGATACCAGAGGTTCTGTAAGTAAAAATGATGCTGCCACTGTCATGACAGAAATCGCTGCTATCACTTTCAAACTGATCCCTACCAGCTTTTTGAGCTTCTGATAATTTTTTTCTCCATGATAAAAACTGAGCATTGGCGCCACACCATAAGAATATCCCGTATACAGAGAACTTGCAAACATCAGCACATACATGATAATCGTGACAGCGGCAACTCCATTTTCTCCTGCATAGTGCAACATAGTCCAATTAAACATCATAGTGATAATTCCTGTGACAAGCGCTGTCGCCATCTCTGAGCATCCGTTTGTAGCTGCATTTGCAAGAACTTTAAACCGAAACACAGGTTTTTGAAAATGCAGCAAGCTCTTTTTTTGGCTAAATACGATAAGTCCCACAACGGCTGTCACAGAATACCCAAGTCCCGTGGCAATTGCTGCGCCGCTGATTCCCATACCCAATTCAGCAATAAAAACATAGTCCAACACCATATTTAACAAGCCGCCAGTTACAGAACAAATCAAAGATAAGGTTGCTTTCTCACTGGCAATCATATATAAGGTGAAATTGTTCATCAGCAACACTGGAACTGTAAATAACAGATATCGGCTTAAATATTCCACACAATATCCTGCCACATCCGCAGACAGATTCATTCCTGCAAAAATTTGTTCCATAACTCCATATCCAAGACCACACATGAGCAAACCTACCACCACATTTACCAATATTAAAAAAGTAAAATCCTCCTTTGCTTCTCTCTCCTTGTGCTCTCCCATTTTTTTCATAATCACTGCGCTTCCCCCGGTGGCCAGCATGGTGGAAATCGCAGTGACAAGTTGAATGACCGGCGCTGTCAAGTTAATCGCAGACAGAGCGTCTGTACCGATTAAGTTTGATACAAACAGTCCATCCACCATGGTATAGAAAGACATAAATACTGTCATAGCAATGGTTGGAACCGCAAATTTTAAAATATTTTTTAATGTTACTGGCCGTTCATAGACATTTTGATTTTTCATTGATTTTCTCCTTTCCTCTTGCATTTGTGTTTCATATATCGTACTATAAACTATACAGTAACTGTACAGTCAAGGAGAATTTAACAATGACTGAAAAAAATAAATTACTCACCATCGGCCAATTTGCCACTCTTCACGGAATCAACAAAAAAACATTGATGTGGTATGATGAAATTGGACTTTTTGCGCCTGCCCTCATCCATCCGGAAAACGGTTACCGCTACTACACTTATCATCAAAGCTCCATTTTGGAAACCATTCTATTGCTGCGGGAACTAGACGTATCTATAAAAGAAATACAAGATTTTATGAAACATCGTTCTGCCGCTAGTCTAAAATGCCTTTTGGATGAGAAGATCACTGATTTAGAACAACGCATTGCCCATTTAAAAGGCATCCAAAAAACCTTATACAGTCAACGCCAGAATATGATAACTCTCCTTACTATGGATCTGTCAGAAATTTCCCTGATCCAAAGAGAAGCACGCAATCTGGTAACCGTAGAGATCCAGAGTGACATTTCTTTTGATAAAGAAGTGGAACTGATTACAGCTGAAACAAAAAAGTATCAGCTTCGTCGCCTCCACGACGCCTGCTATGGAACCATGATTTCGGTGGAAGATCTGTATCATGGAAATTTCCAAAACTATTCCAGGCTCTTTATTGAAATTCCATTTCCCATACAGGAACATGCAGATCTGTTTCATCAGCCTGGCGGAACGTATCTGAGAGCTTTTCACAAAGGAGACTTTCAGGGCATTTCATTTAAATATCAGGAAATTTTAAATTATGCCAACGAACGAAATCTGAGATTATCTGGATTTTCTTATGAAATGGGAATCAATGAGAGTGTCATTGATCATTTGGACGATTATATCACACAGATTGAAATTCCCATATCAATGTAGTGCCACATTCGATGAGATAAGCAAACTTTTGCTCAGAGCATTTGAACTATGATACAGAAATGATGGAACACTTCCTTTTATGCAAGATACAGAATTGTATCAAAGATAAGTAAACTTTACAAGATCGGAGAAAAACAATGATTGTATTGATAACAGGTGCATCACACACAGGCAAAACTGCACTTGCCCAAAAATTGCTTGAAAAATATAAATATCCATATTTATCTATAGACCATTTGAAAATGGGTTTGATCCGCAGCGGGTACTCTCATCTCACACCCGAAAATGATAAGGAACTTACGGATTATTTATGGCCTATTGTCCGTGAGATGGTGAAAACTGCGATAGAAAATAAACAAAATCTTATTGTTGAAGGTTGCTATATTCCTTTCGATTGGTCAAAGGACTTTGAAAAAGAATACCTTGCTAATATTAGATACTACTGTCTTGTCATGAGCGAGGACTACATTAGAAATCATTTTGACAGCATAAAAAGATATGCGAATATCATTGAACATCGTTTAGATGATGAATGGTGTACTTTGGAACGTGTCATAGAAGACAACGCACAGTTCTTAGAACTGGCTCAAAAACACAACGTCCACTATATACTTATCATGGAAAAATATGAGATAACCATGGAATTAGAATGACAAATTTCAATGTACTAGAAGTATATGAAAATCCTGTTTTTTAGTGGTGAAAATGCTCTTCTCTGATATGGTGTATTGCCACCTGACATTTGACGAATTGTCAAGTGGTCAATACACTAGTGTATTGACCGCATTATATCCGGTAAAACTCCGCAGAATATTTGCTCATCTACAAG
>CAJTVT010000057.1 GCA_910580015.1 uncultured Lachnospiraceae bacterium
CGCGTCGCATTCGTAATGCGTAGGTCGAGGGTTCGAGTCCCTTCTTTGGCTGATTTGATGAACGCCTTTTCACGGAGCTGTGAAAAGGCGTTTTTTCCGTTATAATAAAATAAAGTCTCTCGAATGTGTTTTTTACTTGCAATCCTCTTGCAAAATCGGGAACAAAGAGATTCTGTGAGTACATCATATCGTTATAGAAAGGAAAATAAATAAAATGAAAAATCAGACAACCATATATTACGTATTCTGTGAAAAAGAAAATTGCTCATGCAAGGAATACAAGATATTTCAGCGGGAACTTGCAGATAAAATACTAGCCCATGGATTTCAGGAACAGTTTGGAGTTACATTTACGAGAGAATTGGTGAAAATGGGGGTTCATGGAAAACCTTATTGGGCGGGAGCAGATCAGATTTATTTTAATATAAGCAACACAAAAGGAGCAGTAGTTTGCGCTTTATCAGAACAAGAAGTGGGTATTGATGTGGAATGTAAGCGAAAAACAAGCATTTCTCTGCTCCGAAAATGCTGTGAAGATACAGAACTTCGCTATATTTTGGGGAAAGAATACGACAGTTCCCAGAAAGAAGCCTTTGAAATGGAGATTATGCAAGAACGTTTTGTTCAATTATGGACGCTAAAGGAAAGCTATCTCAAAATGACTGGTGAAGGCATGTATTTTCCGATCAGGGATGTGGTATTTTCTATCGAGCAGTCTGCGCAGGGAACAGAGATCACCTGTAATCAACCAGGGATTTTTGTACAAAATCATTTTGGGGAATATTGGATTTCATTGTGTATGCAGAAAAATGCAAGTGTGCTGTGGCAGGAGCTTTCATTTGAAACTCTGTAAATAGAAATATCATCACAGAAAATTCACAGAATAAAAGAGATTTTTTAAGCTTCATTTAAAGTTCTCAGATTATACTGAGCGAGAATTAAAAAATAACGTATACAGAGGGAATGGTGAAGCTTATGAAGAAAAAATATATCACAATATTACTTGGAACAGCATTGGCATTATCTCTGCTGCACGGGTGCGGCGGAAAAAAGGGAATTGAAAAAATTCCAGATTTTTTCCAGGGAGAAGAACAAGCGAATGCCATCTATGGGCAAGTCAGTGGAAAATCGGAGAATGGAATCACAATAGAAATAGGAACTAGAAATGAGAGGAAGCCAGGCCAGCAAGAAGATATGCCAAGAAATGAATCTAGAAATGAAGCGAAAGAGGATGCACAGCCTGAGGGAGAGGCAAAGGAACCACCTTCCATGCTGGAATTAACGGGAGAGGAACAGGAAATAGAAGTGACTGAGGACACTGTGATTAAGCGATTTGCAATGGGTGGCAAAATGAGAGGGGGAGAGGAGCCCCCATCTGGAGCGTCAGAACAAGAAGTTCCGTCCAAAGAACTAGGCAGAGGAGTTCCTTCTGGGGAATTTCCTGGTGGATCAGAAGAACAGGAGGAACTTGAGATTTCGGATATTTCTAAAGGAGATACCATTATGGTGGTATTGGCTGAGGATGGTAGTGCGAAAGAAATCACAGTATTATCTGGTATGGGCAGTGGTGACAGAACTGAGAATTCTGAGGAAGTTGTAATGTCAGAGGATGAACAGGCAGAAAATCCAATATAGAAACGAGGAGGAAACCAAATTGAAAAAAACAGCAGGCAAATGGAAAAAATGGAAGAAAATGATAAAGAAGAAAAAGACAATGCTGTTGCTGGCATTTATAGCAGGGGCTGGCCTGGTATCTTTTGGCATTTATTCTGTAAAAGGGACTCCGGTTTCGGAAAGACCAGAGCAGGGTGTGTCTATCCAAGAAGTTCAGGCAACGATGGGAACCATCTCCAATACCATTGTGGGAACAGGAACATTGGCACTCAGTGAGGGCCAGGCAGTGACAATTCCTTCTGGAATTATCGTAGAGGAGATCAGAGTACAAGAAGGGGACAATGTTGCTCAGGGAGATGTGCTGGCAACGGTAAATCAGACGTCTGTACTTCGTGCTATGGAAAATATACAGGAAGAGATAGAAGCTTTGGATGAGGAAATTGAGGACAGCAAAGATGAAGCAGAAGTACAGGAGGAATGTTCAAACGTGGATGGACGGATCAAAAAGATATTTGTTCAAGAAGGGCAGGACATTTCAGATTGTATGGTAGAACATGGGGCTTTGATGCTAGTATCTTTGGATGGTTATCTTGCCCTGGAAATCCAGACTGAGGCGGAACTTGAAAAAGGAGATGACGTGGTTGTCATACAGGAAGATGGAACACAAAAAGAGGGAACCATAGAAAGTATTTCAAGTGAAAAATGTACCATTCTCGTAACAGACAGCGGCGTAGGAATGGGAGAAACTTTAACAGTTACTGATTCAGACGGAAATGTTCTGGGAAGTGGGAGCACATATATTCATCAACAGCTTGCCATTACAGCGCCCATGGGAACGGTGGAAGAACTCTGTGTATCAGAGGATGAAAAAGTATCTGTGGGAACCACCCTTTTGACAATAGACAATGGTGGACAGAGTCTTACATATCAGGAACAAATGGCAGAGAGACAGGAATTGGCTCAGGAGCTTCAAGCGTTGATCGTGTTGTCGCAGACAGGGACAATTACAGCCCAAACTTCAGGAATTATTCAGTCGGTTCATATTTCAGCAGACAGCAGCCAAAGTGAAGGGAACGCAATCGAAGCACTTCAGATGTCAAAAAAAGAGACGACAGTGGTAGGGAGCAGCCTTTCCAATTCGGAAGAAATTCTGGAACCATTGTGTCTTGCGATCACGGATTCTGGTGAGCAAGGAGAAGGATTTTTCACCATAGAGACTCCAAAAACAGGCAAGAAACCTCAGACAAAGATAGAGGCTTTGGATGGAAGTTATCATGGAACCATTGTCTGGAACCCAGAGGAAGAAAAATTTGCTGCGGACATATCCTATCAGGCTGGTGTCACATTGTATGCCGCAGAAGGATATTGTTTTACCGAGGATAGTATCAGCAAAGTAAAAACGGGCGTTATTTCTGGCATTACTGTGTCAGAAGACGGCAAAGAATTGAAGTTCCATATTACTTACCCTTTTACAAAATCCGAGGATTCACAGGAAAGCAATTCAGAAACTGGAAACAATCAGCAGAAGCCAAATGATGAAGAAAATGGTACTAATTCAGAAACTGGAGATGACCAGCAGAACGGGAATCATTCTAAAAATGAGAACGAACAGCAGAGTGGGATCGATTCGGAACGTGAAGAAAGTGAACAAAATAAGAACGATTCTCAAAACGAAACGAGTCAACAGAATGGCGGCGTCGGTATTCAGAATGGTATAGCGCTTTCTGGTGGAACCAGTCAGACGGCAAACGGCGCTGGCAATGCTACACAGAGCACTTCTTCTGGTAAAGCAACTACCACAGGTGTATCACAGTCCGCAACTGAATCGGAAAATTCACAAAATACGGACACGGAAAGTGGGAAAGTGACAGCCTTTACGATGGCGGAATCAGATACCATGATTTTGACAGTGAATGTGGATGAATTGGATATTAATTCTGTATCAAAAGAACAACAAGCAGAGATCACATTAGATGCCATAGAGGGAGAAAGCTTTACAGGAACTGTTGCCAAGATAGGAAGTTCTGCCAGCAGCTCTGGAGGAGTGGCAAAATATGCGGTGGAATTGACGGTTCTTAGGGATGAACGGATGAAAGCTGGCATGAATGCCTCTGCCACGATCACCATTGAAAAGCGGGAAGATGTGGTGACAATTCCTGTGAATGCTCTGCAAGAGCGGGGAAATCATGTGTTTGTTTATACCGAAACAGACAATGAGGGAAACCTTTCTGGAGAACAGGAGGTGACTACCGGATTATCAGATGCAGATACCGTGGAGATTGTAGAAGGGCTGTCAGAGGGAGATACTGTATATTACCAGAAGCGAGGAAATCTTTCTGGACAGGGATTTGACAGAATGAATGGTGATTTTGGTGAAAGAGCAGAGGAAATGTTTCAGAAGGGCCCAGGCGGAAGTATGGGTGAGATGCCCCAAGGTGGTTTTCCAAGTGGAGATTTTGGCGGCAGACGGGAATAGGAGTGAGGAAATATGATTCAGTTGCATGAGGTTTCAAAAATATACGAGATGGGAAATGAGAAAGTGTATGCTTTAGACCATGCCAGTCTCCAGATTGGCGAAGGAGAGTTTGTAAGCATTGTTGGGCCTTCTGGAAGCGGAAAATCCACAATGATGAACATTATTGGATGTCTAGATACAGCGGATGAAGGATCTTATATTCTGGATGGCAGCTCGATAGAGAGTTATTCAGAAAAAGAGCTAGCCAGAATCCGCAATCGCAAGATCGGATTTATTTTTCAAAATTTCAATCTTCTACCTAGGCTTACGGCCCAGGAAAATGTGGAACTTCCATTGATTTACCAGAAGTTGCCAGCCCAGGAACGTAGACACAGGGTGAAAGAGGCATTAGAGCAAGTGGAACTCTCTCACCGGATGGGACACCGTCCGACAGAGCTATCTGGCGGACAGCAGCAGAGAGTGGCAATTGCGCGTGCCTTGGTGACGAAACCCTCACTATTTCTGGCCGACGAACCTACTGGAAATTTGGATTCCAAAACAGGGCAAGAAATTATGACATTGTTTCATACGCTTCATCATGCAGGGAATACCATTGTATTGATTACCCATGATTCACAGGTGGCAGAAGAGGCAGATCGGAAAATGCAAATCCAAGATGGCAGAGTTCGGGAGGTGGAAATTTCATGATTCAGACCTGGAAAATGGCATGGAGTGCAGTATGTGCCAATAAACTTAGAACATTTCTTACAATGCTTGGCATTATTATTGGCGTGGCGGCGTTGATAATCTTGGTTTCCATTGCAGACGGCGCTGGAGATTCTGTATCAGGCCAGATTTCTGAGATGGGAAGTAATTATCTCAGTGTAAGAATTACTGATCAAAAAGAAAATCCATTAAAACTCACAGAATTTATGGAATTGATGGATCAAGAGGAATTTTTGGCCTCCTCTCCGGTGGGAAGAACGAATGTTACAGCCAAAAGTGGTTACACCAGCAGTTCTATCAATCTATATGGTGTCAGTGGAGGATGTCTTTCCATTCTGAATCTGGAATTGTATGCTGGAAGATGGATAAAAAATACAGATCTGGAAAATCATTCTTATGTAATTGTGATTTCCTATGATACAGCTGTAGAATATTTTGGCCGTGGCGATGTTGTGGGAGAACGTTTATCATTAGATGGAAAATCTTTTCAAGTGGTAGGAGTGTTGTCAGAGGATTCTGTATCATTGTCTTCCGCTATGACAGTCAAAAGCAGCGATGACACATCAGAGACCGTAATATTGGAAGGCTTTATTCCTTATTCTACGTTGAGTAGAATTGCAGAAAATGTCCTGGCAATTAATCAATTTTATGTTTCTTCTGCGCAGGAAGATTCTATGGAACTAGCAGAGCGAAAGTTAGAAGAGATTCTTCAAAAGCGCTTTGGCAATGATGAAGATGCCTTTTCCATTCAAAACCAATCGGATGTGCTTGAGGCTATGCAGGAAGTAGATCAGACTATGTCTCTGATGCTTGGTGGGATTGCTGCAATCTCCCTCTTGGTTGGTGGGATTGGCATAATGAATATTATGTTGGTTTCCGTCACAGAACGTACCAGAGAAATTGGAATCCGAAAAGCGATTGGAGCAGGAAAGGCGAACATCATGCTTCAGTTTCTGCTGGAAGCGCTGATTGTTAGTATGGCCGGTTGCGTGGCAGGAATTGGTTGTTCTTTTGCAGGCCTGAAAATAATTGGACAGTTTATGGGAACTGGAATGACTGTCTCTATGAATGGAAATGTGGCACTGCTTTCCGCGGTGTTCTGTGGAATTATCGGAATCGTGTTTGGTCTGTACCCTGCAAATAAAGCAGCGGGAAAGAAGCCCATAGATGCATTGAGATATTCTGGTTGACACTTCATGTGAAAATGATTACTATTTTATGACATATATTACACACATTTATGCCTAAAATCTTGGTTTGGATAGGCTGTTTGTTACAAAAATGTTACAACAATCTTGACACTGTAATAAGTTATTGGTATAATGTCAGAAAAATATAAGGGTCATTTCTTGGAGGATAAACAGATGAAAAATTACATAAAAAAGAACTGGAAAAAAATTACATCAATGTGTCTGGCAGGTGTATTGACACTTGGACTTTCCCCATTTACAGTCCAGGCCGCTAATCAGATCAGCGCAGGTATCTCAGCAGTATTTAATGATTCTTTGATTGGCAGTGCAGATACAGTAAAATTGGCAACTGAGACAAAATCGGCAGCCATGACAGAGCCAGAAACCATTTGTGGCTATCAAAATCTTGGAATTGCGCAAGTAGAAAATCATTTGAATATCCGGGAAGCGGCCGGAGAGGACAGCGAGTTGGCTGGAAAGCTTCCAGTGGACGCAGGCTGTGAGATCTTGTCACAGGAAGGAGAATGGTATCAAATCAAGTCTGGTGATGTGACAGGATTTGTAAAGGGAGAATATTTGCTTACTGGGGAAGCGGCTGCAAAAAGGGCAGACGAAGTGAAATCCATTGTTGCAACTTCCATTACACAGACACTGAATGCAAGGGTAGAACCGAATACAAACAGTACGATCTGGGTCACCATTGCAGAAGGGGAAGAAATGCAGATGATTGAAGATCTGGGTGACTGGATTAAAGTAGATATCGATGGAGATGAGTGCTATGTGGCCAGTGAATTTGTGGAACTGTCTGAGCAGCTTCCCAAGGCTATGACAATGACAGAGATCCGCTATGGCGAGGGAATTTCCAATGTTCGTGTGGATATGGTGCAGTATGCATGCCAGTTTATAGGAAACCGTTATGTCTGGGGTGGTACAAGCCTTACCGGAGGGGTGGATTGTTCTGGATTTACAATGCGGATCTATGAGAAATATGGCATTTATCTTCCACATTCTTCCAGTGCACAGTCTGGTTATGGCACCAAAATTGATCCTTCTGAGGCAAAACCAGGAGATCTCTTCTTCTATGGCAATGGCGGAGGAATCAACCATGTAGCAATGTACATCGGTAATGGACAGATTGTTCATGCCAGCTCAGTAAAAACTGGAATTAAGATTTCCAATGCATATTATCGTTCTCCTATCTGTGTGACAAGGCTGATTAGTGAATAGAATAAAAGGGGACTGTCGCTTTAACGAATGAAAATTCTGATATGCTCCCTTCTAGGTAGACAAGTGAAATAATAAAAACTTGTCTACCTAGAAGGGAGCATATTTTATGTCTAAAAGGAAAATATCCGTTGAGGATAAGCTATATGCTGTAAATATGTATCTAGATGGAAAAGAAAGTCAGCGTTGAATTGCATCTATGTTTGATGTCAGCGTAGTTTCTGTCCAACAATGGATGCGTAATTATGAATCTATGGGTTCAAATGCATTCACTTTAAAGGGAAACAAGAAATATTCCAATGCAATTGAAACAGCAAGCGGTTTTGGATTATTTGGCAGGACGAGGTTCTCAAGATGATATTTATAAAAATATGGAGGCATCTTTCTTAAAAAACTCGAAGAGATAGAGAGGAGGCGGGGCTAAGCCTGGTCCGTCACGAACACATATACCAGGCAGTCAAAGAAGAATACGAAAAACATGGCTATTCCATTACTGACCTTTGCAAACTCGGTGGAGTGTCCAGAGCTGCTTACTATAAATGGCTGCATAGAGAAATCCTGGAAAATGAACACAAAGACAGGAGAACTTGCAGCTGCTGGAATGACACAAAGCATGTCAAGAGTTGGGAAATGTATCGACAATGGTCCGATGGAAGGATTTTGGGGAATTTTAAAACGAGAAAGATACTATGGAAAACGATTTACAGAAAAAGAAACACTTGTAAAAATGATTGAGAATTATATAGATTACTACAACAATAAACGTTTGCAAAAAAGTCTTGGGATTTTAACGCCTATGGAAAAACATGAAATTTACTTGCAGGCTACATAAAAACTGCCAGCAAATAATCTTACTGGCAGGAAAAATTTATATTTTTTCAATTGTCTACTTGACGGGGAGCAGTTCACTTAGTGCGACAGCCCCACTTTCTAAATCCTATATTCTGTTCCTTTCTGCTTTAAATGCCAGCTCCAATATATCTCCCTTTGTATACCATCTCAAAAGTAATTCTTCAGAAGTCTTCATATAATAAAAAATGATTGATTTCACCAAGTGAACCAATGGGCCAATGTTTCCAAAATCAATCCCGTAAAATACTATCAAAACACTTTCTACAGCAATTTCCTATCGCACCTACAAGAAGCTTTTTTGAATCAGAATCTTCTATTCAGAAAATCCTCTTAATATTATAAAATGTTTTATGATATAGGAGTTGCATTCTTCCACATATTTTTGATAGAATCGAGAATTGTATCATACGATTTCTCATCTTTTTGGGGAAATACATACATAATAGGAGAACGTCTTGCGTTTGTGCGATACTGATACATCATAACTTGGAACACGGAAAACTCCTGTGGGGAGTCTTTCCAAATATCAATTCCTATGTAAGAAGCAGTCATGTAGCCATGGAAGAGCTTCGCTTCCGCTAAGCCAGGATATTTTTTTCCCATTCCTTAAATTTCTTCAATACACTATAATGAATATCTTCGCCTTTTTTTCCACTTCCGTGTAAATATTCTTCCATTTCATGAAATCTATCCAAATCAAGCAACATATACCGAACCTTGATGCCATTTTTCAGCTTTTCCTCAATGATGTCGCCATATTTTCCAAGAAATTTGTTTCCAACTGCTGTAGATATAAAAATATCGTTTTTTGCATTTTGGATAATTGTGCCAGCATCATGCGTTTTTTCAGAATAAGAATGGAAATATGGTTTGATATTTTTTAGCGTACTGATAACAGATGACAAATCCCGATTTAATTCATCATAACCTTTCTCAGCTATTTGTTTCACAATAGAAGACGGCAACAAATCATTAAAATGGTGATTTATATCAGCTGTCATCTTGATAAATTCCGTTTGGTTCTCAAAATTAACACATTGTTTTCCGCCAAGTGGCGATTTTTCCAAAGAATCAACCTCACAGCCGACTAGCAACGGAATAGTGGGTACATCTCTTGAAGCCATTCCTCCAGCTTCGTAGAAAATCCATGGGGCATAGATATTTTCATTTGAAAGACATAAGATACCAAGACGGCAACACTTCAGTTCACTACTAATTGATGTCCACCAGTCTGTTCCAGATGCAATATCTACATTGGAAACAAAACACTCAACATTCAGGTCTGGAAAAATGGTTTCCTCAATTATCTTTTTTAAGCCCATGGCAAAGTTATTGGTAACCGAACCTGACCAGCTGATAAATATTTTGTTTTTTTTATTAGTTGGCATTCTCATCTTCTCCTTTTAACAGTAGTATTATGTCACTCTTTACATTTTAACACATCTTTATTATATATTTCTGTTCAATATTTTCAAGTATTAAAATGGATTTTAGCAGAAATCTTTCCCACACAATGAAGAAAGGAACAGGAATGGAGGGAAATCCAGCACGACCTTTTCAGCGGCTTCCTTTCAGGGCTTGAGGAAGTGTGGGAGCGGTCGGTGGATTTCAGTAAGAAGCTGTTCCTCAGGCTGGTGGATTACGCAATGGTCTATTGCGATGGCAAGGTGGTGTTTATCTTCCGCAATGGGGCGGAAGTCACCATAAAAATTTAAAAGCGCGGTCAGGTTCTGGGGAGTCCTGGATATCCTGCTCACTGTTTGTGTGGGGGGAAACAGTAATTACTGTGTATGGAAATTTGTGAAAAGTTGAGGTATAATTTTGAAGTTTGAAGTATTCGAAGATTAAAATCTTTATAAATTCTTGAGTGAAATTGGTGAAAAAGTGTAAGGGGGATAAGGGGGAATTGAAAATGAAAGATAAAAATGCTTTTGAATAGCAACTGTTTTTGATTACTATGATTATCGAAAGCATAGTTAGAATTGATGGTAAGTTATATTTTTCTCAGGGTTCTATTATACAGAGCAGTCACTATTTGAAGAAGGTACAGCTACACAAAAATGGCATAGGCTTGATAAATTTTGGCTTGTTACAAATAGGCATGTTGTAGTTCTCAAAATAGATGGAAAAGAATATTTATCAGATTCATTTACGTTTTGCTTTAGAGAAAATGTAAATTGAGAGATTAGATGGAAAACTATTCTGTTATCAAGGGATGAATTATTTAGTGTTTTGAAATTACATAAGAACAGTAATGTAGATGTGGCGGTGTTAAATGTATCCCAAGACGCTCATGGCGTACTGCTCCACCATCTGCACGGTGACCAGCTTTTCACAGCCCTTCGCTGATTTTCTCCGTGAGAGCTTTCGGTTTCCTCCCTACCCCCGGCCTTGCACAGCCCCGGTTGCTGCCGTCTTTTGCCACCGTTTTCACCCCGTTTCTTTGATTTCGTTTGAAAAAATGCTGCGGAATCAAATACCGCAGCGCCTTCAAAAGCCTTTATTTTGCGGAAAATCCCGCAGGGATTAATCTCTCGTTTGATTTCCGATTTTTGTGCGTGGCACCCCACGCCCGTTCCCCGGCTGATTAGTTCCAAAGATTTCTACCGCCTCTGCCATCATTTTGTTTTTATTTTGATTGACATTGTAAACCATATCATATATAATGAAGAAAAAGGAGGTAGTCAAATGGCAACAACACCAACTCAGATTCGAATCGATGCCGGCATAAAACAAGAAGCTTCGGCTCTTTTCAGCCAGCTCGGACTGGATATGTCCAGCGCAGTAAATATGTTCCTGTATCAATGCGTCCTTCGCGGTGGACTTCCTTTTGCCGTGGAGATGCCAGCGTACAGTCAGAAAACCCTTGATGCTATGGCAGAAGCTCGCCGTATTTCCTGCGATCCTGATGTCAAAGGATATTCCAGTATGGAAGATTTAAAAGCGGCTCTTGATGATTGATGTACCAGGTCAAATTTACCACAGCCTATAAAAAGGCTTATAAACTCATGAAAAAACGTGGGCTGGATATCTCTTTGCTGGATGAGGTTGTCGACTTGCTGCGTCAGGGCAGGCAGCTCGAAGAACGCTACCGCGACCATGGGCTGACCGGAGACCTTGCAGATTTTCGGGAATGCCATATCAAGCCGGACTGGCTGTTAATTTATCTCATCGAAAATGATATTTTAACGCTGACCTTAGTGGTAATTTCTTGGGTGCAAAAAATAACGATAGCACCTCCAAAAAATGGGTTATCGTTTAATTTTACACTATGGAATATCGAAAGTGTGGCAAATCCAACTAAGAAAACGATAGTCGCCTATGCATGGGTGCATCTGCCTTTCTGAAAAGTGTTGATTTTACTGCGTTTGCCGTAAATGTAAAAACGATAGCACTGAGGAAATATTTGTATCAATCTGGACACGCAATATGGCTTGCGTACCACAATTTGATACAATGCACACAAACGTGAGTTTGGGTGCGTTTTTTAACGATAGGAATTCCTAAAATATTTCTTAAGAAGTAGAAATTAAGATTCGGAAAGCAGATATTGTATTTTCGAATCTTTTTTATTCCGAAAAACATAAAATATTATTCCTTATTTGTTGATATTATTCCGAAAAGGGGGTATAATGTTTTGGAAAGCGAGGGTTACTATTTATGTATATGACGGTAAAACAGGCTGCAGAGAAATGGGGGATTTCTGACAGACGAGTGCGTATACTTTGCTCGGAAGGAAAGATTTCAGGTGTCACCCGTGAAGGACGTAGTTGGATGATACCAGCAGATGCGAGAAAACCAGAGGATGGACGGTTTAAAGCAACAGAAAGTTTACTGACAGCTATAGAGAGGAAGAAAAAAGAACTGGATACCAGACGCCCGCTGACAGAGGGGGAATTGGAACGTCTGACAGAGGAGTTCATTGTTGAGTACACTTATAATTCCAATGCAATTGAGGGAAATACCCTGACCTTGCGTGAGACGGATATGGTTTTGCGTGGCCTAACGATTGACAGGAAGCCGTTAAAAGACCATATGGAGGCTGTCGGACATAAAGAGGCATTTGATTTTGTGAGCGATTTGGTAAAAGATCAGATTCCTTTATCGGAGAGTATCATCAAGCAGATCCATTATCTTGTATTGTCAGATAAACGGGAGGACCGGGGTGTTTATAGAAGAGTTCCTGTCAGGATTATGGGAGCAAAACATGAACCGCCTCAGCCATATTTGATCCAGCCTAAGATGGAACAGCTACTGGAGGCTTATAGAAATAGTACAGAGTATATCATTACCCGGCTTGCACGGCTTCATATTGAATTCGAGGGGATTCATCCTTTTATTGACGGAAATGGCAGAACTGGGAGGCTGCTTGTAAATTTGGAATTGATGAAAGCTGGATATCCGCCAATTGACA
>CAJTVT010000058.1 GCA_910580015.1 uncultured Lachnospiraceae bacterium
AAGACATCGCCCTTTCACGGCGGTAACACGGGTTCGATTCCCGTAGGAGTCATTAAAAAAAGTATTGACAAATGCTTTAGACTATAGTATAATATAATTCGTTAAGGCGACATAGCCAAGTGGTAAGGCGTGGGTCTGCAACACCCTGATCACCAGTTCAAATCTGGTTGTCGCCTCTTTTAATGTCAGACGCTTGAAGTTTTCAAGCGTCTTTTTTTTTCTATAAGATAAAACAATTATTGTACTTCGGCGGAAATGAAATATTTGTTTTAAAAAGTAAAGAGATTGTTAATTAAAGTTCTATTCATATAAAATCAGGTACAAAGAGAATCAGAGAACACATTTTAAGAAAATGGAGGAATAGTTATGGCTTTTGGAATGAAAAATCAAGCGGCGGATTTGGGAAAGGATTCCATTGGAAAATTGTTGGTGAAATTGGCGCTTCCTGCAATTCTAGCCCAGATTGTAAATATGCTGTATAATATTGTAGACCGGATTTATATTGGACATATCAAAGATATCGGAGCCATTGCCTTGACAGGGGTGGGACTCTGTCTGCCTATGATTTTGCTGGTGATGGCATTTAGTGCTTTGACTGGTATGGGGGGTGCTCCTAAGGCCGCCATCTATATGGGAAAGGGAGATTTGGAGAGCGCAAGAAAAACATTGGGTTCCTGTGTGGTGATGCTGATTGGGACAGCAGTGATATTGACAGTTGTATTTCTAATGTTTGGTAGACAGCTTCTATATGTATTTGGGGCCAGTGATAATACGATATCTTACGCATGGGGGTATCTTAGAATCTATGTGTGCGGGAGTATTTTTGTTATGATTTCCCTTGGGTTGAACAGCTTTATTACGACTCAGGGTTTTTCTCTGGTGGGTATGGGAACGATTTTGATTGGAGCAGCCATAAACATTATTTTAGATCCAGTATTTATTTTTGGCTTTCAAATGGGGGTGCCTGGGGCGGCTCTTGCAACGGTAATTTCACAGGCAGTTTCAGCAGTTTGGGTTCTGCGGTTTTTACGGGGAAAACAGACAAAGCTTAAAATTGAGAAGAAATATCTCCAATTGAAACGGGAATATGTATTACCAGTATTGGCACTGGGAGTGTCTCCCTTTGTGATGCAGAGTACAGAAAGTTTAATTAACATTTCTTATAACACATCTTTGTATAAATATGGTGGTGATTTGGCTGTATCAGCTATGACAATTTTGAGCAGTGTGATGCAGATGATTTTTCTGCCTTTAAGCGGTTTGACCCAGGGGGCACAACCCATTATCAGTTATAATTATGGGGCAGGAAATGACACACGAGTGAAGAAAGCCTTTCGTCTGTTATTCTTTGTCAGTTTTGGATTTGCAACGACAACTTGCGCTTTGATCCTTTGTTTTCCAGGTATATTCGTACAAATTTTTAATAATAGTTCCAAAGAACTCTATGATATGGCAAGCTGGGCAATGCGAATTTTTCTAGCTGGTTCTTTTGCTATGGGTGCGCAAATTGCCTGTCAACAGACATTTTTGGCATTGGGACAAGCAAAAGTATCTCTTTTCTTTGCATGTTTTCGAAAATTAATTTTAATGATCCCTTTGATCTTTGTGCTGCCTTTATTTTTTCAAGATAAGCTTATGGCAGTATTCTTAGCCGAAGCTGTGTCCGATTTGTTAGCGGCAGCTGCAACTACGATTACATTTTTTATTTTATTTCCAAGAATATTGAAGAAAGAGCGGTAATTGGGACGGGGTATTTTTATTGTTTTCTACTGGAAAGAATGATATAATATCGGCATATATGAAACATGCAGGTGCATATAAATTCCATAAAATCAGGTAAAAATGAAGGGAACGTTTGTCCTGAAGTGGAGAAAAGGAGAAGGTGGTTATGGAGATACTGGATTTTATTGAAAAAGAACAACTGCAACAGATACAAGACTTGTTTTCTACAACTACAGGGATTGCAGTCTGTATCATCGACCGGGATGGGAATCATATCACTAGGGACAGTAATGTGAAAGATTTTTGTAAAAAATACAACAAAGGAAGTGATTTGGGGTCAAAAAGGTGTCATAAGAGTGAAGTGGAAGGAAAAGGTGTCTATTACTGTCATGCTGGTTTGTTGGATTTCACAGCAGATATTGTGGTGGATGGAGAGAAAATTGGAGCAATTGTGGGGGGACAGGTATTGCCACAGGAGCCTGATATTGACAAGTTTCGAAGACTTGCCATGGAGTTGTCTATTGACCCTGATGTATACATAGAGTCTTTGAAACAGGTTCCAGTAAAAACAGAACAATTTATCAGAAGTTCGGCAGAGTTAATGGAATTGATGATTAATATGATGATTAATCAGGAGTATAAACTTTATAAAGATCAATCTAAGATAGAGGTAATGGATAAGGAGATTGGTATAACCACACAGAATGTGAATCAAATTGAAGTGATGGTGCGTGATTTGACCAAGGTTTCCAGAAAGCAGAATATTCTTGCTTTGAATGCTTCTATTGAAGCAGCTCGTGCAGGAGAGGCAGGAAGAGGATTTAATATTGTCGCGGGAGAGATGGAAAAGCTTTCCTCAATGGCGACAGAAAAATATGCCGCTATTATAGCAAAGGCCGGAGAGATTGATGAATCATTAAAGAGGATTAATACAGAATTTGCGAAAGGAAATACAGAATCTGATTTGTTGTGACAAGCGGAATAGAATAAGACATCAGAAAGGCGGAGATGGAATTGAAAATACATCAGACGGAGAAAAAGCTAGGGAAGAGAAAGACCAGAGGATTGAGTATTCGTGTTAAAATTTTATTTCCAGCCAGCATTTTAATAATTTTGCTGTGTGTGACATTGGGAGTAAGTTCTTATGTGCGGATGAAAGATGGTCTGATAGCGATGGCTGTGGAACAGGCGCAGATGGCAGCAGTTGTCTCTGTAAAAGTGCTTGACGGAGAAAAGTTGGCTAAATTAAGGCCAGGAGATGAGAGCGATGTGCAGTTTCAGGAACAGTTAGCTACTCTGAGGGGGGTTCGTGATGATTGTGGAATTAAATATCTGTATACATTGTATTTAGAGGGAGATCAAGTGTATTATGGGATAGATACAGATGATAATCCGGAAAGCCACAATAAAATTGGAATACCTTTTGAGTTATCTTATCAGGAGCTTCGAGATGTATTTGCAGGAGAAATATATATACAGAATTATATTGATTCTACAGAAGATGGGGATTTAATCTCCGCCTATATGCCTGTTTTAGATGCCAGCGGCAAGAATGTATCAGCCATTGTGGGATGTGATTACGATGCGTCTGGGGTTATTCAGCGTTTGGATGTTATATTGAAGCAGGTGGTAGGAATTGCTTTGATTTGTTTGATTCTTGGACTGATCATTATGAATTTTATTACAAGTGCAATCATTAAGAGTCTGCATACGGTTGACAAGAAAATTTATGAGTTGGTACATAATGAGGGGGATTTAACGCAGCGTTTGGATGTTCATTCTGGGGATGAGATGGAATTAATTGCAGAAAATGTAAATGAATTGTTGGCATATATCAGAGGAATTATGCTTAATATTGCTGCAAATTCAAAACATTTGAACAAATCAACAGGTGTCATAGCAGAAAACTTATCAGATGCAGAGATGAGTATTACAGACGTGTCCTCTACTATGGAACAGATGAGTGCTGCATTGCAGGAATCCAGTGTGTCCTTGGATCAGATTAATGAATCGATTCAGCAAATTTTTCTGTTGATAGAACAGATTAACATACAAGCGGAATGTGGAGGTCGCTCTTCGGATGAAATTATGGGTCGGGCTTCAAAGGTTCATTCAAAGGCTATTTTAGAACAACAGGAGGCCAAGAGCCGGGTTGCTGATATGGCGGCATCAGTTCAACAGAAAATTGAAAAATCCAAAGAGGTTGAAGCCATCCGTGAACTTACCAAAAATATTATTAGTATTACCGAGGAAACAAATCTTTTGGCGTTAAATGCAAGTATTGAGGCGGCACGTGCAGGTGAGGCGGGAAAAGGATTTGCAGTTGTGGCAGATGAGATTGGTAAACTTGCGCTCAATTCTGCAAATGCAGCCACTGAGATACAAAAGGTGACGACAGCTGTGATACAGACAGTGGATGAACTTGCAGAAGAATCCGAAGAGATGGTTGCTTTTATGGATGAAACTGCTATGAGTGGTTATGAGAAATTGTTGCAAACCAGTGAAAGTTATCAGGAAGATGTAGGAAGCATGAATAAAATGATGCTGGAATTTGCAGAAGATAGTGCGCAATTAAGGATGGGTATGGATCATATTCGAGATGCTGTGGAAAGTGTAAAAGATGCAGTGAGCGAGAGTGCCCAAGGAGTTACCAGTGTGACAGAAAAGGCGGTGGATTTAACTTCCAGTGTGGTTGACATTGGAGCGGAGGCAAATTCCAATATGGAAATTGCAAGCTTGCTGAATCAGGAAGTTGATAAATTTAAAATTTAGATAACGCTAGGAGTGACAGAGTATGCGGATTTTACTTGCGGAGGATGAACAAGACCTAAACAGAATTATTACTCAGAAATTAGGATCGGATGGTTATAGTGTCGATAGCTGTTATGATGGTAAGGAAGCGATGGAATTACTTTCATGTGCGGAGTATGATGCTATCATTCTAGATATCATGATGCCGAAGGCGGACGGATATGAGGTACTGCGTAAGCTTCGCAGCTCTGGAACTTCCACTCCTGTTCTCTTTCTTACGGCGAGAGATGCTGTTTCAGATCGTGTGAAGGGATTAGATAGCGGGGCAAATGATTATTTGGTAAAGCCATTTTCTTTTGAGGAATTGTCTGCACGTCTGCGGGTTATGTTGCGTACTTCTTTTGGAGTTACAAGTAATGTTCTATCTTTGGCAGATCTGACAATGGACTGCACAGCTCATGTCGTAAAACGCGGTGGTAAAGAGATTTCCCTATCTGCCAAGGAATATGAACTGCTAGAATATATGCTGCATAATCAGGGAATTGTATTATCAAGGGAGAAGATCGAGGATCATATCTGGAATTTTGATTATGAGGGAGGTACAAATATAGTGGATGTCTACATTCGCTATCTCAGGAAAAAATTAGATGAAGGCCAGGCTGAAAAATTAATTCACACCGTTCGTGGAAAGGGTTATGTGCTGCGGGAGGCAGATGGGAAATGAAAAACCTGTCAATTCGTTTCAAGATTACCTTGTGGTTTACAGTAGCTTTAAGTGTGGTAGTGTTTTTTACCTGTTTTGTGGTACTTTATGCAGATCATCAAATTATACAAAAAACCATACGAGACAGCCTCATCGAAACAGTGGAAAACAATGTGGATGAGGTTGAATTTTATATTAATTTTAATCATACAGATTTTAAGGAAATTGATGAATATATCGCGTTTCATAACGGATATCTGGAGATAGATGATGATTTTTTGGATCAGGTAAATGAAGTTTATACTGCGCTATATTATGAAGATGGAACACTGCTCTATGGAGAGAATCCTATTTCAAGAAATACTTCTCAGTTGCAATTTACAGATTCCAGTATTCAGCGAATTACAGTAAAAGACACAATTTTTTATATTTTTGATCGAAAATTAACATCCGAAGGTTTAGATGGACTTTGGCTTAGGGGAGTGGTTTCAGAATATCAGGGAGCAGTTCATATGTCCAGTATTACTCGACTGGCTCTTTTATTCCTGCCTTTGTTGGTTTTGATTTCCTCTATGGGAGGCTATCTGTTGGCCAGAAGGATGTTAAGGCCCATTCAGGAAATTTCAGATTCTGCATCTAAGATTAGAACAGGAGGCGATCTGAAAAAAAGAATTGAGATTGGAAGTGGAAAAGATGAGCTTCATCAGCTTGCAGAGAGCTTTAATAAGATGTTCCAACGTCTGGAGGAGGAATTTGAGGCGGAGCGTCAATTTACATCGGATGCCTCCCACGAACTACGTACCCCAGTTTCTGTGATTCTGGCACAATGTGAATTTTCCTTGGAGGTGCAAAGAAGCAGTGAAGAATATGAAAATGCTCTCTGCACAATCCAGCGACAGGGCAGAAAAATGTCAAGGTTGATTAATGATATGTTAGATTTTACGCGTTTGGAGATGCGGGCAGAAAGTTATATCAAGGAATCAATTCTTATGACAGAGCTTGTAGAAACCATTTGTTTTGATATGGCATTGATTCAAGAGAAGGATATTACCTTAGATTATGAGGCAGAGAGTAATGTGTATTTTAATGGTAATCGCCAACTTCTCTCTAGGATGCTTACAAATCTTATAAGCAACGCATATCGGTATGGGAAAGAACATGGACATATTTTTGTTCGGTTAATTTGCACGGAAGGAACAATGGAATTGTCTGTTACAGATGATGGAATAGGGATTGATCCAGGGGAACAGGACAAAATTTTTCGTCGTTTTTATCAGGCAGATCCTTCGCATTCTGGGGTTGGCACAGGATTGGGATTATCCATGGTCTATGAGATTACTCAGTTCCATCATGGAAAGATCCATGTTGAGAGTGAACCAGGAACAGGCAGCAAGTTTACATTTTTGGCTGATTGCAGGGATGAATTTTCAAATACGCTTTAAAATTTATAAAGATTTTATTCCCGCGAGCAACGAGTCAAGTGGCCGCCAACAGATATTTGGCGACTGCCGCGAGGGTCAAATACCCCGCTGTTTTGCAGCGCTGCAAGTTTGATACCCCGTTGCTTGCAGCGGGGTCTTTGATTTGTAGTATGAGAGATAGAAAAAGTGGAAAGGGAAAGCGATATGAAAAAATTTTTTGAAACGCCTAAGAGGGCTTTTATTATGGGAATTTGTTTTGCGGCGTTTGTACTTCTTGGAGTTGGCTTGGTGTTTGCGGTGTCCGTTATTACCAAATTTTTTGTCGGTGGAAAAGAAATTACGATGGAAAAGGCCCAAGAAATTGCACTTTCTGATGCAGGGTTGCAAGCTTCCGAGGTTACTTTTACAAAGACAAAGCAGGAATTGGAACGTGGAAGTTATGTGTATGAGATCGAATTTTATACTGAAAATGCAGAATATGAGTACGAGATCAATGGAAATGCTGGTAGCATTTACAGTAAGAGCAAAGAGATTTTTTCTGCACCAAGACAAGATACTTTTGTACAGGATGACCCAAATACAGGGCAGGAGAGTCAAGATATGGAAGAAATCCCTGAAGGGGGAAATACGGACAATGTCCAAGGAAACGGTTCAGATATTGGGTTAGACCAGGCGCGCTCTATTGCGGCTTCCCATGCAGGATTTACAGTTGCTGACGTGAGCTTTTCGAAATCGAAGATGGAAAAAGAACATGGCAGTACGATCTATGAGATTGAATTTTATAAGGATGGTATGGAGTATGAGTACAAAATCAATGCAGGAACAGGAGAAATTCTGGAATTTGACTCAGAATGGGATGACTAGCGATTCTGTTTCGGCGCTGCCGAAAGAATTCTGTGAGAGGATGCAGCAGTTTCTTGGGGAGGATGCGGAGAGATTTTTTGATTCTTATCAAAAGGAGCGTGTGTATGGACTTCGATATAATTCTTTGAAATTTTCTTCAAAAGATGCATTTGAAAGCATAATATCTCAGAACAAAGAATGGGAACTCTCACAAATTCCTTGGTGTTCGGAAGGATATTATTATAAGTCTGGACAATTTCCTGGCAAACATCCCTTGCATGAGGCAGGGGCTTATTATATTCAGGAGCCAAGCGCTATGTCAGCCGTAGAACTTTTAGAACCAAAACCTGGAGAAAAGATTTGTGATTTATGTGCGGCTCCTGGTGGCAAGACCACTCAGATCGCAGCGAAAATGAAAGGCGAAGGTCTGTTGATTGCAAATGAATATTATGGGAACCGGGCAAAAATTCTGTCTCAAAATGTGGAACGGATGGGAATTGCGAATACAGTTGTGTTAAATGAGTCTCCAGAACACTTAACACAGGGCTTTTGTGCATTTTTTGACCGGATTTTGGTGGATGCTCCCTGCTCTGGAGAGGGAATGTTTCGCAAAGATCCACAGGCAGTTCATGAATGGAGTTTGCAGAATGTGGAATTGTGTGCAAAACGTCAACGTGAGATTTTATGTTGCGCTGCTGAAATGTTAAAGCCTGGAGGTGTTCTGGTTTATTCTACCTGTACCTTTGCGCCAGAAGAAAACGAACAGTGTATTGCATGGTTTCTTGAAGAGTATCCAGAATTTTCGCTGGATCATTCCATTGTTGGAGAACAATATTTCAGTTCTGGAAGGGTACAATGGATTCAGGAAGATAGATTTCAAACGAACCTTGAAGAAACTGGAAATAAATTGGATGGAACATATCGCCTGTGGCCCCATAAATTGCATGGAGAAGGACATTTTGCAGCGCGATTGGTGAAAACTGGTGTTGGTATGGAGGCTGGCAAGGAACCATCAGAGATTCGTATTGCCTCATTACATAATGAAGAAAAGCAAAATAGATTGGGCAAGAAAGTTGACAATACCAAAGAGAAAGAAGCATATCAATTGTATCTGGAGTTTGAGCGAAACAATTTAAAGATTGTTCTGGAAGAAAAAATAAAAGGAAAACTTGTTCTGTTTTCGGATCAACTGTATTTGCTGCCTGTGGATATGCCAGATTTGAAAGGATGGAGGACACTTCGAGCTGGGCTTCATCTAGGTATATATAAAAAGAACAGATTTGAGCCTTCTCATGCGCTGGCCATGTATTTATATTCAGAAGAAGTTCGTCAATATGCGGAATGTGAGGAGCCGCTAAAATATTTGCATGGCGAGACATTTTTCTGTGATAGTGCTTTGAAGGGGTGGGTACTGGTGGGCACCGCAGGACTTCCTCTGGGATGGGGAAAAGCAACGAATGGTATTGTGAAAAACCATTATCCGAAAGGTCTTAGAATTTGTTATTAGGATTAGGGGGTCAAAAACACTTTAATCTTATTAGTAAAATATAAAACATATATAAATATTTTTTGTTATCTTGATAAAAAATAACCAATACGATATACTGAATCTGATTCTTAAATATTTTTCTAAGGTTTTTTATGAGAAACAACCTCTGAAATAACAATTTAAAATGCCTTTGGCGCAAATATATGTACAGAGATAGGTGATATATGGACAAACAAGATACATAGATATAGAGTCGTCAGAGTGAAAAAGAGGAGGACATGTATATGGTTATACAACATAATTTACAGGCGCAAAATGCGAGCGGAGCATTAAAGAGTGTACAATCCATGCAGGATAAATCAACAAAGAAATTGTCCTCAGGATATAAGATTAACAGTGCGGCAGATGATGCAGCGGGATTGTCCATATCCGAAAAAATGCGCCAGCAAATTCGGGGATTAGACAAAGCTTCCAAGAATGCACAAGATGGTGTATCTTTGATTCAAGTGGCAGAAGGAACTTTGAATGAGGTTCATTCCATCCTTCAAAGAATGAATGAACTGGCGACACAGGCGGCTAATGATACCAATACAGACAGTGATCGGGCTCATATAAAGGATGAAATTGATCAGTTAGCGGTCGAAATTGACCGTTGTGCCAGTACAACGCAGTTTAATACGATGAATTTGTTAGATGGCTCTTTCCGTCATAAGAACCTTCAAGTTGGCGCTGTTTCAGAGCAGAATCTTGTGCTTGACTTAAAGGCAATGGATGCACATGGTCTGGGTTTGACTTTGTCTTTTGATGGAACTGCTAATCTTCAGATATTGGATACGGCGTTAGAGAGAGTGCCTTCTATTGAGTATATCGAGCTTGGGGATGAAACTTGGACAGCATATCCAGGGGTCACATCTGCTGATGCAGTGACAGGAAAAAAGGCACATTATGAGTCATCAAAGAATTTATATGTATCCTCCTATGAGATGGCGGGCAGAAGTATGAAGCTCATTCAAAATGCTGTAGGAGTGGTTTCTGAGATGCGATCTTATCTGGGGGCAGCGCAGAATCGTTTGGAGCATACCATTGCAAATCTTGATACCAGCAAAGAAAATACCTCTGCATCGGAATCACGGATTCGAGATACCGATATGGCGGAGGAGATGGTTCAATACAGCAAGAATAATATTTTATCCCAGGTTGGACAGTCCATGCTTGCACAGGCAAATCAAAGCACACAAGGGGTATTGTCTATTTTGCAATAAATAAAATGTGCGTAAAATTTTTAATATTCGTAATTGATTAAAGGAGAAAAATATGGATTACAGATCTTATTTAAAAAATCACCCAGACAAAGAAGGACGTTTTGGAGAATATGGCGGCGCCTTTCTGACAGAGGAACTAAAGCCAGCATTTGAGGAGATTACGGAGGCATATCAGACGATCTGTCATTCTTCCCAGTTTATCAGTGAGCTTCGAAGAATCCGCAAAGAATTTCAGGGTAGGCCCACTCCAGTATATCACTGTGAGCGTCTTTCGAGACAGATTGGGAACTGCCAGATTTATTTGAAACGTGAGGATTTAAATCATACAGGAGCCCACAAATTGAATCACTGTATGGGTGAGGGGCTTTTAGCCAAATTTATGGGTAAAAAACGTTTGATAGCAGAGACAGGAGCGGGACAGCATGGTGTAGCACTTGCCACAGCAGCAGCATATTTTGGACTGGAATGTGAGATTCATATGGGTGAAGTGGATATTGCCAAGCAAGCACCGAATGTGACCCGTATGAAAATTTTGGGAGCAAAAGTGGTGCCTGTGTCTTCAGGATTAAAGACTTTGAAGGAGGCTGTGGATTCTGCTTTTGAATCTTATGCTAAAAATTATAAAGATTCCATTTACTGTATCGGTTCTGCGTTGGGACCACATCCATTTCCTCTGATGGTTCGCGATTTTCAGTCTGTAGTTGGCTATGAGGCAAGGGATCAGTTCTTAGAAATGACAGGGATTGAACCAGATGTCGTGTGTGCCTGTGTAGGAGGCGGCAGCAATTCTATTGGAATGTTTATTCCGTTTTTAAATGATCCAGTGGAAATTGTGGGTGTGGAACCCCTGGGAAGAGGGGAAAAACTGGGAGATCATGCAGCTTCCATGAAATATGGGGAGCGTGGCATTATGCATGGGTTTGACAGTATTATGCTCAAAGACCAGGACGGCAATCCTGCACCTGTGTATTCGATTGCTAGTGGTTTGGATTACCCTTCTGTTGGGCCAGAACACGCTTATCTGCACGATATCGGCAGAGTACAGTACGAGACCGCCAGTGATGAAGAGGCAATGGAAGCTTTCTTTAAACTGTCCCGATATGAGGGGATTATTCCAGCAATTGAAAGTTCCCATGCGGTTGCCTATGCTATGAGAAGGGCAAAAGAGATGGGTCGTGGTTCCATTTTGGTTTGTCTGAGTGGCCGAGGCGATAAAGATATTGATTATGTAGTGGAACACTACGGATATGGAGAAAAGTTCCTTTAAAAACCATTTTGTACAGTTTTTGGCGTATGTTTCTTGTGCAGATGCAAAGAAAAGGGTTCGAATCGCTATGGGAATGATTTATGTAGTTTGCCAGGGGATAGAAGAAAGAGAGGAAAAGGATGAAGAAATGGAAAAAGCTGCTGGTAAGTCTGCTGACAATGGTAATTGCATTGTCGTGTGAGCCAATCTATGGATTGGAGGTTCAGGCAGCAGAACGGGAGAATTTTGCATTTTCGGTGTTTGAAGATGGCGTGAAGATTACAAGGTATAGAGGAAGCGATTGTGATGTAGAAATACCATCACAGATTAATGGGAATAAAGTGACCAGCATTGGCCAGATGGCATTTAATGGTTGTAGCGGTTTGAAGAGTATAACAATCCCTAATAGTATTACCAGTATAGAAATGCTTGCCTTTCGAGGATGCAGCAGCCTGACAAGCATAACAATTCCTAGTAGCGTGACCCATATTGAAAACAGTATATTGTCAAGATGCAGCAGCTTGGCAAATCTAACAGTGGAAGAAGGAAATTCCCGATATGATAGCAGGGATAATTGTAATGCAATTATTGATACCATGAATAATATGCTTATCTGCGGGAGTAGAAATACTGTGATTCCGTCCAGTGTGCTCAGTATTGGGAAGGAGGCATTCTCTGAATGCAACGGCTTGACAAGCATAACGATTCCAAAGGGTGTGCTCAGTATTGGAGAATATGCATTTACTCATTGCCGTGATTTAACGAGTATTACAATTCCTGAAGGAGTAGAAAGTATAGGGCTGGCGGCATTTAATGAATGTAGTAGTTTGACGAATGTAACAATTCCCAAAAGTGTGACCAGTATTGGTTGTTATACATTTTCAGGTTTCTAAGTCCGCAAAAGCCCTATTTTACAGGCTT
>CAJTVT010000059.1 GCA_910580015.1 uncultured Lachnospiraceae bacterium
CACAAATGCCCCTACTTGTCCTATGCTTCTTAAATCCCACAAATTTTATCCCACATAAAGAACAATCGCTTTGACATATTCCTCTTTTGCAACCTTTTCCTTAATCACCTGGTCGTATTCTTCCTCTGATAAATTCTTGTACTCTTCAAGGTTACATAAATCTTCTGATAGATTCTCCTCATAATCCTCTTTATCCATCCACCAACCTTTATACTGTGTTAATTCCTTCACTCCTCCGTTTCTTGCTTCTACCTGCTCATACGGATATCTATCATGCCAGGAATCTTCTCCACAAAAAATCAATAGTGGTAAATCAGGATTTTGTAGGAGAAGTTTTCTTAACTCTGCTGTATTATTCAACGAACAATTGAATTCTTCCATGTTCCTATATCCCTGCCTTTCTTCTATTTCCTCACCCAATCCGTGAGTTGTATTGTAAAGGGTTTTTATGGAGAGGTTGTACCATTTTTAAGCATCTACCACCTCAATGTAATCAAAAATGTTCATCTGCCTTTCTTCCCAAAACAATCTTTCATCAATCTCTTTGAGTGTATCTCCATATATATTCCATTTATCATTTGCAACATTATCCTCATTTTCCAGTGAAACAAATTCTTTCCAAATTTCGGGATATAACTCTCGTATTGCCTTGTGCTCTGCCAATTTTGCGTTCGGGCAGAACCAACATCCGCCGCGTCTGGAATATTTATAACACGGGCTGAGCAGCCCATATTCCAGGCATTTCTGCCTTGCCATTTCTTCTGTATATCCATATTTTGCAAGTAAGGAAACTCTGTTGCTTTCCTTGTGCAGACTTTCCAGCCTCTTCTTTTCATCTGCACAGATCCCCACATACTGAATGGTTCCTTCCTCTATTGTCTTTAAATAATTTTTAATTGGTTTTTCTTTACAATCTCTTTTTAATCCACATAATCCAAACAGCGGAAATCCAAATTTCATTCCATTGTGTTCCTTGTGCTTTGTAGCTTTTGTAATGATTCTGTTAAAAAATCCAAGATAGTCCATGTCTGCCCTTAATATATGTACTTCATATCCCCAGCCTTCAAACAGGGACTTTGTATCTTTTATAAATTGCATGTGTTCTGGATTCTCTCCGCTAATCTCCCGCTTCTGGTCATACATGACCTCTGAAAACAGGATGATGTCTAATGGTTCCTTATTTTCATGCGCCAAGATGATTGATGCTGTGGAATCTTTTCCTCCACTCCAACAACAAATATATTTCAACGGAATTATGCATCAACATAATTCTCTGCCTCTCGACTACGATTAGAGGAACCCATTCCTCCCCAAGTGTTTTGGCATTTCCATCAATCACCACTCGCTATCTTGATAAGCGTTATGTGTACGCGGCCTCCGTTCTGTTTTTCTCTGCAATCATCTTTTTCGCATGCCTTTTCGCCACTCTTGCTTCCTGTAACATCTGCCTCCAGTAAGACACTTCTTCTTTGTTCTCTTTTTCTATAAAATGCGCAATCATGTCATGTATTTCCGCTATGTTTTTGTCATAGCCTTGAATGCTTTCTTTTTCATCAATTCCAAAACATTCAAAGCCCATAAAACCTGCGACTGCTTGATTCTGTCTATATACCATTTCTGATTTATTCATTCTGGCCTTTCCTTTCGCCTGTCATGGAGCAAAACGGAACACTCCACATGCAACCATGCAAAGGAAAGAAGAATACAACTCCAGTTCCACAATATTCCAATGGTAGGAATTATAATGATTTGATTCATCTTACTCACAAATACTCTTTTCATTTTGCTACACTCCTCTATTCCCTATCATACAATTTATAATTCTGTCTAATTAAGTGACCATTCTGGTTCTTCCTCTGGCTCAATGTTGTCATCATAATCTTCTTCCTCGTCTATGATAATATGAACAAACCCACGTTTTAAGGTCATAAGGAATACTTCAAAATTACTTAAATTTTGCAAAGAATCAATATCAATACACTCTCCACAACCTTTCACTCTCCAATTCTTTTCATCTGTTTCTTTCGAAAGCTTCACCTGACAGTTTAAAAGCTCGTCCTTTTCACAAGTGAATTTTACAGTACAATCATCATAAATTGACCGGAACCACGCTTTATCCTCATGCTCCACTTCCATGTTTGCGGTCACATTCTCATAATATGACTCCCCATCCTCATAGAAGGCTTTTAAATCGCTTGTATCAATATTTTTTGCAACATGTTTACAATACCGACTAAAAATCTCTGACAACTTTATCTCTCTCCTATTTGGCTCTATCATCAGCTCTTTAAAGTTTTCCAGCATTTTCCTATTATCTACAAGGACCGTCGCATTGATAATCTCTGTCAAAACAGAATCCAATTTTATGAGATACTGATTAAATTCATGACGCTCGATAGCCGGAACCATTACTTCACTCAGTTTTTTCTCAATCAGCCTCTTTCCCTCTCCATTCCATGAAAATAAATCTTCCAGTACCTTAGAAACACCTTTCTCTATATGCTGCTGCACCAGTTTCTCCACAGTTCCATCATTCAACTTTTCACTTACTGCATTCAGAATCTTCTGTTCAAAATTATCCATTTTCTTACTCTCCTAACCTCCAAATCAAACAAATAATAAAACTATCTCCTAATCGTCCTCTGCAAAATACATCTCAAACGCTTCTTGATTCATTTTAATCCATTTATCAACTTGCTCTTTGCTTTTAAATAACGGATAATGCCCTGGAACCATTACAATTCCACTTTCTTCAATTCGTTTGTTTGCATAATCCTTTAATTCTTGTGACATAGAATCATATTTACTCATTTCCCTATCCTCCTAACCTCCAACTCAAATAAATGAAAACCTATACTCAAAAGAAACACAGCTGCTTCCCTTCTGGAACAAAATTCATCCACAATACTTCTCTTTTCCTCCTGCATGCCTGTGTATAGCAGGTAGTTTCTTCCCTATACCATCCCCAAAGCAGATGATTGTATATCTCATTGTCATACCCGCTTAGGAGTACTTTTCCTTTATGAGCAAGCAATGTATACAATAATTCTTCCTGACCCTTATCGTCCATTTCACAACGGTATTGTTTCCCATATCTCGTTCCCAGTACATAGGGCGGATCCGCATAAATTAGGACTTTGAGCGAATTAAATCGTTTGATAACTTCTACTGCTGATCTATTTTCAATCTGAACTCCTCGAAGACGTTCCGCTGCCCACATAATCTGTTCTGGCAAGTCCCTCCAGTCCTGTGCAGCATAAGCACGCTCCCTCCCCTTTATATCATTCTTCCATCCAACTTTCTCACCACAGATGCGTGCTCCATATCCCATATTCAGTCGTATGTAAAAATTCACTGCTTTCTCTAAGCTGTCTTCTGGAATTTTAGCAAGGGCATCTTCATATATCTGTCTGGCATAGGGAATGTAATATATTTCATGTGCCAAGCGTTCTGGGTCTTTCTTGATCCACTCAAACAAGTTTACAACATTTCCATCCAGATCATTCACTGTTTCTATGTTGCTCCTGGATTTATGAAACAAAACAGCCCCGCTCCCGAAAAATGGTTCCAGATAACTGTGATGCTCTGGGAAGAAATCTATGATCCATTCCGCCAGCGACCATTTGCTTCCTGGGTATTTCGTAACTGCTTTGATCCCCTTCTCATCCTTCCATTCCTAAATCAAACAACGTTACCTGACCGGGGATATTCTCCTCTTTTTGTTGGACATTATTTTTCTGTAAAAGCGCCGTGTCTCCATAGACATATTTCAGAAATCCACATTGCTGCGCCAGTTCCAACACTTCTTCCCAATGACTACCCAATTCTTTTTCCTTCTCTTTCTCTAACATTCTCTTTTCCTTTCCAGGCTGCGAACACTCCGCCCTGTCTTATCTATACAACATTTTCTTCCTAACGCCGATTATAACCGAGACGTTAATCTATCCTAACTGGAAGAACGAGCGCCTTAAAATCGCTGCTGTCATCCTCTATCATCACAGGCTGTCTCGGACCACCAAGAAAAATCTTTACATTTTCACACTCGAAAGCCTTCATCGTCTCCAAAACTAGGATGGGATTAAAACCAATGGTAAGCGCTTCGTCTAGATGCCATTTCAGTTTCATCGTTTCATGGTAATCGATTGCTTTATCCTCCATGGAAAGGTTTAATGAATCTGCCTCAAACTGAAATTTAACAGGACGTTTTTCTGCCATACACATTTTCACTCTTACCATTGCATCCAATAGTCCAATCCTTGACACCCCTGTATGCAATGGAAGTTCATGAAACTTTTTCTGATAATCAAAATATCGTCCATCAAGTAGACGCGTATAAACCTTAAGTTCCTCTGTAAAGAACAATGCTCCTTTCCCATCAAACTGAATCTTCACCTCCCCAGTAAACCCAAACGATTTTAATCTATCCACCGTATTCTTGGGCAGCAGAAGCTCAAATTCCCCATCATAGACTCTTTTATCCCATGCCAATACATGACCATCTGAGCTGATAAAATTTAGATATCCCCCTTTTGCCTGCAAGCACACAGAAGTATACGCTGCATTGAATCCATTTGATGACGCAGCGTAAGAAACGCGCCTCAAAGACTTCAAAAACTCCTCCGCTTTGATTGTGGACTCACTTTCTCCCTCTAAAGCAGTGGTCATAGGAAAGAGATCCGGATCCAACGTCTTCCGTTTATACTTCACCCCGCCTGCCTGAATTACGAGACTATCTTTCCCTGTGACAGATAGCTCAATTTCTCCATCTGGCAAATTTTGGATTAGTTCAAATGTCTGTATGGGTAGAAGGAACCTTTCCCCATCTGCACACTCTAATTTGGATTTCACTGTCATTTCTAAATCGCTGGCAATCAGAAAACCATCTTCCACCAAAACCCCCTGTAAAGCAGAGAGAGTAGTTTTTTTAGGCACTACCGCTTTTATCTGATTCAACTTCTTTGCCAATTTTGCTTTCTGTATTTTCATCTTTCAATGACACCCCCTCCAAAATAAGTATTGTACACTGCTTCTCCTTTAATTGATAAGGTTCCAGTTCCTGCTTCGTCATGAACTTATGTCCATAGAAAAGTTTCATCTGCTTCCATACCTCCCATGGCACTCGGTAGAAATTTTCCAGCCCGATTGACACCATTACATAGCAATGTGCTCCAAATCGTTCATAAATATCCAAACTATCCCATTGGGCATCTGTAATGGCATTCTGCTTTATCCTGTCACAATCGGTATGTTTCGCCTCAAACATAATCCCCGTACCATCGCATAAAATCCCTTTAAAATCTGGCTGGCCTTTCTTTTCGTAATATCCGCGCACAACTCCATTCTTGTCTTTACCAGTGATATGAAACGGCTCTGGCGTTTTCTCTATATGCGCCCATCCATTCTGTAGATAAAATTTACAAGCATTTGACAATCTGCGCTCAAAAGCTTCTCCAGACGCTTTGCTACGTCTGCCAATCATCTGCCGTTTTAACTTTGGCAATCACATTCCCTCCAATCTTTTGTCAAGCAGTTCTCGTATCTTGGACATGGTTCCTGTACCAATGCCTTTTATCTTTCCGATTTCCTCCACAAATTCCGTTGCACTCAGTTGTGGATTCTGTTCCTTCCCCTGAAAAAACCCCTCACTCCTTGCCTGCTGCACCCTGCCTTCTACATAATCAAGTAACTGTTCATCTGTCATCTTTCGTATTCTCACTGCTTTTTCATGGATCCTTTTTTCATCCATTGTACACCTACCACTTCTTCTCTTTTTCATAGCTGCCTTCCTTTCCTCCCTTGATACTTTCTGTATGGCTAGGCCAGCCGTAGGATCCCAATACCCCTCTGCATTGTTGTTCCATTTCGCCATCTTCATCACCAAAATTCATCCTTATCCCTTTTCTCACTTCAAGATTTTTATCCTTCACAATCCACCCTGCCTTCTTGCTGCTTTATCCTTTTCTTCACATTGCAGCAGGAACGCTACAAGCGCTTCTTTTACTCCTGGATTTTTCTTTGATTTTTCAAATATCATTTTTACGGACTCTTGCAGTTCCTTCCAATCGACGTCTGACATTGGCATCCTTTTCATGGCTTCTTCCATCAACTGCTTTATTTTTCCATCTGTCCATATTTTCTGCTCTTTTGTCATCAGAATGGCACCTCCTCATAACTGCTGATATTCATAAACCCATCACCGACAATATCCCATCCATAATCCACACACAAATCATCTCCTGGTCCATAAATGCGCTTTGATTTTTCATCAAAATCCAGCACATACCCTTTTGTTTCAACCCTTCCAAACAGACGATTCTTCGACACTTTTAGGCGTCTCTGTCCCTCCTGCAATTCCTTATCTTTCTCATAGGCAATGGTTACCGTCGCTAAATTGGATATGTCGCCACTTCCGCTGATTTCATCATTCTCATTTGTGGAAAAGTTGTTTTTCCTTTTATGCGCTACCAGAAGAATCAGAACGTTGTATTTGAGTGCCATTCGTGTAAGCTTCTTTACAAAAACACTCTGCCTGTCATATTTATCAAACGCCTGACCTGGCTCCAAATCTAAGGCTGTCATAAGATTATCTAAAAGGATGACATCGGCCCCATACTGCATAATTACATTTTCTGTCAGATGAAGCAAACTCCTCGTTTCATCCCCCTCCACTACCCGGTTGTCATACAGAAAAAACTTGTCCCGATACCAGTCTGCAATCAATTGTTTATTCGTTTTGGAAATGGTGTAATTTCGGTCACCCCATTTATTTTGGTATTCAATCACATGACCACCACCTGCAATCTGAAAATCTATACATGAGCGAAACTGATAATTTGCCAGTTCCCCACTGTATGCAAAGCATTTATGCCCCTGCTGCATAGCGTTTACCATAATCTGACTGGCCAGTGTCGATTTCCCTTCGCCTGGCTTACCTGACACCAATACCACACCACCAAATGGAAGCCCTCCGTATAACAGGCGGTCGAGTTTGCTAATTCCTGTCATAAGCTTTGGCAGTTTGAAAACATCTACTTCCTCCACCTCCGCCAAACTTATGACTCCACCAATTGGAACGATTCTTGCATCTTCCACACAGGCTCTCACCTGCTCTACACCATACTTCTGTAAAATCTCATTGGCGTCCTTACAGTCCTTATAATCTTCCTTTCGGACATGCTTCAAGGTACATTTCAGACGAGAAGAAAGTTCTTCCAGAAGTGTAATCTTGCCCTTTTCATAGTCTCCAAAAACCACAACTTCCTGAAATTTGTTAATCCAATCCCAGCAATAGGGAATCCAGGTAAACCCCTTTGCCCCTGTAGGAACCGACACGGCATTCTCAATCCCTGCTGTGGCCACCGATAAACTATCTATCTGTCCTTCTGTGACAACCAGCCGGTCAAAGTTCCCATTACATTGTGCCATGCCAAACAGAATCGGCTTACAGTTTGCTTCACACCATTCTTTGTTTTTGTCCTTTTCCTGGTCATAATCTGTCTTGCGATATTTAATAAATGTGATTTTTCCAGTGGCGTCCAGGAATGGAAACACCAGTATATTTGGGTGTTCTGTCTGAACGGTAATCTGGTATTTTTTTATAACTTCTTCCGAGATTCCTCGACTTGTCAGGTATTGGATTGCTTCTGGTTTTGGCTCAATCGGCTTTTGTGGCGTCTTTATTCTGCGGAACTGCCGCCTTGGTTGGTAATATTCATCAGCCTCGGTTCCAAGGGAAAAATCAAAATCTTTGGAAAGTGTAATCATATTTCCCTGCACACCACAAGAGGCACGCAGACACTTGAATTGTCCTGTTCCAAGATGGATGGAGAAGGATTTTATGTTATCCCTTGTAGGATTTGGATTGCAATATGGGCACAGCTTAAAAACCAGCTCCCCATTATGCTCATTTACCCGTGCATGGACATGCCTTGCAAAGGCGTAAGCATCATCTACTTTAAATTCATACATCGCTATCTCCCCCATGGCGTCTCAAAGTCCATCCAGTCATCGCCGATCCATTCTTCTTCCTGTTCTTTCTCCAATCCGTTTGTAGTTTTCTGGACTTTCCCAGCCCCCTTATCCTGTTCCTTCGCCAGCCAGCTATTAATAAATCTCCTTATCCCTCTCCTGGTCTTCCTCCTCGTCACATTGCTGTCAAGCCATCCCTTCATTTTTCGCAACTCCTGTAAAATATCTACCGATGGATATAATTCCTTCCAGCCATCGACATCATTGACATGAATGTCATAAAACGTCTTATCATTCAATGGCAAGGAGATTATCGGAGGTGTGGACGACAGAATTTCTGGCTCCACACAAGAATGCGTAGCATTCTCTATCTCTTTAATTTCCTTTCCTTTACTTTCCTTTACTTTACTTGTGTCAATTCTGCATACATTTTTTTCACTTTTGTTTACAGAATCCGTATTTTTGTATGCAATGCCTTTCATTTTGCCAACACTAATTAAAAGGTACTCTTTTTTTACAAGGATTTCTTCCCGTCTTTTTACAACGCCAAAGTATTGTTTTTGAATCCTTGCGGATGTAAGAATGGAGTATTTCTCATACATCCCAGCATCAAAAATGCCGTTATTTAAGCACCTGCTTACAATCTCTGTTATTAAGTTGATTGTCACACCGCTGTTTCCACCGAACCAATTCGCCAAAAACAGAAGTGGACTCCTTTCAATCCATTCACAATAATAACCCTTTTCACAGTATATTTTCTGCCAGAGCCGAACTACTACTGCAAACCCTTTTACTCCATATTCTGCTTCAATTTCAGAGATATTGTCATTCGTGCGGCAATCTAAAAGGAAACTATCGATTCCCACTTTTGCCATATCAACACCTAACTCTTCCACCCTGCCGCCACCAAAACGATTAACAACGACAGGATAGATACTCTCTCTTCTTTTTATTTTAATCCTTGCATTTCTTTATTTGCCTGAAGCCACCATAATACTTGGAAATGCTTTGTCTGGGGCTCCTTTCAGTCATCCTATTGCATCCTCTAACTGCGTCTTTGATAGTTCACAAATATCCCCAACCTTACCTGTTGGATCTGTGTTTCTCCATCTTAGTGCGCTTTTCCTGCCCACATAAGAAAAATTTCAATTTCTGCTGTTCGTAACTACTTATGTAAGCAACTGCATCCGTAAGGATTAAGCTGCGCTTATATTTTTCCAATGCCTCTGGAACTGCTTCAGAATTTATGCTTTTTAATACTCTGACATCACCAAAAACTCTTCTGGCTACTCTAAAAATTTCTTTACGAATATCTGCCTCTTTTTCTGCATCATTTTCCCATTTTGAATTATAAATACGCTCAAGCGGGATGTATTCTTGCACATCTTCTGGAACTGACTCATAAATTTTTGATATCATTTCCTTTTTCTCCAAAACCCGCTTTTTCTCAGATACTTCCATCTGGCCATTGACAGCAATCATTGGTTCCATACATTCTCCCTCCATACGTTGTAAATTTTTCCTTGATTTATGTAGCAGGTTTTACTATAATATAGCTACTGTATCGGGCGTCTTGATTTTTTATCAGGCGCCCTTCTTCTATCTCTCGCAATTCCCTGCACCGCTCCGCTGTAAGTCTCGAAGCTTCAAGATTCATAACATACTCCACTGTTAAAGAGAGCAAATACTGATGATGCAAAAGTCCTTTTCTTTTCTCCTGCTGATACTGGTAGTGTTGTTTATGCCTGGCATATGCAAAAGCCTGGCAAAATTGCCCATCTGTGATCCTGCATCCGAGCAATTCCTCTACCTCTTGCTTAATCACGTTTCGTTGTTGCATTCTTTTTCTTCCTCCATTCCATTGAAAAATTTATGAATTGCTTTATAAGATGCCCATGCTGCTACTGGGATTACCAGGTATTCACCTCCAAAAGCCTCATATCCGCGCTCCAGATATGCATAAAAACACGCCCACTTCCATGCCATATAGGTAACTGCTAAAGTATAAATAATCGTCACAATTCCCTTTAACCACCGTTTTTTGCCCATCCTTATTTCCACCCCCTTTCAAAATAAAATTTCATTATCCATCTATCCTAATTCTCGAACACGCTTTAAAAATTTCAGGGTCAAAGTTTGGTATTGCCTCGATGTTCTCCTTTCCTATCCATTTTTACGTAATATTACGTATTTTTATTGACATACGTAATATTACGTGTTATAATATAAACATGATAAGGAAAGGAGATATATAAAAATGCCAATGACTCCAAAAGAGATGATTAAGCATCTCAAAAAACATGGTTTTAAGGTAGTCGGTCAAAACGGTTCTCATGTAAAAATGCGAAATGATGCGACTGGACACCAGACAGAAGTTCCTTATCACAGCACAAGCCTGAAAAAAGGTCTTGAACAAGCTATTTTAAAACAGGCGGGTCTTAAATAGTCCCGCCACCCCAAAACATGGAGGCGTTACTATGAACAAATTATTTTATCCTGCACTTTTTCACAAAGCAGAAGAAGGAGGCTTCTGGATTTCTTTCCCCGACATCCCTGAATGTCTCACCCAAGGCGATGATATGGCACAGGCTTATGAAATGGCTGTCGATGCACTTGGTCTTGCCCTCTCCTGCCGCGAAAAAGAA
>CAJTVT010000060.1 GCA_910580015.1 uncultured Lachnospiraceae bacterium
CTTATCGCCATTTGCCGAGATATGAAAAGATAGGTTGAAAATTTGCTTGAGGTTTATGACAACAATTAATGCTTATGATGTAAAGTTTATAAAACAAACAATCGTTCTATTTTCTCTTGCATTTTTTACTTTACTGTGTTATGATATCTTCAGAACTAATGTTCCTCACTATTTTGCAAATGTGAAGACTTGAATTATCAATCGGCTTAGGAAGGGAATCGATATGAACTTACAGATGGACATGGACTTACTGGACAAGTTGACAATTTTGTCGGCTGCCGCTAAATATGATGTCGCCTGCACCTCCAGTGGTGTAGACCGCAAGGGAACTGGCAGAGGAATGGGCAATTCCGTTGCCCCAGGGGTCTGTCACTCCTTCTCTGCTGACGGAAGATGTATCTCTCTTTTGAAAATTCTTTTTACCAATGAATGTATTTTTAATTGCGCCTACTGTCTGAATAATCGGGATTCCGATGTCCCAAGAACTGCTTTTACCCCAGAAGAAGTCTGCAAGATTACGCTCCAGTTCTATCGGCGCAATTATATAGAAGGTCTGTTCTTGAGTTCTGGTATTATGGTTAGTCCCAATTACACCATGGAACTCATTTACCAGACCTTGTACCAACTGCGCAATCTGCATCATTTTAATGGTTATATCCATGTAAAAGCAATCCCTGGCGCAGACCCTGTTTTAGTGGAAAAAACCGGTTTTCTGGCAGATCGTATGAGTATCAATCTGGAACTGCCCACCGCAGACAGCTTAAAAGAACTCGCCCCATGTAAATCACGCAATACCATTTTAAAACCAATGCGCCAGATTCAAAACCGCATTACAGACAATAAACAGGAACTTACTGTCTATCGCAAGGCGCCTAAATTTGTCCCAGCAGGACAGTCCACCCAGATGATCATTGGGGCCACACCAGAGAACGATTACCAGATCATGAGCGTTGCAGAAAGCTTATACCAGAAGTTTGCATTAAAACGAGTATTTTATTCTGCCTTTGTCAATGTAAATCATAACTCCATGCTTCCAGTACTGCCTGGAGGACCTCCTCTACTCCGAGAACATCGCCTGTATCAAGCTGACTGGCTTCTTCGCTACTATCATTTTCAGGTATCTGAATTATTGTCCGAAGACCGACCAGACTTTAACATTTTTCTAGATCCCAAATGTGACTGGGCACTGCGCCATCTGGAATTCTTTCCTGTGGAGATCAATCGCGCCAGTTATCAGACTTTACTGCGTGTCCCTGGGATCGGTTATAAATCTGCGGAGCGCATTGTCAAAGCCCGCAGAAGAAACCAGTTAAATTTTGATGATTTAAAGAAAATTGGCGTAGTGTTAAAACGTGCACTCTATTTTATAACCTGTTCTGGTAAAATGATGTACCCGACGAAATTGGAGGAGAACTATATTTGTGAAAACCTTATGCGCGATAAGACCCAAATCCCAAAAGATATCCGAGAAGGAGGCTATCAACAGCTCAGCTTTTTTGACAAAGAACTTCAGGAAGATTTCCAATTGACAGACGCACAGATCCTTCCCCCTAATCAACAAATTATTGCTGTGTAATATTTAACCACTCTTAAAAATGGTGTGGTAATGCTGGAAAGAATGATTTTGAAAATTGCCTTCTATCAAATCTATTTTATAATTTGTGGAAAATTTATGCTAAGGAAGAAGATCCGATAGTGTACTCCTTTTCGGGCTAAATATATTGCAGACCAAGAGCTGCAAATAGTAGAAATGAATTTTCTGTAACATAATAGCTACATTTATCAATCTATTTTATAGAGAAGGGAGTCAATTATGTATATTTTTCTCTGCGAAGACAGTTTGGATGGCATTTTTTCTGGCGTCTATGATGCTTGGGCAAGCGGATATGGACATGCTAACGTCACCCTTACCACCTGTTGCCCAGATAACTATTCGCTTTTTCATGAATATATTACCGTAAAAACAGATCTTGAAAAAAGCGCAAAAGTCGCTCGAACCTTGAGAAAACGCATGGGAATGGAGACTTACGAGGAACTATGTCAGGCTGCCCTTTCATCGGAACAGTCTTCCAAACGAAAACAACCTCTGGACAAGGCGGACGCCCTCTATCAAACAATCGTATTGGCACTGTCTCTGCCCGACAGCAGCAAGGTTTTATCTTATTTGGGTGAACCTTATGTCAACCGCGTATTCCAGCTCTCCCGTAGCACTGGAAATGAAGCTCATCATCTTCTTGGTTTTGTGCGTTTCCAGGAACTGGAGAATGGTGTGCTGTTTGCCCGGATTCATCCCAAAAATGATGTCCTCCCCTTTCTGGGAGAACATTTCTCAGATCGTTTACCACAAGAAAATTTTATGATCTATGATGAAAATCGACAACTTGCCGTACTTCACCCCAAGGGGGCAGGATTTTTTATCACGGACACAGAAGAACTTGATATGGAAATGCTTGAGCGCTATTCCCCAGAAGAATTAGAATATCAAAAATTATGGTGCAAATTTTTTGACAGCATTGCCGTGGAAGCTAGAAAAAATCTCAAGCTACAAAATCAAAATCTGCCCAAACGCTTTCAGCAGGATATCGTAGAATTTAGGCGGAACCACTAGCATTATATCTGACGAAACTCCACATGATATTCGCTCATCTGCAAGGCAGATTTTCAACGGTGTAGCGGTGGCTACAGCTAGAAAATCTAACGCAGCAGATGGATGAAAAGGCAAGTAGGTTTGCCTAATTATAAATGTGTCAGTACACTAGCCAGAACGCGTCTGAACATATTGATTTTTAACAGTGAATCAGAAGATTACTTAACATTGCAAACTGTTCTAACGTCAATGTCTCTCCTCGCACATTTGCTGGCAGCTCTAATTGTTCCAGCGCTTCCATAATTTGCTGTTTGGAATAAGAAAGCCCTGGCGCATTATTTAATCCATTGACCAATGTCTTCCTTCTTTGGTTGAAGGAAGCGCGAATCAGCGCAAACATCTGCTTTTCATCCAAAACCTGCACTGGGATCTCATTATGTCTGGTAAGTCGAATCACCGCACTGCCCACATTGGGACGAGGCATAAAGCAATTTGGTGGAACATTTGCCACAATCTCTGGCCTGGCATAATATTGAACCGCCAGAGATAATGCTCCATAATCTTTCGTTCCAGGTCCTGCCTGCATCCGATCTGCAACTTCTTTCTGCACCATGATTGTGATACTTTCCATAGGCACATGACTTTCAAACAGTCCCATAATAATCGGTGTCGTTATATAATAAGGCAGATTTGCCACAACTTTGATGGGATTTCCCTGATTTTTCTCCTGAGCCAGACGGTTGATGTCTACCTTTAAGATATCCTCATGGATCACTTCCACATTCTCATATTCACTGAGTGTATCAACCAGGATGGGAATCAGATGTTTGTCAATCTCAACCGCTGTGACCTCTCTGGCATGTTCACAAAGATGCTGTGTCATGGTCCCAATACCAGGGCCGATTTCCAGAACAAAATCATTCTTTGTAATTCCTGCGGCCTGAATAATTTTTTCCAGCGGCCGTATGTCAATCAGAAAATTTTGTCCAAACTTCTTTTGGAAACGAAAATTATATTTCTGTAATACCTCTATGGTATTTTGAGGGATTGCCAATGTCGCCATCGTTACCTCCTTTTTGTACACTTTCACCTGTACGAACGATTCAAATTTCTACACACTACTTTACCTTAGAAAACAGTCGAAATGCATTTTCATAGGTGGCTTTTTGCACTTCTTCCTCGGTAATTTCTCTTAATTCTGCAATCGCTTTGACCACATACGATAGATTTAAGGAAGAATTGCGTTTTCCTCTGTTTGGCTCTGGAGACAGATATGGGCAGTCTGTCTCCAATAAAATCCGTTCCATAGGGATCTTGGCTACGGTTTCTTTTAGTTTTTTTGCATTCTTATATGTCACTACTCCACCGACTCCAATATAGTATCCCAACTTCACATATTCCTCCGCTATCTCTGGAGAATAAGAAAAACAATGCACAACACCTGGAATTTCATCTCCGTGAATTCCCTTTATTATTTTTAAGGTGTCTTCTGCTGCATCCCTGGAATGAATAATGACAGGAAGTGAGACTTCTCTAGCCAACTCCATCTGTCTGCAAAACCAATACCGCTGGTAGCTTTGTACTTTCGGATCTTTTTCCCAATAATAATCCAAACCAATCTCACCGATTGCTACAATCTTAGGATCGGATGATGTTTCCTTGAGCCATTCATACACATCCTCATTCAAATCCTCAATATCACTGGGATGAACTCCCACTGCACCATAAATAAACTCATATTTCCTGGCCAGTTCCAAGGTATGTCTACAAGCTGCAAAATCAGAACCCACATTGACAATCCGGCCAATTCCATTTGCTCCCATGGAGGACAGCAGTTCTTCCCGATCTGGGTCAAACTGTCTGTCATCATAGTGAGCATGACTTTCAAATATCATTTACTCCACGTCCTCCTTAAAGCGTTGCTCTAACAAATCTCTGCCCCAGAAGGCATATTTTTTTCAGGCGTCATCAATGCCAACTGGCCATTTTCATCCTCCGCACACAACAACATTCCCTCTGATAATACGCCTGCAAGCTTGGCCGGCTTTAAGTTCACTAACACCATCACCTTCTTGCCCACCATTTCCTCTGGAGAATAAAATTTCCGGATGCCTGACACAATCTGCTTCACCTGACTGCCAACGCGGACTTGAGAACAAAGAAGTTTTTTGGATTTTGCCACCGCCTCGCAGGAAATGATTTCTCCAACCTGAAATTGCATTTTCATAAAATCATCATAGGAGATCTCTTCTTTTGCTGGAATGTCGATAACATTTTCCTCATGAACTTCTCCTTCTGGTTCTTCTCCCATGGCCCGCTGCTCTGCCTCAAATTCCGCTTTCTGCGCCTGTCGAATCTCTTCTACCTTCTCCATAATTTCCTTTACATCCAGACGTGCAAACAAGATCTCTGGCTGCTCTGTCACCTTCGTCCCACTCTCATAAAATCCAAATTGATCTAATGACTCAAACTCTCTGACAGACGTGTTAAGCTGTGCCATAATCTTTTCTGTTGTCTCTGGTAAAAAGCTGTGCAGAAGAGATGCTGCAATGACAATGGATTCTGTCAAATTATAAAGCACTTCGCTTAACCTGTCTTTTTTTGCCTCGTCCTTTGCCAATACCCATGGTTCTGTCTCATCAATATATTTATTACTGCGACGCAGCAATGTAAATATTTCAGAGATGGCGTCTGCTACTCTCAGTTGATCCATTTTTTGCTGAACCTTATCCTTTGTTCCTCTGGCCACTGTTTTTAGCTCTTCATCTACCGCTTCCTCAATCCCAGTCTTTTTCACAATACCGCCAAAATATTTATTGCACATGGAGATTGTACGGTTGACTAGATTTCCTAAGATATTTGCCAGATCGGAGTTCAAACGCTCCACCACCAGCTCCCAGGTAATGATCCCATCATTGTCAAAGGGCATTTCATGTAACACAAAATAACGGGTGGCATCCACGCCAAACAAGTTCACCATATCATCTGCATATATCACATTCCCTTTGGATTTACTCATCTTCTCCCCGCCCTGTAACAGCCAGGGATGACCAAATACCTGCTTTGGCAATGGCAAGTCCAACGCCATCAAAAAGATTGGCCAATAAATGGTATGGAACCGAATAATATCTTTTCCAATCAAATGCAAATCTGCTGGCCAGTTTTTGCAAAACATTTCTGTCGAATTTCCATCTGCATCATAGCCAATTTTGGTAATATAGTTGGTCAACGCATCCAACCACACATACACCACATGTTTTGGATCAAAGTCTACTGGGATTCCCCATTGAAAAGATGTTCTAGAGACACACAAATCCTGAAGTCCTGGCAAAAGAAAGTTGTTCATCATCTCGTTTTTTCTTGATACTGGCTGAATAAACTCTGGATGGCTGTTGATATGCTCAATCAGTCGATCGGCATACTTACTCATTTTGAAGAAATATGCTTCTTCCTTCGCCGGCTGAACCTCACGTCCACAATCAGGACACTTTCCATCCACCAATTGGGATTCTGTCCAGAAAGATTCGCAGGGAGTACAATACATGCCCTCATAGGCGCCTTTATAGATATCTCCCTGGTCATATAATTTCTTAAAAATCTTTGCCACTTGTTTCTCATGATCCTGGTCTGTTGTCCGAACAAAATTATCATACGAAGAATTTACCATATCCCAGATTTTTTTGACCTGACCTGCCACCTGATCCACATATTCCTTCGGCGTGATCCCTGTCTTATCTGCTTTTTCTTGAATTTTTTGTCCATGCTCGTCTGTCCCAGTCTGAAAATAAACATCATAACCTTCCTGCCGTTTAAATCGTGCAATACTGTCCGCAAGCACAATCTCATACGTATTGCCTATATGGGGTTTTCCAGATGTATAGGCGATGGCTGTTGTTATATAATATTTTCCATTCTTACATTTTGTACACATCATGCACTCCTCCTTTTCCATAAAAACAGTAAAATTTCATACAAGACAAAACCGCCTTCCATGTCTCCATAGAAGGCGGCTGACTCCGCGATACCACTTCTCTTTCCCTGTCCTTCACAGGACAGAGCTCATAAAGTACTCCTCCTGCCAATCAACGGAACAAGATTCATACTTTTCGCTGTAACAGGCGACCCTGTCATCGCTTATCCACGATAGATTGGTTCAGCAACGCCACTCCAAAGCCATCTTCCGCATAGTCTCCTGCATTCCTTCTCACCAACCAGAACTCTCTTTGCCATTCTTCCATGCGTACTCTCTTCTTCTCAGTGTTTCTCTTTTATATCTTTCACAGACTATCACACAATATACGTAAAGTCAAGGGTTTCTGAAAACTGCATTTCAAAACTGCCTATAAATTGATAAATCGATCTGCCTCGTCTGTCAACGTGCCTGCAACTTTTCGGTTCTGATCCATCGCCTCGGCAATCTCGCTGATATCTCTCACTAGACTGGAAGTATTCATAGCAACATTTGTAGCTCCCTTTGCGCTTTCTCCCACTGCATTATTGATATCATTGATGGACTCGGTAATATTTTGCATTAACTGTTTTAAATTTACAGACATTTCATTAAAATGAGTTACAATTTCATGTACATGAAATGCATCCTGGTTATACTGCTCTCCAGCGTGTACAAAGCCCTCATAATCTGGCAAAATATTCTCATTGATATATTGTACAATGGAATCTGCACTGCCAATCAGATCATTTACCGCTCCAATTACCATGTTGTTAATATTTTGAATATTATTTGCTGCCTCTCTGCTGGAGCTTGCTAATTGGCTGATTTCATCTGCCACCACAGCAAATCCCCGTCCTGCTTCCCCAGCTCTGGCCGCCTCAATGGAGGCATTCAATGACAACAAATTTGTCTGATCGGAAATACTTAAAATCTCATTCGTTAAGTCATTGACCCGATCAACGCTCTTACTGCTCTCAATCGCACTTTTTAACTTCTCAATAATTGCATTAATGATATTGCTGGTATTTTGTTTTGTCTCTATAGCATTATGTTCCAATTCTTCAGCACGTTTTTGCATCTCTCCTGCATAATCATACAATCCCTGAGATTCTCCAGATAATTCTGTAATATTATGATCAACAACTCCTACATTTTCTTTGATCCCTGTGATGTTAGAGGAGATGGTTTCCATGGATGCAGATAATTCTTCCATAACTGCGGAAATATCCGTAGAATTATCATTTGCAGTGGACACCTTGTCTGATACTAGATGCACGATAGAACCAAGCTGTCCAGAACTGTTGTTGATCTGTCCCATAATCCCCTGAAGTGTCTCTATAAAGGTGTTAATACCAGAGGCAAGTGTCCCAATTTCATCTGTGCAAAAACACTGGACACGTTTTGTCAAATCCCCCTGCCCAGAATCAATCGCCGCAATCACATCCCGAAGCTGCGCATTAATATTGATCAAACGTTTGCATACCCATTTCCAACAGATAAATACCACAAAAAGAAACACGAGAACACTTACAACAATTATTATAATCGTCATCTGAGTGATTCTACTATATGTATTCTTCTGATGCAGTACCGCGGCCTCCATGCCAGACTTATTGACGGTGACCATCTGATCCAACTCAATCGTAAGCGCCATGCCTGCTTCCCTTAAATCTTCATTGGCAAGAGTGGACGCCTCATTATTTTGATTATTGGTGCTATACTCCAAAATACGGTCATATATCTCCAGATAATTTGTATAATGAGTCTGAAACTGATCAAATACTTGTTTTTCTTCTTCGGAAGCGAACCCTTTTTCATACTCATTACATAGCTCTGCAATCTCTGTCTTTAAAGAATCTGCTTCCTCTACCAAAGTTTGTTTGGAAGCTGCATCCGTTTCCACAATATGTGCAAAAGCCACACGACGCAAGGTCTGATATGAAATCGCAATCTCATCTAATTGTTCAATACTTTTTGCATATTTTTCCGTTATTTCATTGCTTGCCGTCATAAGCTGATTTGCACTTTGTAAGCTAATAATTCCCAATGCAAGCATCAGGCATCCCAAAAGTGCAACTGGAATTAAAATCTTATACCTGATACTAAGATTCTTAAAAAACATCATCTTCTTGTCCTCCTATGTATTGTCATCTTTGTCTTTTACTTCAATGTTCAAAAACTCCCCTTTTCCACTCTCTTGGCCACTACGACAAGTCTTCCATCCTCTCCTACATTTGAACAGGTGGACAATGTCAGTAATGTGTCTCCAAACTCTGCTGAAACCCCTGTGTCATACAGAGCTATTTTCTTCACATTTTCATAAAATTCTAAAAACTCTTTCTCTGTCTCAGCCTGATAGAACTCGTAATATTCAAATGTCTGATCCTCTTGATAAAGCTGAACTTCAAATACTGCCATTATCTCATAAACACGTTCCTCATAAAGCGTATCAAAATAGATTTTGTCATGTTCTCTGCAAAATTCTTTGTTCACATAACGATCCAATGTTCCAAACATCGAACCATCTCTCATATTATGACCATAGATTATAAAATTTGTTCCTGGCGTGTCCACATCTGCAATTCCTTTTACAAACAGACTGCCATATTTATCTTTTTCTTTCTGAAAATTGCGCGTAAGATAATATTCATCATCTTTCGCACATCTTAAAACTGGATAATCTATCTCTGTTCCCTCTATGGAAAGCCATCCCACCAAATCATTGTTCTGTATATATAGCTCCCCAAACTTTTCAAGCATGTCTTCTGTCGCTTTTGTATTTTCCTCTTTTTGCAATTCTATTTTCGGATTTTCCAAAGAATTTTTTAACCCCTTCTGCTGTACTTCATGTCTGTATGACAAATAGTATGCCTGACCCACTGGGATCAGACATACCAACATAATCAGAAGGAGTGCTGCCCGAAGTAGGCGAAACTTCCTTCTATTTCTCATTTACCTCCCTCCATTCCCCAGACACGTTCTTACCAATGCTGTGGTAATAGGCAAGCAACAGAAAGATCGCTGCAAGAGCAAGTAGTCGTTTCATTCCTCCTGCTCCTTTGGCCCATTTCACTAGACGAGCCACCAGCTCTTCCTTTTTCTCTTCTGTCATTCCATGTTCTCTTGTCTTAAAGTATAAAAGAAGATATGTAAACCCTGCAATCATGGAAACGGTGGCATAGATTTCCACACGTGTCCGCTCTCCGGTCTGAGGTTCTCCTCCTTTGGATGCTGTCCTTGTTATGACGGCTGGCTTTTTCATGCTGATTTCAAGAGCCATCTCACGGGCATCCTTGTTCCCAGCATTGTCCAATGCATCCACCTTTAGGGTATGTTTTCCTTCTCCTTGAAATTCTACTATGAAGTTAAACTTTTCGACAATCCTTTCCTGAAATTCCTGCTTCGGCAACGCTACTTTATTACCGTCGTCCACTTGATAGGATATGCCAGCAATGCCACCTGAGATCACCCCATTTTTCTGATCGGACACCTGTACTGCTATGGACGCTGCTCCTTGTTCCATATCCTGTCTTGTAATTTTAAATTGAATTTCTGGCGCATGGTCTTCCAGAATAATTCCTCCGTCCACTGCT
>CAJTVT010000061.1 GCA_910580015.1 uncultured Lachnospiraceae bacterium
TCGGGGTGACAGGATTCGAACCTGCGACCTCCTGGTCCCAAACCAGGCGCTCTAGCCAAGCTGAGCCACACCCCGAAGATTGTTTGCATCACTTCCGTAATGCAAGATATATTATATGTTATGTTTGTCGAAATGTCAATAGCTTTTTTAAAATTTTTTATTTTTTTTAATAAGGTGTCAAAAGCTTCTTTTCATTACTGACAAACTCTGACAAACCATCCCATTTCCCACAGAAATATTCTTGTCGGTGACTGAATTCTATTCCAAATACCCAATAGAAAAATGAGCCTCCCCCATATCATCAATGTCCATCAAGGCATAAGACGGCTTATGCCCCTCCTGCCTAGGATAAGACACACTTCCAGGATTTAAAGCAATCACCCCCTTGTGGCAGTCCAATAACGGTCTGTGGGTATGGCCAAACATCACCACATCCATGCCCCGGCCCATGGCTTCTTTTCTAATGTCCTCAATTCCCATGACCACATAATAATAATGACCATGAGTAATCAAGATATTATATTTACCAATTTTCAACTCCTTTTCTCGCTCAAGATCAGAAAAAAAGTCATTGTTCCCAGCCACAATCTCCAAAGGACAATCCACCAACCCTCTGATATCATCCTCACATCCTTCTGCATCTCCAAGATGTATCATCAGATCAAACTTTCCTACAAGCCGTATAATTTCTTTCAAGTTCTCATGCTTTTTATGCGTATCACTTACGATTAATACTCTCATAACCCTCCCTTATCTATCTGCTAACTTCTCCTTCATTACCCGCAATGCCTTTCCTCGATGACTTAATTGATTCTTTTGTTCTGATGGAAGCTGCGCAGTTGTACAGTTGTATTCCTCCAAATAGAAAATGGGATCATAACCAAAGCCATTTTCACCTGCTGGTTCCCATCCAATATACCCCTCTACGGTCTCCCTGACCACTAAAGTCTCCCCTTCTGGCAAAACTGCTGCAATCGCACATACAAATCTTGCCGTCCGCTGCTGCTTTGGAACACCATTTAAGCGTTCTAAAATATTCTGATTCTTAATCTCGTATGGAACCTCTTCCCCCATATACCTTGCAGAATAAATTCCAGGCTCCTTGTTAAGATAATCCACCTCCAAGCCCGAATCATCTGCAAGTACAGTTACCCCATCCATGTTGGAAATCTGTGACGCAACAGCTTTCGCCTTAATCAAGGCGTTTTCTTCAAAGGTACTGCCATCTTCCACAATCTCCACTTCAATTCCAGCCTCTTTCATAGATAATAATTCCACATCCAAATCAGCAAGAATGCTGCGAATTTCATCCATTTTTCCCTGGTTTCCTGTTGCAAAAATTATTCTTTTCATAATATATTCCTTTCTTAACACGATAGTGTATATGAACCTAGTGTATTGACCACCTGACAATCAGACCAATTACTTGCCTGAATTTCCATCTACTGCGTTAGATTTTCTAGTCGTAGCCACCGCTACGCCGTCAAAAATCTGCCTTGCAGAATGAAAATTCATTCTGCGTAATTAGTCTAAATGTTAGGCGGTCAATACACTAGTACATTCAATCACAATACACATCCTGCCTAATGATACCATAGTGTACTGGCCATATGACCTTGGGACGAATGATAAAAGACTAATCCTCTTGCAACACACGAAGTATTGCATTGTAAATTCCTTGTGCTGCCTGTTTTTGATATTCTGGTGAAATAAGCTTTTCTAGCTCCTCCTGGTTGGTCATATACCCCACCTCCAACAATACTGCTGGAATCTCACAAATACGAATGATATCAATACTGTGCCCAGGGAGCACTCCATTATTTTTGCTTCCCATCGCTGCAACTGTCTCCTCCAGGCAAACCTGGGCCAGATATTCGCTCGTAAGACCTTCTTCCTTTTTTTCTTCATCATACATGACTTCCGTTCCATGTTCCTGTGTCACAGTCCCATCCCCAGTAGAATTGCTGTGCACACTGATAAACAGCTCCGCTCCGGATTTCACCCCAAGCTGCGCCCTCTGTTCAAAGGTTGGATTCTCATCTTCCACTCTGGTGTAATAAACGCCGATATTTTCATCACTGGCTTCAAAAAGGGCTTTCAGCTCCTTGACAATGGCAAGATTAATATCCTTCTCCATCACTTCCTGGCTGATCGCGCCCGGCGCTCCACCACCATGTCCTGCATCAATGACCACGACCTTGTCATATACCTCCTGAGGACTGATAAAATCCAGATATAAATATCCGTCTTCTACTGTACTCTCCACCTCATAAACCGCGTCCATGGTAATCTCAATCCTTCCCTTTCCCATATACAAGTCATTAATATGATTGCTCTGTCCAAGCAGAGGATGTTCCATAAAATAATTACTCTCCACATCTGGAATCTCAATTATAATATTTTGTCTTACATAATCATTCTCAATAACAAGATCCTCTAAGACCATCCCTTCTGGCAGCTCTAGTCTAAGTTGTTGCTGAAACTCCTCCTCTTTGGACTCACTTACCTGTATAGAAGGAGATTCTGAAATCTGCTCTTCTGATGTCCCTTCCTGCTGCACCTGCCCTGTATGAGAATCAGAAAAATGTTCTAGGGCTACTGTGGCTGCAATGATGGTAACCGCCAAAATCACTGAGGCGGTTCTCAATATTCTATTTTCCATCTATGAAACTCACCTCTTTCACACTATCCGCCAAATACAAGCAAAATAAAATTAATCCAGCCGAATTATTTTTTCTGATCGCTGTATACTTTCAGACACACATTGCAATTCTGTTTTTCCTCTGTACTTTCCCAATTCTGTCCCCCTGCGCTGATATATCCCTGACCATCTTCCAATGTTACATTTTCTGTAAATTGGTCTGCCACATATTCAACTGCCAATGGATGCACTGAACCAGGAGTGGAAAGATACAGAATAACCGCAAATTTCTCCCCCTTCTGCACGCTGATTTCCTGTTCAAACGCGATGGTATAAAAGCCAGCATTGGAGAGAACCCCCTCCGCCACTCTGGTTCGTTTGCGAAGAGAACTGGCATCTTTAAAATTCTTTACAACAAAAAGCTCATAAGAAGTTTCTTTTCCAGTGGCATAGAACCCCGCCGCCTGTAAATTTTCCTCTGATTTTGCAGTATATACATTTGCGCCATACGCACTATCCTGATTATAACCAATCTGCCCTACCCAGCCACACAAATCCGACTGGTAAATATAGTCATAATTATCCACATCCTCAATCCTTGTATACACCACACTATGGGCACCCACATTCACATCGTAATAACTGACATAAAAAACACCATTGTCTCCGAACTCTTCCCCCCAACTATTCTGGCAGATAAAAGCGCCATTGCCTTCCACTTCCATGTTAAAATTTTCCCCAGAAAAATTGTCATCCCAGCCAATAATCAAAATCTCATGATTTGGCTTTTCAGCTCCAATATAACAATATGCCGACTGATCACTGTTATAGTACGGAGAATAGCTCTGCGCGTTGTTTAACCCACTATATATAGACGTCTGGACACCACCATACCGAAATACCGCTTCCTTGATCTGTTCAAAGTCTTTGCCATCCATAATCTGCACTTCCTGGACATGCTTCACCGGCGTTAAATTCTCTGGGGAATGCCCATCTCCATATGGATCGTCCTGTTCCTTTACTGGTCCCTGCCATGCTGTAAGATAAGCCATTCCCATCGTATATTCACCACCAAACGCTTGCTCTATGGCAAAACTGTTTTGCAGAGCCATATGATCTGATGAAAATTCCTGCTCTTCCTCAGGCAAAAGCGCAGATTCCATGGCAGAAAGGGCTGCAAACGCCCAGCACGTACCAAAAGGTCCCTGGTTTTTCACCTTAGGCGCCCGCTGTCTGTCCCGTAAATCATATTTTAACGGCAGAATACTCGTCTCTCCTGCCTGATCTATCATAGTTGCCTGATTTTTCTTTATATTCCAATCATACTGATATCCCAATTCTTTGGCAATCATCTCAATGGAAACATAATACTCCCCCTGCTTAGATACTACAGAACTTTGTTCCTGGTCAATCTGAAATACAGCCACATCAGAACGTTTTTCCAGCAACAGTTCTTTCTGATGATATAAATGTGCACCACAATGAAAACTCTCTCCAACCACCGAAAAAGGAATCATCAGATTCAAGTCATCGTCCATGTAAATATCGTCTTTTTGATTGGTCAGTTCTTTGTGATCTACCAGTATCGATAATTTCTTATCATTGACCGTTTCTGCAATCATAGGATTCCAGATTGCAGGCTCTAATCTAGCTTCCTGGAACCGTTCCACTTCCCCGTATTGCTCTGTCACACAGGAAAACCTAAGCACAAAGGCAAATAAAAGGAGGCCAAACAGCACAATAAATTTTTTTGAATTTCTCACAAAATATCCCTTCTGCTGGCAGTCTGATGCACAGGATTTCGTTTTGGAGGTTTCGGACCCAAAAATTGGTAAAAATATGTTTTCAGCATTCCATTGTAAATTTTTCGGTTCTTTTCTGCCTTTCTACCGATATCCCGCTCTGCTGCTTCATAGCTGGTAATCACATAGGCAGACCAACTATCAAGACGCTTTAAGGCTTCTCCAATTTCCCCATACAATCTTGGAAGCGCTTCCCGCTCTTCCAAACGTTCTCCATATGGCGGATTGGTGATGAGAAAACCATATTTCTTGGGATGGTTCAACTGACTTACGGAACGCTGCTGAAAATGAATCAAATGGTCGACTCCGGCTCTCCTTGCGTTATCCCTTGCTGCCTTCACAATCTCACCATCTATATCATATCCCTGGATATCGACAGAGATATCTGTATTTACTAAATCACCAGCCTCTTCCACCGCTCCATACCACAATTTCTTGTCAATCAGAGTTGTCCAATTCTCCGCTGTAAAGCTGCGATTCATACCAGGTGCTATATTCGCCGCCATCATTGCCGCCTCAATTGGAAATGTCCCACTGCCGCAAAATGGATCTACAAGGATTCTGTCCTGACGCCAAGGAGTCAATAAAATTAGGGCAGCAGCCAAAGTCTCCGTAATAGGCGCTTTACTTGCCAAGGTTCGATACCCCCTTTTATGTAGCGATTCCCCGGAGGTATCAATGGCCACTGTCACCTCATCCTTCATAAGAAAAAGTCGCAACGGATAGCTGTCACCATTTTCCTCAAACCACTCTTTCCGATACCGCTGTTTCATGCGCTCCACCATCGCTTTTTTTACAATAGATTGAATATCAGAAGGGCTAAACAATTTACTTTTGATGGAAGATGCCTTTGTCACCCAGAACTTACCATTCTCTGGAATATACTCCTCCCAAGGAATCTTTTTAATCCCCTGAAACAGTTCTTCAAACGTCTCTGCGTGAAACTGCCCTGTTTTAAGGAGAATACGCTCCGCTGTGCGCAGAAAAATATTGGCACGACAAATTGCCTCGGCATCTCCTTCAAAGGTCACTCTTCCATCTTCCACCTTTGTAATTTCATATCCAAGTTCGTATATCTCTTTTTTTAATACTGCCTCCAAACCAAAATGGCAGGGGGCAATCAATTCATATGTTTTCATTCAGTTTCTCCATTATAATTTCTGATAAGTCTATATTATCTTTTCACTTCCAAACTGTCAATATTTTTGTATATTTTGGAGAACTGACTGAATCCCGCCCACCACAGTTACAGTCCGATAACCTTCTTTGCTCAATTCCCTGGCTGCCATAAGACTGCTGGAACCTCTGTCACAGTAAAGAATATACATTTTATCCTTAGGAAGATATTTTTGATACATTTTCAGGTTTTCAAAAGGAATATTTCTGGCGCCCTCCACATGGACTTCCTCAAATTCTTCTTTGCTGCGCAGGTCAATAATCCAGGTATCCGGACGTTTGCGGTACTCACTAAATTGCCGGACACTGATTGTCTGAAACTCCATAAATTCACCTCTTTTTATTCTATCCGTTTCCTACCCCTATGGGCAGGTCAATTGACTTCTTTGTCTTTTCAGCAAAACAGATTACCAGAAGTGTTTCTGGTAATCTGTTCTTACATTCATACTATGCAATTTTCTGTTTTCAGTGTCTTCTATCTCTCATAGGATTTGTGGCAGTTCGAGCCGCTAGCATTTGTACTGTTCTGAGAATTAGAGTTTTTGCTGCTGTTCTGTGCATTTGTATTCTTTGCGTTGTTCTGAGAATAGGAGTTCGTTCCGTTCTGAGAATTTGCATTCTTGCTGCTGTTTTCGTAAGAGTTCATTCCTTTGTTCTGCATATCGCTGTTTTTTGCCATGATCATTTTCCTCCTAAAATAAATACTGCAATGTTTTACTGCCCTTTTAGTATCTGAAAAAGAAATGTATTTTATGCAAAAAAAATTTTTTCATTTTTTTTAAATATTGCTTGCATTTTCTATCAAGCTGTATTATAATCATATTTGTAAAGAGGATATCTCCTATGGAGAACTTTTTACAAGTTATACCCCTTATTAATTATTTATACTCCCCTCATAGAAAAAACCAGTGGCTCCCCCGCTGGTTTTTTCTCATGCAAATTTCCAATCAAAGTCCTTCCAAATCTCTTGATCTGGAACACAAATCCATTTCACCTTAGCAGTCAACACCGGTCCAACAGAATACCACTTTCCATTCATCCGTACACAATCCATATAAAATAAGCCATAGCTATGGCTTACAAGCTATGACTTATCCTATCTATCCATATATTCTGCTATCTACATATCATAGAAATCCCAATTTGCTTGGAGCTCTTCATTGATTACCCCGCCCTTTTTCTGATAACGGTCATACCACAATTCTGTATGACGTTTTTTTCGCTCTTTTAATATCTCATACTTCTCAAACATCTCACGGTACATAGGGTTCGCCCGAAGCATATTGCGGATCTCTTTATTAAAGGGACAATAACGGAAAATAATATCCCTAGATACCTTATTCAAACGGAAACTTCCCTTCGATTCATAGCGAATCCAACTCTGATAATCCTTCACAAACACTTCACGGAAATTATTCTTTGCCTTGGTCAAGGCATTCTTCACCTTCTGTTTCGCATCCGGTGACAAATCATGATTTTTCCGATAATATTGAATGTAATCATTATATTCTGAGGTCAAGGAAGCTTCTGTGATATCATTCCAACGCACACCTTGAATTTTACGGCACATCTCCCAACGGAATCGACCAGAAACTTCAATCATCATCTCCTCCACATCCACAACCGTAAAGATGGGGAAAATAAACCTAGCAGAAGTATCTTTCTTAATTCCGGCTGTCTCCTGCCACATCATAGCCTTACTACCTGCATTGGGCATCAAGATAATCTGTGGCAGCACTTCCTTCTGAATCACTTCCATATTTATCTCATGCTCAGGATCAGAATATCCCACCTCTCGGAAAAACAGAGAAAAATCAATTTTACGAATCACATCCAGCGCTTGATTGGCTTTTTCTGCGGTGATCAACATATTTTCTACTGTACCAATAATGTCATCTTCACACAAGATGGGACAGAACGTAGAAATCTTACCATAAGTAGCTCTGTTTGTGGAAACGAACATATTTTTCATCTCAAAATCCACTTTCTGCTTGGTATCTTTTGCCATCTCTCCCATCTGGGCCGCTGTAATCCTTCCAGTCTTTTTCTGTTCATTCAGGAAATTGGTAAAGTCCATATCAAACTCATTTCTGGAAGGTTCATTCTCACCACGATAAATGCTCAAGAGCCATTCATAGATCGTAAAAACATTATCTGCCTTACACCGTTTCAGATCCTGCGTCAAATCATACAAACTGCGGGTATGTTCCACACCTGCCAATTCTTCATCCATAAATCCAAAATTCAAAAACATTTTCACTGCTGGCGTCATCTTCGCATTCTCCAATGAACGATAGAATGCCAATTCATAGATATCATAGAAATCCTGGGTAATCTGTTTACGCAGCTTACGAATCTCATCTGTAGTGGCAAGTCTATCTGGAAGATTCTTATACTGCTGGAGGGATGCTTGGAATATCTGCGCTTTTTCCCCATCATACTGAGCATATGCCAAAATCTGTCCTAGATAATCGATTCCCTCCTCGTATTCTGGCTGTTCCTCTTCCACCCAAACATCTGTATCTCCCAGTCCCGCTTCCTGTAAGAAATTATAATTCTCATACTGAGTAAAACGATCATTCATCAATTTATCTGCAAACAAATGGCTTCCTTTGGAAAATTCTATGATCTCTGAGATCTTATTAAAAATAGGTTCCATATCCATCCCTGTACTGGAAGCTCGCTGAGCCAACTCAAAATACATCTGGAACAAATCTTCTGCACTGGTAGAAAGCAACAACTCCTTATAAACTGCCAGATAATTTTTCAATTTTTCGATCAGACCCATCGCTCTGACCATCCAACAAACCGCATTTTGGATGACTCCGATTCCAATGGCATAATCTCTACCCAAAAATTCATCCATCGATTTCAGAGAGAGTGTTGACATTTTTCCATAATACTCCATTGTCCACTTTTCAATTGGCTGATTCAGCCGTGCAGGAGGCATAGACTCAATTCGCTGAAATGGCTTTTCCTGAATCTGATAATCGTTGCACAATTTCTTATACTCACTATAATAATCCATCAGAGTGGCATAATAATTCTGTGCCATTCCACTGTACATATTGTATCTTTTCAGCATCGTGGATGTTTGATGCATGGCTCCCATGGCAAATACTGCCACATACTTCTCATCTGAGGCGAAAATTTTCTTATAATCCTCAGTCTGACGATAAGGATACGCATAAAACAAACAATCTGTGTTTGCCACATAATCGCAGAGATATACATCTGAAGCACTGTCCATCATTCCAACAATGCTTCCTGCTTCCATCTCAATCTCATCATTCTTCGAAACAGCTCGAACACTTCCCTGCAAAATTACAAACAATCCTTTCATCTTCTCGCCTTTTCGCAAAAAATTCCTGCCCTTGCTAACTTTCACTGTTTCCATACATTCCTCCTACATGTCCCACATTTATCGTCTGTTCCCAAAAATCAGGGAACAAAGCAGTATTATCAATATTACTGGCACCAATATTGGCAGCAAAAATGCCACCACATTCGCCACCACCACAATAACTAAAATTGCCACAGCAGCCAATAAAATCTTTCCAATCCAGGAATTGAGCTTTAGACGTCCCAGTCGGATGTCCCATCCCCCTTCTCTGGAATATCCGGCTCGAAAGCCTTTTCCAGATTCCTCCTGTGTAAAATCTTGTGGATCATAATCTGAATTGGCAGCCCTGCCATACTGATCCGTCGTATCAATCAGGGTCTTCGCAATTAATCTGGGATTTCCAAGGCTTTCTATCACTGACTCCTCACTGACTCCCTTTTGCACTTCCTCTGAAATATAATTATCGTAGTACCGGATATTATCACTGATCACTGCCTGGCTCAGTTGTCCCTGAAGCGCAAGCTGCAATTCCCGTAAAAATTCCTGCCTTTTCATGAAAGTTCTCCTAACTATTTTCCATCCTAACCAACGAAACAAGGATTCCATAAATTATATTCTAACATACTACAATCATTTTTTCAGCATAATTTTCCGATTTTTTTCAAAAAAATATATTGACAAATTTTGAAAACTAATGTAATATATAAGACGTTCCAAATATAATTTTTATATTATGTGTGTGTAGCTCAGCTGGATAGAGCACTTGGCTACGGACCAAGGTGTCGG
>CAJTVT010000062.1 GCA_910580015.1 uncultured Lachnospiraceae bacterium
TGCTGCTTCACAAACGCAGGCGTAGCGGTGGCTACGTCGAGGCTTGGGGAGTAGTGCTATCAGGAAAATAGGCAAGTCAAACTGCCAATTACTTAATATTCGTTGTACTAGCTCCACCCTAAGTGTAACATTCTCTGCTGGGCAGTCTGGGTTTTTCATCAATGTACTGAACCATAAGTTCGTTCTCAGTATTTGCAAAAGCAAGCGTAATCATTCCCATGACAGAGGCCATCAAGAATATGAATCTAAGGACCATGTAATGATACAATTACTTACAGCATAAGACTATACAAAAATCTGCTCCATTCCCATTTTCCGCACATAATTGATCCATTCATAAATATCCTCAATATCATACAAAGGTCTATGATTTTCATCCTTTGCTTTCCGCAGAGCGAGTGTCATCAGGGCATATTCATTTTCCAGCATGGTATCGAATACGCCCTGATCGTCTGTGTTAATCGACACATTTAAAGACATATTTTTGTCTGTCGCTTTTAAGTTTCTTCCATTAAACCTGAGAATTGGATGCTCCTCATATTTCTGGATGGTCCCGATCAGATAATTTGAGGAGGGATTGCTCTCAATTCCAATTCCTTTGCGCACTAACTGCTGGATCATTTTATTTTGAAGTTGATATACAACCTCTGCATATCCCTGCCCAGCCTTAAATTCTGTCAGCTCCTGCCCCACTTTCCGCACTTTTTTGTTATAATGGTACGCAAAATAGAGATTCCTGTAAGACTCCGTTTTCCTCACGCTGTCATTGACATTTGGATTCAATTCATATCTGTCATACCAATTGATCGGATTCTGTTGAAGCCTGCGCAAAAATGCCTCTTCTTCCAAGCGATACAGACGGGGTTGATCGCCTCTAAGTCTCCAGCTCTGATAATAGTCCAAAATCGATGCCTGCTCCTGATTCCATACATTTTTACGGTAAATTTCATCATAGAGCTGGTAAAATCGTTCAATCAACTCGGTCCTAAGTCTGCTTTCCATCGTACAACCTGTCTCGTCCACCTTATTGATCATCCATGCGATATCATCCAGCAGTAATTGCTTTGGGAGCATCAGCGTATGATTTTTAAACTTATAATATTGATAAGGATCAATTCCCATGGCAAGTCCATGTCCAATTCTGCTCCCTCGCTTCAGACCACAGAACAAGATTGCCTCATCCATGGCTCGAATGCCGTCCACGATATCTAGAAAATCTTCTCCTGCATGGTAAGTGGTATGCAGCTTTGCTCGAAGCACTGGCTGACCCATGGTTTTTCCCACAATTTTACTGCTGTCAAACTCCAGATCTGCCAAATACCGGAACGCCTGTGCAAAGACTTCTGGACGACAGTAGATCTCATTGGAACAGGCGTCAATTCCACGGATCTTTCCATTCACATTGGTTCCCTTTTCCAGCAGCGCCGTAATGCTCTTCACATGTCTTCTGGTAGCCTCCCGAACATTATAATTTCTCGGCGCCCCTGGGCAGAATTTTTTATCTAAAATCTTTGGAAAATGCAATACATAAATCACATTTTTTCCCTCTTTATCTGCATTTTTCCTGCAACTTTTTTCCTCTGCAATTCTCTGGTTTTTCTTGATCTCCTGATACAGCTCTCTATCACTGTTCTTGGGACAGAGTCGTGCTTCCAGGGAGACAATATTCTGCCGCCTTACGGTCTCATTTAATGCAAGCCGAACTAGTTCATCCTCATAAGCCCGCTCTCCTTTTATGAAATATTCTTTTCTGTCCTGATAATCACTGAAATTGGCAAATCCCACCTGTCGGTTGATCTGTACAAGCTCTCCTCGGAAATGTGTGCGGATCAGCAGATATGCATAAAACACATTTTTTTGAAATCCGCAAAATACATCTGAAACAGACGCTTTGTAACATTCATACAAAAATCTGCGTTCCCCTGTCAACAGGTAACACTCCCTGTCATTGCAGGATGGCATATCCCTTTCAAACGCATAGTCTAACACCCATTTGCCATCGATTTTCGCCCCGTAAAGGTGCTTTGCCATTATAATCATATCCTGGATTTCCGCCACCAGCCTTTCAATCGGTCCCCGCAGACTGGCCTTTTTTAATACCTCTTCTGTCCTTTGAATCAGCCATTCATCTTGTTTCAAAACTGCAAACAGATACACCCTGTACAAAGCTGCCCTTTGACATTCGCCGTAAAAACTCTCCTTTTGCCCTTCGCTTTTTACCCTGTCTATATGGTGAATCTGAAGCGCAGTCGGCAGTTTTTGAAAATCATGAACCCTCCCCTCAATCAGATTCATCAGACAGATCCAATTTAATTCAAAAATTTTCGTAGAACCTGCCAGATGAAAATGATTCTCTGCCATACCTCTTTTTAAAATATTATGTAGCCTCTGGTCGTCGCTGCGGATGATGGATAACCAGGAAAAGTTCCGTGTCTGATATCCTCTCTGTAAATCATGGGCCGCCAAAAAAGCACAGGTAAAAAAATCCTGCCCCATCTGAAAAGACATCTCCCGCCACCGTAACATTTCATCAATTTTGCACTTTATCTCATCGCCATCATAGGTAAGAACCCGCTCAGCCATCCCCATAATCAATCGGAACACGCTTGGCTCTGAATTCTTACCCCCCTTCATATCCTGCACCAACTTCTGATAATTGTTGTCTCTCTCGTTCTTGGAATAGCAGGAAAACACACTTTGCGCATGCTGATGGTACAACTCAAGGTTCACATATCTGTAATCATGCTTTTCCCTGTGAGCCCCAGAACGAAGCGTAATTTTTTCATAAGGAATTTTTATAAACAATATTTCCAGGTTTCCTCTCTCAATCTCCATATAAATTCCCCTCTATCTCCTACTTCACTGCCGCTCTGGTTCCGAATTCATGTTATCCTGGAACAATACAAGTCTCTTATACTCATTATACAATTCCTGTGAAATCTTGGCGTTTTGATCCTGCAAATACAGATCCACCACCTTTTTATACAGTTCACACAACCCTGATACATCCATTCCCTGAGGTGGTCTTTGGTTTTCACCCAAATACCGCTCCACGCCAGCAGCCAACTTATCCATGCTTCCCTTTACATGATTTGCTGTCAAATTCCGAAGCGTTTTGGGTGCACGCACATCTTCATGGCTCCAGATTATTGGAATTTGTATCAATCTCTTTCTAAATTCTACGACTTGCTCATCGGAGTTTTTATGAGCTTCCATCTGCTCCTGCTCTTGTGCATTTCCAATGCATAACTCAAATAAATCTGCATATAGATCATCTATGTGAATTAGCCACTGTGGTTTGCCAAAATAAACATATATCATTTCGTCATAAACAAAATTTTTCTCTAAATCCCCTAGACAATCCACAATATTTTTAAAGAATTTTCGTACCAAACGTCTGCTTAAGTCAAAATCTGTCTTTGATCCATCTTTAAATTCCTTATTTCTTACACAATACTCCTTTATATTTAATACAAGATCCACATTGGAAACCATTTGTCTTGCAAAACCAATTTTGCATTGATTCTTAAGAATAATTCCTCTCACTATGTTCTGAAATTCCTCCTCACTTACCCCTAAGACACCCAAATTTAATTTATTATAAATTTTTTCCAAATCACATAATGCGATAAGGTAATTCTCCAGGCTGATCTGAACATATTGATATACCATTCTATTTCCATTAATAATCGTTGCATTGCTGGAATAAACAACCTGATTATTTTGTGGAAAAGCTATATTTGACAACACCCCCAATACAATCCATGCCATAATATAAGTTTCCCGCCGATCATCCTCTGGAATATTGCGCAGATAATATTGTTTGCCAGGTTCCGGCAATTCCAACTTTTCCAGAGTCTCCTGTCCTTCCAAATATGACAGGATCGTATTATATGCCTGTATCGTCCCTATAGAAAAGCGGGCCCGATCCACATTCGTCTCAGCATGTGTGGGAAGAAACGGCGAAAACCCTGGGCCCCAGAGATAACCACCGATAAATTCCCCCATTGCACCATATGTTTTACTCCTCCACAGACTATTCAGTCTAATCGTATACAAGGTCCGCAGTTGATATACATATGCCTCTGTATCTTTGTCCAGGGCACTTTTTGATAAAAGTTCAAACAGCAATATCACCTGAAAATAGCTATCGGGCCTGTCCGCAGAAACAAATTGATACTGGTTCCAGTATTTTTGATCTATTTCTCTACATAATTCTTCCAAAATAGTACGGACAGCCACCTGCAGATGAAATACATCCAATCCCGCCAAATCCTGCAATGTCAGTTTCTGGTAAGATTTCAAATCATTTCCCACACGTTCATGGATATAATAATCGGAAAACTTTAGAATGTTCTCATAATATACGAAATGTTCATTTTCATTTTGCTCCTCTGTATCTTCCCCATTTCCTGCAAATTCTGTGTTCTTCTTATTCTTTGGAACCCTTTTCAATCCAGCAAGCATTGCAACCCAGCTAATCATATCCCGCAGATTATTGGGCAATAAATAACTGAATCCTCCATCTCCTGGTAGAAATCGCATTCCCGTCCTGCTATAGATTAACCCCAACATAGCTGTGATCAATGTTCGTTCTGTTTTTCCAAACTGCCAAAGCGTCTCTTCCTCTTCACCATTTTTGTATATCATTTTCGTCAGGTGCAGACTCTGCACTTTGGGCAGATAAATCCGCCGAATTTTTGGAATCAGCTTGGCCACATACCGTTCTGCCATGGTCTGAACCTCTTTATTCAGATTCTGATAAATTCCTTCTTCCCGATTCTGATATAATTTCTCATAATCATGCAAATTCTGCTCCCGAACGCACAATTCCAATTGGTCAATTTTCACGCTCATCACAATCACCACATGGGGAATGATCAGATACTTTCGGATCTGTTCCGCCATTTTATAGGCATTGGAGCTGCACAGATCCAGATCGTCAATTGCTAAAATCAGATAGGAATCTTTGTTGGAATCGCCCTGCATAAACTTGAGGTACTCTGTGATCAGTTTCGTCAACTCCTCTTTCAGATCGGTGCTCTTTCCAAGCTTCGTCAAGGTACTAATATTGCCCTCATAATCAAACTCACGGTCCAACATCTGTTTTTGGTTGTTAATCAGGGATACATATCCATACACTTTCTGAAACCGATCGATCAACGCTTCCCTTATCTTCTCATCTTGAGATGGATATTCCTCATTATACTTCTCATAAAACTTGTTAAAAATCTTCGCCAGCACAATTTCCAGTACATTGTGCACCTCATCGAACAGGGACGGGTCAATCAAAACCGGCTCCGCAAAATAAGCATTTTGTAAATTTCGGCAGGATGCAAAGATCTTTGATTTTCTTCCCCCTGGTTTACAGACTGCATTGACAAAGGTTAACATAGCGCTGCTCTTACCCTCTCCTCGTTCCCCGCAAAATGCAATGACATTATTTTCAAAATCCCCACGCTCCCAGGACCAGGACGTTCCCAAACCTTCCTCTCGCATGGATGCTCCTGCAATTTCATCCAACATATCCGCTGCGCGCTGATACTCGTTGATAAATATGTCATCTTCTCTGATCTCATCTTTTATGGATATCTTAAATTCTTCCCCTTTGGAAATCGTGATTACCGACATGATATCTCCTCCCTCTCTGCAATTTATTCCATAAAACATCCATATTATAACAAATTTCGAGCTATGCTTCCAGTATGCTTCCAGAATATTGACATTATCTTAACAATATTTTCACTTAATTTCTTACAATATCACTAAGTATTCCTTAAATTAAAAACAATTTCTTTTTGCAACATGATTCATTGTTGACGCAGTGCAAAATCCATCATACATAAGGGACTTGAACGCTTTGCTGCGCCGAGTGTGGTCGCTTTAGCGACATATTCCTCTCGCACGAGTGCGCATTATTTTTTCATTCTATCTGAAATCCTGAGGAAGTTTTCATAAGAGATCAAAGCGGGCAAGTCTGCATCAACTCCCTATATCCATCATTCATAAGAGACTTGAACGCTTTGCTGCGCCAAGTGCGGTCGCTTTAACGACATATTCTTCTCACACGAGTGCGCATTATTTTTTCATTCTATCGGAAATCCTGAGGAATTTCCAATAGAATGAAAAAAACTGCTGCAAACAGATGACAATCATCTATTTCACAGCAGTCTCTTTCACCGCTTACAATACCTCAATCTGACACATCTCCATCGTAATTAGGGCAGCCTCATGGGATTTTGGCGTTACCCCAGCACAACAGCCTGCATCCACCCGAATCGTGATTTCTGGCATGGCTGCTTTCAGCAGCAAGGCATTGCTCACCACGCAAATATCTGTACAAAGTCCTACAACGTCTATTTCCAACGGTTCCTGTTTATGTTCCTGCAAAAGCAGTTCCATCAATGTCATAGAGCCAAAGGTGGGTTTGTCAATAATATGGGACGGTTCTGCCAGACTTTCAACTTTAGGATGCAGCTTCCATCCCTCTGTTCCCTTAACACAATGGACCACTGGAAGCTTCTTCCCTTCCGCAGTTTCCAGATAATTTTCGCTGTGAGTATCTCTAGTCAAATAAATATCTGATTTCGAATAACATTTCATCTTCTCAATCACTGGATTCACAATGGACTGGGCCTCTTTCGTCCCCAGTGATCCATCTATAAAATCCTTCTGCATATCCACCACAATCAATATCTTACGCATCGTACATCCCCTTTCCTATGAAGAACACTTGCTTTCCTAAACTTTATTCTTTGTTAAGGGCATATCAAAAATATCTATTCTCGAAAATAAGAAGATCTTCCAGCACAGGAAGTGCTGATGGACTCAATCGCCACTCCTCCACCACGGACAATCTCAATATTTCTAAATTTACTCTTCAAAAGATCAATCAACTCATTATTCCGCCGTTCTGTCATCTTGCATTCTAACAAAATACTGTCTGTTCCAATATCCGATACTTCCACCTGGAATACCTGGGCAATCTGAAACAATTCTGCCTTATCTGCCACAGAACATTCCTTCACCTTCGCAAACAAAATCTCTTTCATGTGAATGGGCTTATCCGTAAAATCCATAACTTTGATGACCTCAACCATCCGATTTAGCTGCTTTTTAATCTGCTCAAAAGTAATGTCGTCACTGGTCACACAGATCGTCATCCGAGACACTGATTCATCCTCCGTAGTACCCACAGTAAGGCTCTGCATATTATAAGATTTGCCAGAAAAAAGACCAGAAATTTTTGCCAGGACACCCACCTGATTTTCCACATACAATGCAATCCATCTGTTTTTTGTCATGATTCCTGTCCCCTTTCTTTATTTTAAAATCATCTCTGTCATAGGATTTCCACCCTTGACCATGGGTAGTACAAGTTCTTCCGTAGCAATCATAAACTCAATCAACGCAAGTGTGTCACATTGTCTTGCCTGCTCCAACGCTGGAATAATCTCTTCTTCTTTGGTCACCCGAATCCCCCATGCACCATAGCTCTCTGCCAGCTTCACAAAATCTGGCTCATACGGAGGACAACCAGGATTCGGCCCTTTACAGTCTCCGGGACAACCCTTTCTTCTTCTCAGACAAGTTGCCTCATAACGTTTTCCATAAAATAACTGCTGCATCTGACGCACCATACCTAAATAATAATTGTTAAAAATACACACAATCACATTGGCATTCTGCGCCATGGCGGTAGCAAGTTCCTGAAGATTCATCTGCATACCACCATCGCCGCTGATACAGATCACAGGCTTATCTGGACATCCGATTTTCGCACCGATCGCCGCTGGAAATCCAAATCCCATGGTGCCCAGTCCCCCAGAAGTGATAAACTGTTTATGTTCGTTCAGCTCTATGTACTGGGTGGCCCACATCTGATGCTGCCCCACGTCTGTGACAATGATTCCCTCTGAAAATTGTTCATTAATTTTCTCAAAAATCATCTGTGGTGTCATCCCTTTATCCTTGCGCATCTGTAACGGATTTTGCTGATTCCATTCCTGAATCTGCTCCAGCCACTCCTGCGTTTCCTGAGGTTCCGCCCACTCAAGCAGTTTTTCCAGAGCCAAATTAGCATCCGCCACAATCGGCACATCCACCACCACATTTCTAGAAATAGAAGCAGTGTCAACGTCCACATGGACAATCTGCGCTTTCGGCGCAAATTCATTTAGATCGCCGGTAATCCGATCATTAAATCTAGTTCCAATGGAAAACAGCACATCACATTCTCCCACCGCCATATTAGCAGCATACCGCCCATGCATTCCACTGTTTCCAACATAATAGGGATGGTTTGTAGGGATAGCTCCCTTCCCCATCACAGTAGTCACCACCGGAATCTTTGTCTTTTCCACCAGTGCCAGCAGCTTGTCATTCGCTTTGGCAATATTAACGCCTCCCCCAATCAAAAGCAATGGCTTCCTGGCAGACTTTAACAGCTTATAGCCCTTTTTCAACTGGCCGATATGAACGCTCTCATTGGGCTTGTAACCCCGAATAGACACCTCTTGCGGATATTCTCCTGGCCCCATGGCCGTCTGAATGTCTTTGGGCAGGTCAATCAACACAGGGCCTGGTCTTCCCGTCCTGGCAATGTAAAAGGCCATCTTTAATATTTTGCCAAGTTCCTTTCTGTCACGGACTGTCACACCATATTTGGTGATACTCCTGGTCATGCCCACAATATCCACTTCCTGAAAGGCGTCATTGCCGATTAAATTCAATGGAACCTGGCCTGTGATGCATACCAATGGAATACTGTCATAATGTGCGTCTGCAAGACCTGTGATAATATTTGTAGCCCCTGGACCGCTGGTTACAATGCAGACACCTGTCTTTCCCGTGGCACGAGCATATCCTTCCGCTTCGTGGATCAACCCCTGCTCATGTCGAGGCAGCACCAATTCGATCTCCTCATGTTTATATAACTCATCCAAAATATCCGTCACCATTCCGCCTGGATAGCCAAATACCGTATCCACGCCCTCCTCCAGCAACGCTTTTACAAATAATTTCCTTCCTGCAATATCCATTGCCATCTCTGTCACCTCTATATTGTATTTATTGTAAATAGATATCATATCATTGACTACTCTGTACAGGCGCACATCACCCGCAGAACCATAAATTCTGCGTTTTTATGGCCTGGAAGTTATAGTTTTCCTGTTATTGTAACAGATAACTTATACGAAGGGAACCCCTATTTTTTTGAGTTTCCCCATTTTGCAATTCATAGTG
>CAJTVT010000063.1:0-243 GCA_910580015.1 uncultured Lachnospiraceae bacterium
ATTTGGCGGAAAATCAGCCGTAAAAGCAGGTATAAGAGAGATTCCGAGAGTACATCTTTATGAAAAAGGTGCAAAGCACTTTATCCTCTCATAAAGCCTTTGCACCATAATTCTACGCTCTACTTCTGCATGGCAAATATTCGTAAATTCTAAAACTTTTTTATACATGGAAGATATTCTTAAATTCTAAAACTTTTCTATTCCGTGTTTTTTATATATGGAAGATATTCTTAAATTCTAAAA
>CAJTVT010000063.1:343-8679 GCA_910580015.1 uncultured Lachnospiraceae bacterium
CTTTCTTATTTCGTGTTTTTTATATATAGAAGATATTCTTAAATTCTAAAACTTTCTTATTTCGTGTTTTTTATATATAGAAGATATTCTTAAATTCTAAAACTTTTCTATTTCGCGTTTTTTATGCGTGGCGGATATTCGTATATTCTGAAATTTCTCTGCTGAGTGTCACCAAATCCTCTGTATTCAAATCATGTACGCAATTGTGCCCTGTGATCCGCGCAAAAGTTTTCAACTCTTCCAATGTCACATTTAAATAATTCGCAACTCTCTGTGCAGCTGTATCGACTTTGAGCCGTTCTCTCAATTTGGGATCTTGGGTTGCAATCCCCACTGGACAATTGCCAGAACCACAGATTCGGTACTGTTGGCAGGCTGCTGCAATCAACGCTGCACTTGCCACCGCCACGGCATCTGCTCCCATAGCAAGCGCTTTCGCCATATCTGCGGACACTCTCAATCCTCCCGTAATCACAAGAGAAATATCGGAATGCACCGAATCTAGATATTTTCTTGCCCGATACAGCGCATAGATGGTAGGCACTGTAGTTGCCTCACGCAGCAATAGTGGACTGGAACCTGTCGCTCCTCCTCTTCCATCTATGGTGATAAAATCTGGTTCCGCATAGACACAGTATTCCAAATCCCTCTCTATCCTGCCTGCCGCAATTTTAATTCCAATGGGTCTGCCGTCGGAACGATTCCTTAGCATAACAACCATATCTCTTAAATCTTCTTTCGAATTAAGCTCTGGAAACTTGCTTGGACTTTGCACGTCCTCCCCTTGTTTCTTTCCACGAAGCTGTGCAATTTCCGCTGTCACTTTTTCTCCAGGCAGATGTCCTCCCATGCCAGGTTTTGTCCCCTGTCCAATTTTAATCTCAATGGCATCCGCTCTGCGCAGATTTTCATCTGTCACACTGTACTTATTGGGAATATATTCAAAGATATATTTATATGCTGACTCTCGCTCTTCTGGAAGAATACCTCCTTCTCCGCTGCACATGGCAGTCCCCGCCATCGCAGAACCTTTGGAAAGAGCCACCTTAATCTCTTTGGACAAGGCCCCAAAAGACATATGCGAAATATACACTGGACTTTTCAAAATCATGGGCTTTTTGGCATGTTTTCCAATCACGGTCATTGTTGTCACTGGTTCATCTTCCTCCAATGGAGGCGGATTTAACTGTGCTCCCAGCAGCAAGATATCTTCCCAGCTTGGCATTGGCATTTTCGTTCCCATGGCCCCACTGATGGTCTTTCCTGTCACTGCCATTTGATGAATTTCCTCCATATAGCGGCAAGATTCATCCACCCGATAAAAATCCTTATCGTAACTTAATTCCATTTGCATGATGTTATCCTTTGTTTCTGTTTCACCACTGCTTAGATCAATATCACTGACAGTCTCCCCTGCCTCTTCCTGGAATTTTTCTCCTGGCTGATGGCAAACTGGACATTCTTTTGGCGCCTCTTCCCCTTCATACACATAACCGCAAACGCTACAGACAAATTTCTTCATTCTTTTCTCCTTCCCTGTTGTTAAGACAATTGTTATATTTAAGTATCACTTCATTCTTTCTGGCATTTAGAGTGCTCGCTCTCGCTCAATGCTCCTCTCTGGGCCCAGTAAAATATTCTACGATCATTTTTTGAACCTGCTCTGGGTACATCAAAAGCTGGTATGCCCCTCGATTCTGACTGACCTTATCCACTGTTTTTATTCCCAACTTTAGACCTTCTTGCGTCTGCTGCTTCACAATCTTTCCTTCTTGTTCCTGCTCCTGTGTGAGCCCAGCAGATACCAGATAATCCCAGATTACATAAATTGTAAGCTTTTTCACATTTTCAACACTACAAATACTGTTTAATTTATCATTTATATCACTGATATAGTAATAGGAGGCATACGCAAAATTTTTCGCGTCTTCTGGATTAATATAAAAAAGTCCCTTTTTCCCCTTGCTTTTTGGCTTTCTGGAATCCTCATCCATCTCTTGTGTTTGTACACTGAGAACTGCATTGGGATGCTCCTTAAGAAACTTTGCAATCTCCTCCAAAAACTTTGCACCATATTTATCAAATTTATGTTCTCCAACTCCAGGCAACGCCAGCATTTCTTGTCTATTTTTAGGCATATTGGCACACATAGCAATTAAAGTCTTGTCACTGAAAATAATATATGGCGGCACTGCATTTTCTTTCGCAATTGCAAAGCGCAATTCTCGCAGCTTGCCAAACAGATCAAATCCTGCACTGGTAAGAGAATCTGTGCTCCTTTTTTTGCTGCCAGATAACGTCTCTTTTCTCTCCTCAAATTTTCGGACAATCACACGGGCATCTGCCTCCTTCAGCGCAGAGATATCTCCGATCTTAAGAACACTGTACTCGCCATTTGTCTGGACAATATATCCCTCCATTATCATTTGATCCAGCAGTAATCGCAGTTCACTTTCACTGCGGTTTTGCAATATCCCATAAGACTTATAGGACTCCGCACCGATTTCTCTTAGTCTAGCCCTATTTGCACCAATCAAAGTTCCTATCACAATGTTCTGCCCATATCTACCTTTTGTTTCCGCAATGCAATTGATCATCCATTTTGCATCTGTCGTCATATCAACCTCTGAATATTCTCGATGGCAATTTCCACAATTCTCACAAGGCAGACTTGTTCTCTCGCCAAAATAACCGAGAATATAATTTCTAAGGCAGGATGTCATTTTACAATACCCTTCCATCGCGTGCAGTCTTTGCGCATCTCTTTGTTTGATCAATTCGATGTCTTGTATGTCCACCCCATCAAATTCTTTCTTTTCCAAAAGAAACTTATTGATCATAATATCTTGCGCTGAAAACAGCAAAATACATTGTGAGTTTTCGCCGTCGCGCCCTGCACGTCCTGCTTCTTGATAGTAATTCTCCATGCTTTGCGGCATATTATAGTGAATGACAAATCGCACATTTGACTTATCAATTCCCATGCCAAATGCATTGGTTGCCACCATCACCTGAATCCTGTCATAAATAAAATCATCCTGATTTCTTTTACGTGTTTCATTATCCATTCCAGCATGATAACTGGCCACGGAAACTTTACGTTGTCGCAATTTTTCATACAAAGCATCTGCATTTTTTCGTGTGGAACAGTATACAATTCCACTCTCCTGAGGATGCTTCTCAATATAGTTTATCACAAAATCATCCTTGCGCTTTCCAGAAACATGCTCCACACTGTAATATAAATTCTCCCTGTCAAATCCTGTTACTACAATCTTAGGTTGATTTAATTTTAAGATACATTCAATATCTGTTTTCACTTCTTCTGTCGCTGTTGCCGTAAATGCACTTACAATGGGTCGCTTGGGCAAACATTCAATAAAATCGACAATCTTTAGATAACTTGGCCTGAAATCCTGTCCCCACTGGGAAATACAATGCGCCTCATCAACAGTAACCATAGAAATCTGTCCATTTAAGGCAAAATTCATAAATCCGGAACTTTCCAACCTCTCAGGGGCTACGTAAATTATTTTATAGATCCCTTTTAAGGCCAGACTCAGCGCTTTTGAAATCTGCGATTCTGTCAATGACGAATTGATAAATGCTGCGTGGATTCCCGCTTCATTTAAGGATTTTACCTGATCCTGCATAAGAGAAATCAGTGGTGATATCACAAGCGTAATGCCCGAAAGCATCAGAGCTGGTACCTGATAACATATGGATTTCCCTGCACCTGTAGGCATCACAGCCAGTGCATCTCTCTCTGACAAAATAGAATGAATAATCTCTTCCTGCCCATTTCGAAATGCATCATACCCAAAATATTTCTTTAGTGTGTCTGTGGCTTTCATATACTTATAGCTTCCCTTCATCTGACAATATCTGAAACATCATACGATCATTCTCCCAACAACTGAAAATGATGTAAATCTTATTTTCCTATCATTTAAAACAGGACAGCATCCAAATAGAACTGCTGCCCTGCCCTGTTACATAATTCTGTTCTTACTTTCTGTATTACTCTACGGCGCCAATCAACTCACAGATGTCCTCAACACCGTACTGCTCCATATATTCCCGTATTCCATGAACGATCTCCATTGTCACTGCCGGATTGCGGAAGTTTGCTGTTCCTACGGAAATCGCAGTAGCTCCGGCAAGTATCATTTCAATCGCATCTTCTGCTGTCATAATACCACCCATTCCAATGATCGGTATATCTACTGCTTGAGCCGCCTGATAAACCATCCTGACTGCCACAGGATGAATTGCTGGACCAGATAAACCGCCTGTCTTATTGGCAAGGGCAAACTTCCTGCTATGAATATCAATTTTCATTCCTGTAATCGTATTGATCAGAGAAAGTGCATCGGCTCCCCCTGCTTCTGCTGCCTTTGCCATCTCCGTAATATCCGTGACATTTGGACTCAGCTTCATGATAATCGGCTGTTTGGCATATTTCTTCACTTCCTTTGTGATCGCTTCCACCGATTTTGGATTCTGACCAAAGGCGATGCCCCCCTGTTCCACATTAGGACATGAGATATTGATCTCAAGCATATCCACTGGCTGGGTGGCCAAACGACGAACCACTTCACAATAATCTTCTGTGGTCCTTCCGCACACATTTACAATAATTCTAGTATCATATTTCGTCAGAAATGGAATATCCCGTTCCACAAACACATCAATCCCCGGATTTTGAAGCCCCACCGCATTCAACATACCGCCATAAGTCTCTGCAATCCTTGGGGTAGGATTTCCCTCCCAGGGTACATTGGCCACCCCCTTAGTAACCACAGCCCCCAGTTTATTCAAATCTACAAACTCGCAGAACTCGGCGCCTGAGCCAAAAGTTCCTGATGCTGTCATCACTGGGTTTTTCAGGGTCAATCCTGCAAGCGTTACTTTTGTGTTCATCAGAAATCCACCTCCTCCGCACGAAATACGGGTCCTTCTTTACAGATCCGTTTATTGTTTACATTGGTATGGCTGTCTCTCTCCTTAGATCTGCAAACACAACCCAGACAGGCACCAATTCCACATGCCATCCGTTCTTCCAGAGATACCCAACATTCCATCTGCTTCTCTCTCGCATATGCTTTCACTGCTCGAAGCATTGGCATAGGACCACAAGCATAAATAATCTCCGCATCCAATCCATTTTGTTTTATCGCATCCAGCACATTCCCTTCTGTGCCGTAACTTCCATCTTCTGTCGCCACATAGACAGTTCCATATTTCTTAAATTCTTCCTTCAAAAATAAGGAATCCCGATAACCCAATATGATCTGTCTTTCACAATTCAATTCTTTGGCAAGTTCAAGCAGCGGCGGAATTCCTATGCCTCCTCCAATAAGAAATGCTTTCTTTTCTTTGATGGGAAATCCATTTCCAAGAGGACCCACAATATCCAAGCTTCTTCCGGTACGCATCTGGGATAACTCTTCTGTACCTTTCCCTACAACACGATACACGATACGAACTGCTCTGTCTGCCCTGTCAATCTCACAGATACTGATGGGTCTTGGGAGCAATCTGCTTCCCTCGTGGCAGTATACGGACAGAAATTGTCCTGGCTTTGCCAGCTTTGTTATCTGATCTGTCCGCACCCACATACTGTATATTCCATAAGAGATTTCTTCTTGTCGGATAATCACTGCCTGTTCCTTATACTTATCTGCCATATTCTTCTCCTACCTATCCACGCTATTTGACCGCCTGAAGAGCTTGATCAATATCTTTTGCCATCGCTTCCACAGCCGCTCTGGATGCTTCCCCGAAATGCTCTGCTCCAAATTGTGCATACTCCTCCTGCTTATATGCCGCAATAATTCCCCTGGAAGAATTAACGATGGCTCCCAATCCATCCTGATCAAAGAAGTGTACCAGATCCGCTCCTTTTCCTCCCTGAGCTCCATAACCAGGTACTAATATATAACTTTTTGGCATTATTTTACGTAATACTTTACCCATCTCTGGATAAGTAGCCCCTACTACAGCTCCAATATAACTGTATTGGTCCCCCATGCAGTCTGCACCCCACTGGGCCACTTTCTCACCAACCAACTCATACAAAGGCTTCCCATCTATAAGCCTGTCCTGAAATTCACCACTGGAAGGATTGGATGTCTTCACCAGGATAAACAATCCCTTCTGTTCCTCCTTACACACATCCACAAAAGGTTTGACTCCATCCGTTCCAAGATAAGGATTTACTGTCACAAAATCTTCATCAAAAGGATGATAGACCTTCGTTCCAACTTTTACTGTTCCAATATGTCCTGCTGCATAAGCTGCCGACGTAGATCCAATATCCCCCCGCTTGATATCACCAATTACAACCAAATCTTTCTCATGACAGTAATCCACCGTCTTTTGAAATGCCTGTAATCCAGGAATTCCAAACTGTTCATACATGGCAATCTGTGGTTTAACCGCTGGAATCAGTTCGTAGGTGCTGTCCACAATTTCCTTATTAAATTGCCAAATCGCCTCTGCTGCACCCTCCAGGGTCTCCCCATATTCCTCAAATGCCTTCTTTTGGATATGCTCTGGTATATAGTTCATCATGGGATCAAGACCTACAACAATGGGAGCATGAGTATTTTGAATCTTCTGTACCAGTTTATTAATCATTATTATTCCATGAACCTTTCTTTGATTTACTTTTCATACACTACTTTTCCATCCACAATGGTCGCCAGAACCATTCCTTTCACTTCTCTGCCTGTAAAGGGTGTATTCTTTCCTTTGGAACAAAATTCAGCGGGGTCAATCACATACTGTTTGTTGGGATCAAACACCACCAAATCTGCGGGTTTTCCTTCTTCCACCACACCTTTATCCAATCCTAAAATCTTTGCTGGATTATAACTCATCTTTTCTGCCATCTGCATAATGGTGAGATACCCTGGCTCTACCAGCTCTGTCATAGTCAATGCTGCCGCTGTCTCAAGACCCACAATGCCAAAAGGTGCTTTTTTGATTCCAACCCCTTTCTCAATCGCAGTATGGGGTGCATGGTCTGTGGCAATCACATCCATAATATTTGCTTTTAATCCTTCTTTCAGAGCTTCTACATCTTCTTTTGTCCTAAGAGGTGGATTCATTTTATAATTGGCATTATCTACTGGAATGTCCTCGCTGGTCAGCGTGAAATGATGGGGACATACCTCAGCCGTCACACGAATTCCTTCTTGTTTGGCCAGTTCTACCAGACGCACACTGTCTTTCGTAGAACAGTGACACAGATGTAGGGCTGCTCCTGTATCCTTTGCAAGCATAATATCCCTTGCTATAATCACATCCTCTACAGCATTGCTAATTCCTGCAAGTTTCATCTTCTCCATGGCCCCATCTGCATTTACCACGCCGCCCTTTACCATATTGGCATCTTCACAATGTGCAAAAACTGGAATGTCGTATTTCACGGCAAGAGTCATTGCCTCCCTATAAAGCTGGGCATTCATAACGGTTCTGCCGTCTTCGCTGATACCAGGGATTCCAGCCTCCACCATTGCCTCAATATCGGACAATTCTTCTCCCCGTTGTCCTCTTGTAATGGCTCCAGCCTGTAAAATATGAACCAGTCTTACATCTTTCGCTTTGTTATGGACATAGTTCACCACATCTGCATTGTCCACTACTGGTTTTGTATTGGGCATGGCAACGATCGTAGTAAATCCCCCTCGTACTGCTGCCTGGGAACCTGTTTCCACAGTTTCCTTATGTTCTTGTCCTGGATCACGCAAATGTACATGCAGATCAATAAACCCTGGCATTACATAACAACCTTCTGCATTTACCACGCGATCTGCTTTCACCTTCTGTTGTGGTGCAATTTTTTTAATTTTTCCATCCTCCACCAACACATCTGCTTTCGCTTCTGTGCCATCTCCCGGATTAATTACTGTTCCATTTTGAATGAGTAGCAACATAGTCAAAAATCCTTTCTGAATTATATTTTCTGCAGCTATTCTGTCCCTGTTTTCTTTTTCAAAAACAACCCCATCTTGTACCTTTTTATTACGCCATAAATCAACGATTCACAGCAGCAATACGCCGCACGCTGAATAAATTTTTTGCTTTGGCTCATTATATCACAGAAAAAAAGGAGGGGCAACCTCCTTTTCCTCAAATTACGGGGGAAACACAAGCCCTGTCTACCCCGATTTCTATTGAAAAATTGATGAAATCACTTGTCCTCAGATTGTCGCCAAATTGAGGCAAACGCTATTGACAAGCATAAAAATGTGTGTTATCATGCCATAGTGATAACGATGCGTGGCTCAGCTTGGTAGAGCGCTGCGTTCGGGACGCAGAGGTCGCAG
>CAJTVT010000064.1 GCA_910580015.1 uncultured Lachnospiraceae bacterium
CCTGCATGGTATGATAGGAATAACCCACATGGCTGATTTCCATTAATTTTTCCATTTGATTCTCCTTATTACTGCTTACGATATTGTATGTGAGAATGGAAGAGATGGTGCAATTTAGCGGTGCGGCTAAGTGGTATGTGTTGGTAAGGAATAACAAGATACTAAATAAAAATATAATGTAAAATAGGGAGTTTCCTATCCGATTAGCACTTGTTTTCCATGGAAAGCAAAACCATATTTATGGATTCTATTTTCCGGAGTCCCTTTTTGTATCAGCGTCATAGAATATTTTTTGTCTTCAATCTGTTTTAGAGCTGCTGCCACAGTATTTTCCAAACTGCTTTTCTTGTTAGAGTTGCACACTTTAAATTCCAAAATAATAGCGTCATCCTTTTGGATATCTCTGGGTACAAGAATTACATCGTATCTGCCATATCCGCTTTCTCGGTTGGAGCGAATCTCAAACCTTCCCTGTAGGTCCGCGATCAGTCCCAGCACAAAGCCATGGTAGAAACGTTCTGGTTCTGTACTATTTTTCCCAGTGTCAAAAAAACGGAAAGTTTGCATGGTGACGCGGTTCATGTAGCTATTCATTGCCTCATTATCTCCATGTAGGAGTGCCTGAACAAAATAATTATAATAGGAACGGACAGGAGAAAACCAGTCACAGAACATATTGCGAAACATACGCTCTACCTCGTGATTTGTAAAGGTAAGTTGATAACAGGGAGTTTCATATTTAGTGAGAGCTTCAAATGCCTTATAATCCTGGATCTTTAAATATCCACTTGCTAACAGGAGGCTAAACACAGCATCTTCACTGCCGTCCAACTGGCTATATACAACTTGTTCATCAATACAACATATTATCTGTTGTCCCTGTAACAGTTTTTCAAAAGATACCTTAATTTCAGGAGAGCCTTCACGAATAAGTTTGCTTATCAGACTGTTGGAACTGGTATTTGTCCAGTATGCGCCAAGTCTACCTGTATCTAGAAAATTTAAAATGGACCAGGGATTATAGATATCAGGGCAATTTCCAAAGGTGAAACCATTATACCAAAATTTGACAGCGTCTTTTTGAGATTCAAATCCATGTTCTTCTAACGCAGTAAATACCTCTTCTTCTGTAAAGCCGAAAGCAGTAGCATATTCCAGGGAAGAGGTGGTTATCACTTTAAGGTTATTTAGGTCCGAGAAAATGGATTCTTTGCTAACACGGGTGACACCGGTCATGATTGCACGTTCTAGCCAGGGATTTGTTTTAAAAGTAGAGTTAAAAAAAGTCTGAATAAAAGATGCTAGTTCTTCCCAGTAACCATTGATATAAGCCTCCTGCATGGGAGTGTCGTACTCGTCCAAAAGAATGATAATTTTTTTATGATAATATCTGCTTAAAAAATCGGATAGATAATGTAGGGCCATGACAGCGTCCTCTTCCCGCATAATTTCTGATATGCGGTTAAAATAAGCTTTTTCACCAGGAGCTAGCAAATCTCCATCCAAAAGGAAACGGTTTTTCATATAAAGGTCCATCAAAATCCGACAGATTCTGTACCGTGTTTTCTCATAAGTATTTTCTTTTACAGTTGCAAAGGAGAGACTAATAACAGGCCAGGTGCCTTGCAGAGAACGATATTTTTCCTGGTTCCAGATAGAAAGGCCCTCAAATACGTTTCCTTTATCTGCATACTGAATGGAAAAATATTGTTCCACCATACTCATATTCAGCGTTTTTCCAAACCGTCTTGGTCTGGCAATAAGAGTGACACTATCGTTACATTCCCACCATTCTCGGATGAAATCCGTTTTATCAATATAGAAACAATCCTTTTGGATCAAATCACCAAAATCTTGAATACCAATAGCTATATGCTTTCTCATTAAGAACCTCCTTCTTGGTCAGAATGCATAATGTTCTTATCAGTATAATGGATTCTGTAAGAAAAAACAATCATGAAGTTTTGTGGTAGAATTGCCTTCTTTGAGTCAAAATGGAAGAATTAATGTATGAACAAACGTATGAGCGAAAAATGTGTTTATCAATTTTCAGAGCTAGGGAAAAATCTCTGCATATGCTAGGTTCAATGTGGTATAATTGAAAAGTATGACAGAGTAATAATAAATAAAAATTCAATATTATATATATTGATTTATTCTAAAATAGTAATGATAAAATTTAAATCATATAGGAAATCTAGTGTACTGACCACCTGACAATCAGACCAATTACTTGCCTGAATTTCCATCTGCTGCGTTAGATTTTCTAGCTGTAGCCACCGCTACGCCGGCAAAAATCTGCCTTGCAGAATGAAAATTCATTCTTCGTAATTAGTCTAAATGTTAGGCGGTCAATACACTAGAAAGATTTTGTTCTAGGAGAGAAAATGAAAAGAAAATTTAAAATAAAAACAAGATTCATTTCTATATCGTGTGTTCTGTTGGCAGCGCTGGCCTGGCAATGGTTCCAGTATTCCAAAGAGGGAGAAGAAAGATTTCATCAGCAGGAAAGAATAGAGTTAAACATGCCTGAGATTTTGTTTTCAGACTCTTTTGCAGCTCAAAGTCCCATAGTAGAGAAGGATTCTTTTGTAAAGCCAGAAGAAGCAGTTCCAGTATTCGGTTTTTCGGAAATAGAAGCGATGGAGGCGGGGAGCGTTTTGGATAGTTCCCAAATTGAAGCAGAGATGGAAGACCGTTTATTTTACAGTCAAGAGGTTTCAGAAGAGGTATCTGAGCGGATTTCTGGTATCTCTTACCAGGAAAATGAGACGATCTCTTTGGAAGAGCTTAGATATGTGAGAGTGCTGCATTACGGGTTTGATGGCAGGGTACATATTGGAGAACTGTTGGTAAATCAGTCGATTGCAAACGATATTTTAGAAATTATGTCAGAATTATATAAAAATAAATATCCGATTGAGCGGATGGTATTGGTGGATGAATATGGCGGGGACGATGAACAGTCTATGAGTGACAACAATACCTCTGCTTTTAATTATCGTCAGATTGCAGGCAGCAACCGTTTGTCTAACCATAGCATGGGGATTGCCATAGATATTAATCCGAGATATAATCCTTATGTGAAAACATACGATGATGGACAGATGCGAATTAGTCCTGCAAATGCCACAGATTATGCAGACCGTACCCAGGATTTTCCGTATAAGATTGACGAAAATGATTTATGTTATCGTTTATTTACAGAACATGGATTTACTTGGGGAGGAAGCTGGAATAGCGTCAAAGATTATCAGCATTTTGAAAAGTAGTGCAGCCTGGGGGTTGCACTCTTGCCTGAAAACCTTTATACTGGCAGGTAAGCATTTCCCTGAGTTTGTGAGTGTAGGAAAAATGGGTACAAAAGCGGGATGGAATTTGTAGAGGAAGATTACAGAGGGAATAAGTTCCAGTCAAGACAGTGAGGTAGGAAAAATACAGTCCCATTTTGCGAGAAATTGTAAAATGGGGCTGTTTCATGCAGAGTAAGAAAAGAGAAAAGCATGAAAATATAAAAATATAGAAGAAATGGAGAAAAGTTATGCAAATTTATATGCCAACTAACGTATACAGTGAAAGTGGCTGTGTCATGAATCACCGGAAAGAACTGGCATCGTTGGGGAAAAAAGCGCTGGTTGTTACAGGAAAGAATTCTTCTAGGGCAAATGGTTCATTGGAAGATGTGCAAAAGGCATTTCAGGAAGAACAGGTTCCCTATGTGGTATTTGACAAGATTGAAGAAAATCCTTCTATTGAAACAGTTCTTGAGGCAAAGGAAGTTGGGATTAAGGAACAGGTGGATTTTGTTGTTGGGGTTGGCGGTGGTTCTCCTATGGATGCGGCAAAGGCGATTGCGTTGTTGATTGCAAATCCTATAGAGGAAGAAAAGGTTTTATATGAGAACAGAGTTCTTCCGGCGCTTCCAGTGGCAGAGATCCCAACGACGGCAGGGACAGGCTCTGAGGTAACGCCTTACGCCATATTGACCATACATTCTAGCAAGACCAAAAAGAGTATCAGCCACAAGATATATCCGAATCTTGCGTTGATTGACAGTCGTTATCTGAAAACGGCAAGTCTCAATACCCTGATTTATACGGCAGTGGATGCGCTTTCTCATGTGATTGAGAGTTATCTCAACACCAACGCCAATTCCTATAATCGCATGTATTCTGAAAAGGGACTTTCGCTGTTTGCACAGATCCGCGAGGAATTGATCCAATGCAGACGTCTTGGGAAAGAGCCTGTTCTGACGCTTTCTGATCAGGTGTTTGAAAAGTTGATGCAGCTTGCAGCTATAGCAGGCATGGCGATCACTCACACTGGGACATCGATTCCCCATGGATTAAGCTATCCAGTCACCTATGAGATGCATGTGCCCCACGGCAAGGCAGTTGGAATATTTTTGCCAGGATTTTTGTCCCATTATCAGGGGAAAGAAGAGGTGCAGTTTGTGTTAGAACAGATGGGATTTGAATCTTTGGAAGCTTTCACGGAATATCTAGATGAGCTTCTTGGAACAGTGGAGATATCAGACAAGTTGTGGCAGGAAGATGTAAAATCTATTTTGGAAAATCAGTCCAAATTAAAGAACTATCCATATGAAATGAAGGAAGAAACTTTATATGCATTCCGCAGGTAGGGGGATGATATGAATAAAAGAAATTTTCAAAAAGAATTGGAGCAGACCATAGAACATCATCAACGACAGAAAACAGTACCAAAACTTTTACTGCATAGCTGCTGTGCACCATGTAGCAGTTATGTATTGGAATATCTGTCCAGGTATTTTCAGATTACAGTTCTCTACTATAATCCCAATATCTATCCACCAGAGGAGTATGATAAGCGGGCAAAAGAACAACAACAATTTATCCAACAATTTTCAGAAGCAATGGCAGTAGAAAAGAGCAAGGCAGAGCAAGCATTTTACCCGATCACATTTGTGGAAGGAAGTTTTGAACAGGAGCGTTTTTATCAAGTTGCGAAAGGATTGGAGGATGTGAAAGAGGGCGGAGAACGGTGCTTTCGTTGTTATGAATTGCGTCTCAGAGAGGCGGCAGAATATGGAAAAAAGCTAGGACAGGATTATTTTACCACCACACTGTCCATTAGCCCTCTAAAGAATGTAGACAAGTTGAATGAGATTGGTGAAAAACTAGCCAAAGAATATGGAATATCGTATCTCAACTCAGATTTTAAGAAAAAAAATGGTTACAAGCGTTCTGTGGAGCTTTCGAAGGAATATGGCATGTATCGGCAAGATTACTGTGGATGTGTGTATTCTAAGCGAGAAAGAGAACAGGCAGTTTACAACAAGGAGCAGCAGGATATCCACCTAGAACAAGGAACAGGCTGCTGATAAAATGAAGGAGGAACATATGGCACAATTATGGGGAGGACGTTTTACCAAAGAGACCGATCAGTTGGTGTATCAATTTAATGCGTCCATATCATTTGATAAGAAATTTTACAGACAGGACATGGAGGGCAGCATTGCCCATGTAAAAATGCTGGGAAAACAGGGCATTCTGACACAACAGGAGACAACAGACCTGGTGGCGGCTATCAAAGAGATCTTGCAGGAGGTAGAAGAGGGAACTTTAGAAATTTCTCATGAATATGAGGATATTCACAGTTTTGTGGAAGCAGTGCTGATTGAACGTCTTGGAGATACCGGAAAGAAATTGCATACTGGGAGAAGTCGTAACGATCAGGTTGCGCTGGATATGCGTCTGTATACGAGAAAGGAAATTCTGGAGACAGACCAATTGTTGGAAGAAATATTAAAAGAAATTTTAATAATTATGGAACACCATACAGATACCTATATGCCAGGTTTTACACATTTGCAGAAAGCACAACCTGTGACTCTGGCACATCATATGGGAGCTTATTTTGAAATGTTTAAGCGTGACCGTCTGCGGCTTGCGGACATTTATCAAAGGATGAATTACTGTCCGCTGGGTTCTGGGGCTTTGGCAGGCACCACATACGATCTGGATCGCTACTATACAGCGGAACTTCTTGGTTTTGCAGGGCCTTCCTTGAACAGTATGGATGGGGTGTCGGATCGGGATTACTTGATTGAATATTTGTCAGCGCTTTCCACAGTGATGATGCATTTGAGTCGTTTTTCGGAGGAGGTCATTATCTGGAACAGCAATGAATATCAGTTTGTGGAGATCGACGATGCTTACAGTACAGGCAGCAGTATTATGCCGCAGAAGAAAAATCCAGATATTGCGGAGCTCGTCCGAGGGAAAACGGGGCGTGTGTATGGAGCACTGATATCACTACTTACCACGATGAAAGGGCTTCCCCTTGCATACAACAAGGATATGCAGGAAGATAAAGAGCTGGCATTTGATGCTATGGACACCGTTAAGGGATGTTTGGCTCTGTTTACGGGAATGTTGTCTACGATGAAATTCCAGAAACAGAGAATGGAAGCCAGTGCAAAAAATGGTTTTACCAATGCCACCGATGCGGCGGATTATCTGGTCAATCATGGCGTGCCATTTCGTGATGCCCATGGGATTGTGGGACAAATTGTCTTGTACTGCGTGGAGCGTGGGATAGCCATTGACGACATGTCTTTGGAGGAACTAAAAGCCATCAGTCCAGTATTCGAGGAAGATATTTTTGAGTCAGTCTCCATGAAAACTTGTGTGGAAAAACGTTTGACGCTGGGTGCGCCTGGAACGGAAGCGATGAAGAAAGTGATTGAACTGGAAAAAGCATATTTGTCAAAAGACTGGAAGAAGGAACTGGTCGATTGGGAACATGCGTTGATGGAATCGGAGGTTAAGTGACATTTTTATGTATGTTCCACAGAACGAAGATGGATGTTCTGTTAAATTTCTACAAAATTTGGGGTTGCATTTTTTGTAAAAATATATTAGGATATCTAACGAGAAGACAGATGTACGCCTAGAGCGGACAAGAAAGGAAAAAACTTCCAGCCAATTGGCGGGGAGGCAAGGAGATTAGAAATGAGTCAGAAATTGAGAGTAGGAATTCTTGGTGGAACGGGGATGGTTGGCCAGCGCTTTATCGCATTGTTGGAGAATCATCCATGGTTTGAGGTGACGGCCATCGCAGCAAGCCCACGTTCTGCAGGCAAAAAATATGAGGAAGCTGTGGGAGGCCGTTGGAAGATGGATACCCCAATGCCGGAGGCTGTAAAAAATATTGTGGTGATGAACGTAAATGAGGTGGAAGCGGTAGCCTCCAAAGTAGATTTTGTGTTCAGCGCTGTGGATATGACGAAAGAAGAAATCAAAAATATCGAGGAAGCCTACGCAAAGACGGAGACGCCTGTGGTATCGAATAACAGTGCCCACCGCTGGACGCCAGACGTGCCTATGGTTATCCCAGAGATCAATGCAGAGCATATGGAGGTCATTGAGTTTCAAAAGCAGCGTTTGGGAACCGAGAGAGGATTTGTGGCAGTAAAACCCAATTGTTCGATTCAATCTTATGCCCCCGTTTTGACAGCTTGGATGGAATTTGAGCCGTATGAAGTAGTTGCAACCACATATCAAGCAATCTCTGGTGCAGGAAAGACTTTCCAGGATTGGCCAGAAATGATGGGAAATGTCATTCCTTATATCGGTGGAGAGGAAGAAAAATCGGAAAAAGAGCCGCTTCGGATCTGGGGAGAAATAGAAAATGGTGTGATCGTTCCAGCATCTGCACCTGTGATTACCTGCCAGTGCATCCGTGTCCCAGTTCTGAATGGACATACAGCGGCAGTGTTTGTGAAATTTAAGAAAAAGCCCACCAAGGAACAGTTAATTCAGAAATTAAAAGAATTTAGCGGGCTGCCCCAGGAATTTGCGTTGCCCAGTGCACCAAAGCAATTTATCCAATATTTGGAGGAAGATAATCGTCCACAGGTAACTATGGATGTAGACTATGAGAATGGTATGGGCGTCAGTGTAGGGCGTCTCAGGGAAGATACGGTATACGATTGGAAATTTATTGGACTTTCTCATAATACTGTTCGTGGAGCGGCTGGTGGCGCTATACTGTGCGCAGAACTGCTGAAAGCACAAGGATATATTTATGAAAAATAAGGGTTTTATTCCCGCGAGCAACGAGCCAAGTGGCTGCCAGCAGACATTTGGCGACTGC
>CAJTVT010000065.1 GCA_910580015.1 uncultured Lachnospiraceae bacterium
GAATGAAAATTCATTCTGCGTAATTAGTCTAAATATTAGGCGGTCAATACACTAGACTATGCCTCATCAATGGCTTTTCCGATATCATGACGCATATATTTATTGTCAAATTTCACCCACTCGGTTGCCTGATAAGCATTGGCACGCGCTTCTTTCAAATCTGTTCCCTTTGCTGTGATACCAAGGACACGCCCGCCATTGGTAACGATTTTTCCATCCTTTAAGGCTGTGCCTGCATGGAAACAATAATACCCCTCTTCGGAATCAAATCTCTCCATACCCTTAATTTCAAAGCCCTTCTCATAGGACACGGGATAACCGTCGGAGGCAAGCACCACGCAGACCGCCGCGTTATCCTCAAACTGCAAGTCGATCTTATCCAACTGGCCCTCTGTGCAAGCCTCCATCACTTCTATCATGTCATTTTTCATACGAGGCAATACCACCTGTGCCTCTGGATCTCCAAAACGGGCATTATATTCCAACACCTTCGGCCCATCTTCTGTCAACATCAATCCAAAGAAAATAATGCCTACAAAAGGACGTCCCTCTGCTGCCATGGCATCCACCGTTGCCTGGTATATATACTTTGTGCAGAACTCGTCAACCTCCTGTGTATAGAAAGGACTAGGCGAGAAGGTGCCCATTCCTCCAGTATTTAAGCCCTGGTCTCCATCTTTGGCACGCTTGTGATCCTGAGCGGAGGACATAATCCGAATCGTTTTTCCGTCTACAAAGGACAACACTGACACCTCACGTCCAGTCATAAATTCCTCCACCACCATGTGGTTTCCAGCGGAACCAAACTTCTTGTCCTCCATAATCTCTTTGACCCCGGCCTTTGCCTCCTCCAGATTTTGACAAATCAACACACCTTTCCCCAGCGCAAGACCATCTGCTTTGAGCACAATGGGCATTTTCGCCGTCTCCAGGTAAGCAAGTGCTTCTTTTGGATCATCAAATGTCTCATAAGCTGCCGTCGGAATGTTGTATTTTTTCATAAGATCCTTGGAAAATGCCTTGCTACCTTCCAAGATTGCAGCGTTTTTCCTGGGACCAAACACTTTTAATCCTTCTGCTTCAAAAGCGTCCACCACACCGCCAACCAGTGGGTCATCCATGCCAATAATGGTAAAGTCGATCTCCTTTTCTTTTGCAAAGGACACCAACTTGTCAAATTCCATCGCTCCAATGGGCACACATTCTGCAATCTGGCCAATGCCCGCATTTCCAGGAGCACAGTAGATCTTCTCCACTTTTGGGCTCTTTGCAGCGCTCACAGCAATAGCATGTTCACGGCCGCCGCTTCCTACAATCAATACTTTCATCTTATTCTCCTTTTCTTCACAGGCTTTTGTTCTCCTGCATCCATTTCTTATTCGCCCATAACAATCGCTTTTCCATCCACAACCTTCACCTTGTCATTGGCAATCAGATCAATCGCCTGAGGCAAAATCTTCCACTCTGCCTGTTCCATCACACGCTGTTGCAGCTCCTTGGGCGTATCTCCTGTTTCCACCATCACAGGCTGTTGCAAAAGAATGGGGCCAGTATCTGTCCCTTCATCCACAAAATGCACTGTCGCCCCAGTCACCTTAACACCGCGTTCCAATGCCCCCTCATGGACCTTCAGACCGTAAAATCCTGTTCCACAAAAAGAGGGGATCAGAGATGGATGGACATTGATAATTCGATTCCGATACTCTTCAATCATCTGTTTTGGAAGTACCACAAGAAATCCTGCAAGCACAATCAAATCTGGGTGAAAACTGTTTACTTGATCCAAAAACGCCTGGTTGAAGCTGTCACGATCCTTGAACTGTTTTGGAGAAATACAGACACCAGGAATCCCATGTTCCTCTGCCCGCTTAAGTGCATATGCCCCAGCGTTATTGCTGATCACCGCCTGGATTCTGGCATTCGTTATTGTCCCATTGTCAAGAGCATCCAGTATTGCCTGTAGGTTGGTTCCGCCGCCAGACACACAGACAATCATATTTAACATACGGTCACTCCCTTTTCTCCATCCTGTACTCTGCCAATCACATAGGGTGTCTCGCCTGCTGCTTGAATCGCTTCCATGGCTTTTTCTACATCTTCCGGATCCACAGCCAGTACCATTCCAATTCCCATATTGTACGTATTATACATGGCCTTTTCTTCTACCTGGCCTTCTCTAGCTATCATGCCAAAAATTGCAGGCACTTCATAACTGTTCTTCTCTACCACTGCATGTTTTCCTTCTGGCAGCATTCTTGGTATATTTTCATAGAATCCGCCCCCAGTAATATGACTACAGCCTTTTACACGCACTCCTGCCTCCTTGATGGAACGCAGCGCTTTTACATAGATCTTGGTAGGTTCAAGCAAAGCTTCTCCCAAAGTTTTACCCAATTCTTCATGATATGTATTTAATGTCTGCTGATCCATCGAAAAGACCTTACGTACCAGTGAGAACCCATTCGAATGAACGCCTGAACTTGCCATGCCAATCAGCACATCTCCTGCTTTCAGGTCTGCACCTGTGATAATGTCCTTTTCGTCTACCACGCCCACTGCAAATCCAGCCAAATCATATTCATCCTCTGGATAAAATCCTGGCATTTCGGCTGTCTCTCCACCAATCAACGCAGCATTACTCTGGATACATCCTTCTGACACCCCGCTTACTATCTCAGCGATCTTCTCTGGAAAATTCTTTCCGCAGGCAATATAATCCAGGAAAAATAACGGCTCTCCGCCCGCACAGGCAATATCATTGACACACATCGCCACACAGTCAATTCCGATGGTATTATGTTTGTCCAGTAAAAAGGCAAGCTTCAGCTTAGTTCCCACTCCGTCTGTACCAGATACCAGTGTGGGTTTCTCCATATCTTTAAATTTCTCCATGGAAAATGCACCTGAAAACCCTCCCAGATTGGTCAATACTTCCGGCCTCATGGTCTGCTGTACATGTTTTTTGATGAGCTCCACTGATTGATATCCTGCTTCAATGTCAACACCTGCATTTTTGTAATCCATTATTTTTCCTCCTGTTTTTGTATGAAAATGATACATATCTTGTTGGTGATCCATGTTTCTCAACTGCTAAGCGCGGCCACTCTGCGCCAGCTATATCTTTTTAATGTGCGTCCTTGCAGATACCGAATTTTTAGTAATTTTTATATCCAACTTCCTGCAATCTGGCATCTTTGGCCTTCACCTGCTCCTTCAACTTCTCAGAATACTCCTTCAGTTTTGTGAGCACTGCATCATCAGAAGTGGCAAGAATCTTTGCCGCCAAAAGACCTGCATTGGCTCCGCCGTTGATTGCTACCGTGGCAACTGGAATCCCAGAAGGCATTTGTACAATAGAATACAAAGAATCTCTGCCTCCTAGAGATGTGGTATGCATGGGAATTCCAATAACTGGCATGGGAAAGATCGCTGCGCACATGCCCGGAAGATGGGCCGCCATTCCAGCACCTGCGATAATTACCTTAAAGCCCTTTTCTTCTGCTGATTTTGCATATTCAAAAAACACATCTGGTTCCCGATGTGCTGAGATTATCGTCATTTCATATGGGATTCCCAGCTCTTCTAAGATATCTGCTGCCTTTGCCATCACAGGCATGTCCGAATCGCTGCCCATAACAATTCCTACTTTTGCCATAATGTACTCTCCTTTTTCTCCATGTTGTGCTTACTTTGCACAAACAGCATGTCCATTTCGTTATTTTATTTTCAAATTTGTTTCCGCACACATTTTAGCATATTACAGCCAAAATTCAAAGAGATTTTATCTTTTTTCATTCTGTCTTTGATAAGAAATTGTGTCTTCTTCATTCTATCTTCAATGAAACCTGTCAATTTACAAACTACAAGGTCTCAAGCAACGGCTGATTCAACGGTTCTGTACCTGGCACTGTAAATTTACCGTCTTGTATTACATCCACCTTGGTTCCATCGTGTTTTATCACGGTAATCCTGTCCAGCTCGTCGTAGGGAATGGTAATGTCTGTGTGGCAGTTAAAATACGCCTTCTGTGGATCTGTCTTTCGAAGTTTGGAAACTTCATTCTCCCTTGCCACAATCTCCTTGCCATCTGGATTAAATACGGCTGTATCTTCTGCCCAGCTATAGCAAGTGTCCCCCACAGCAAAATGAGGCCCAGTCTTCTCTGCAATTAAAATAGGAAGTTTTCCTTGTATTCCATATTCTTTCCCCATCTGATAGGCTGTAGTATTGGTCCCAATGGCAAACTCGCCCAGAGGAAGGGTATCATGATGCTTCAACAAATTTTCCTTTAAAAATGCCTGATTTTCCTCTTCTGTATCAAAATTCCTACAAGTATAATGGGTAATCATACCATCTGTAAATTGAAGCTTCAAATCCAAATACTGAAATCCATTCAAATAAACCTTTGTTACATGGAGACACCCATTGGTTCCTGCGAGAACTGGAGATGTAAATACCTCCCCCACGGGAATATTAACATCTGCCACACAATTCTCAAAGATCGTTTGCTTTTCTGGATGCTCCAATGGATATAACGCCACTGTCAAATCTGTGGTATTCCCAGCCTTTCCAGTAATATGAACAAATTCCCCCTGATCCAGCACATCAATCATTTTCTGCTGCATCTTCTGATACTGTGTATAGTCCAGCGTATTTATTTCCACAGTCTTTGCAAAAATTTCTTCAAATTTATCTCCAATCTCTGGGATAGGATAGGCGATTATAGTATAACTGCGCTCCTCTCCTTTGACATAGGTGTTGGTAATCTTCATTGATTGGCTCGCATAATAGACATTTAATTTTTGCTGCTTTTCCTGGAATTGCCAGGCAAACGGCTGATTTTTCGGCTCAAAATCTGTCTGACCAAAGGTCTCCACAACGGCTGGCCCTGCATACCATGCTGCTTGCTCTTTTCGATTCTCATAGGCCGTCTGCAACGCTTCCAGACGTCGTTCCACCAATGCCTTATCCAGATAAACCGCTTGATCGGACTTGTGATCATATTCAAACTGGCGATTGGGCGAGGTGCTCTCCACGGAACGGCTACCAGTTTTTCTTCCAGAAAATGAAAGTTCGCCCACTCTGGACACGACTGGCTGCAATCCCATTTTTTGAAAATTCTTCACAGCCGCGCGCATCATACGCTCAAATCCCACTGGATAACGAATCCCTACGTATTTCTTCTTAGACAAATCTTTTCCAGTGACCTCAAATCCAATCCGGTAACCTTCGGTGTAAGTATCTGCCATAGCCTGAATCTCTTCCTCTGGCATACGATTTAAAAACTCAGCCGTTTTTCTCTCATTTTCTGTAATATAGAATCCATAACGGTACAGATATCTCAGATCCGAAAGGTCGCTGTCCATAATGATCCTTACATAGAAATCCAGCTCTGGACTGCTCTGGGACAATACGCCAATCTCCGTAAAGATTTCCCCATAATCATGAAAAAACCAGTATAGAATGTTCCGAATCTCTTCTATCGCTGGCTCTTTTTCCTGTTCAAAGCAATTGTAGATTTCCACCAAAAGCTCTCCAAAAATCGTAAGCTCAAAATTTCTCCCTTCAAAAGCATAGGGAATCAGAGAACGAATATCCGCATACAGCATTCCCAACAGTTTTCCATACGATTCACCCAACTGCCCTGCTGCATACGCAGGATTCCCATAACTCGTCTCATAACATTCTGGCAAGATTTCCTGATACAGCTCCTGGTTTTTCTCTTTCCATTCCTTCTGACTTTTGTCTTCCCATGCTCCCTGGCAAATCTCCTCTTCCAGACTGCACAGATCTCTCAAAAACAATGCTGTATGCTGGAAATAGGTCCGAAAGGGATCTATTGTAGTTTCCTCTGTCGTCATCTGTTCTAGCCGTTCCACCAGCAATGGAAAACGTTCCTGTACATGCTCCCTGTACGGCTGCCAAAATTCCTGATATTTCATATTACAACCTCACATACTCATTTTATTTTTGTATATATTTTGTATCTTTACCTGCTGATTTTCGAAGCAATATCGCCTCATACTATATTCTGATACACTGAAATCAATCTGTCGTCATATCAACATCAACTGACAACATAAAATCCCAAAACATACACAGCCACCCATCCTGCCAACATGATTCCTGAGCTGACGCTTCCCAAAACAGAAAACAGCTTATAATCTTCTCCCTTAAAGCTAAAAAGCCCCATGATAAAAGACATTGCTGTGAGAATCAATGCCAAAAGTCCAGCGCTGCCCACATACACATTTGCATTTCCTTCTTTCTGTATGGATAACATAATCATCCCAATTTCCGACAAAAGGGACAAAAGGGCAAGTGCAAATGACACTTTCCCCAATTTTGAATGCTTTTTATGTGCAAACTTATACACATTTCTCTTTTTTCGTCTCATATGTTCTCCTTATCCGATTCATCCACAAGAAAATCAAACATCCCAGTGCTCCTCCAATGGTATTGAGTAAAAGATCATCCACATCAAAACTTCCCACCTTGGATATTAGCTGAATTGTCTCCACAATCAGACTAAATTCAAAGCTGAAAAACACCGTATACAGAAAAGATCTGCATTTTGGATGCAATATCGGCATAAAAAAACCAAAGGGAAAAAATGCGACAATATTCCCTACCAGATTCAATAATACCGCCTTTGTTCCCAGGACATGGCGATATTTAATAAAACGTCCAATTTCTTTAAACAATTCCAGATTATAATGATAAGTTCTTCCCTCAAAAGTACGCCCAGTGCTTTCTGCAAAAAACAGAAAATATGTCAGGCAAATAATATAGACTCCGAACATGACTTTACTGCATATCCGGAGTATTTTTCTGTAATCCTTTTTCAATTTTCCAACCCTTAAAATATAATTTCTGATTTTCTCTTCAACATTTTGGCACCATTTACGATTGCAAGAACCCCACATGTAATACCTGTCACCAGCATAACAATACCAATGGCGATATTTCCAGCTCCTACTGTTGTCATAGTCTTGTACGTTTTTTCATTCATATTGTGCTCCTATTTCACTCCATACTGGGCGTAATAATTGTCAATTGCTGCTTTCATATCATCATTAATATATATATTTCCTTTATATGGCTGATTATACAAATATTCCACCACATCTGCCATTGTGACAATCGCATTTGCATCAAATCCGTACAGCTCCTTAATCTCATCCAGCGCACTCTTCTCGCCTTTCCCTCGTTCCATGCGGTTCAAAGACACCATCAGTCCCTTGATCTGAATATCTGCCTGCGCGCGGATAATGGGCACTGTCTCTTCCATTGATTTACCAGAGGTGGTTACATCCTCAATAATCACTACCTTATCGCCATCCTTCAGCTTACTGCCCAAAAGGATTCCGGCATCTCCATGATCTTTCAGTTCCTTTCGATTGGAACAATAGCGTATCTCTTTTCCATATAATTTGCTGTACGCCATCGTTGTGGCAACGCTCAGAGGAATCCCCTTATATGCTGGACCAAACAGCACGTCAAAATCATCGCCATAGTGTTGATGAATCGCCTTGGCATAATACTCTCCAAGCTTCGTAAGCTGCGCTCCTGTCACATAGGCCCCTGCATTCATAAAAAATGGAGATTTTCTACCACTTTTTAACACAAATTCGCCAAATTTCAGTACCTGGCAGTCTACCATGAATTCTATAAATTCTTTCTTATAATTTTCCATATATCCTAATCTCCTTCATTTCAGAATGTATCTGAAAATTTATTCCTCTATCTTCACTCTTGATGGGTCATTTTATGAGTCTTATTATATACTAATAACTGGTAAAAATCCACTAAATTTTTTAAGGCTCTGATTTTATCCCGAACAGAAAAGAAGATCTCTCCTTTTGAACTTTATGTACTGTCGGATTCTCTTTGTGCCTGATTTTGCGAGAAGATTTTTTGTCAGATGTGCACAA
>CAJTVT010000066.1 GCA_910580015.1 uncultured Lachnospiraceae bacterium
AATGAAAATTCATTCTGCGTAATTAGTCTAAATATTAGGCGGTCAATACACTAGAGAACAAAAAAGATGTGCTGTCAGCATTTTCATTTTTTCAGTAAGGATAAGTTTGCCTTCTGCCCTCAATTTGGCGTCGCGTTTTCATTCTCCAATCGACATACCAGATTCTTTCAAGCGTTTGATAAATGCAATCCATGATCGGTTTTTGTCCGAGGAACAGCGGCAATTTCTAGCATTGTGTTTCGGTGCTAGATTTGTGGGATATTTTGAAATCATAAGTCATTGGCTTTAATTTGTATTCCGCAATTTTTTACAATTCAAATCATAAGCCTATTGATATGATATAGGCAGGCAAAGACATTGCCGAAAAATGGAAAGGAAGTGTTGGAGATGGATGATAAAAATCTATTCGAAAAATTCAATGAAGGAGGAAAGCTGCTATTACCAGATGTCACAGTTGAATTTGATGCTATTCCCTGGTCGAAACATCCCACTTTTGAGGGCGTGGAGTTAAAAGCTATTATCACATCGGAACATACAGACGGAGAGTTTAGTTTCCACCTTGTAAGGATAGCTCCCAATCAGAAGATTGACAACCATATCCATGAAAAACAACTGGAAACGCATGAAGTAATCTCTGGTACAGGTGTATGCATAAATGATGGTGTCAAATTGCCCTATGAAGCGGGTATCATATCCATATTTCCTTTGGGTGTACCGCACGAAGTGATAGCAGGGAATGACGGGCTTTGTCTGTTTGCAAAGTTTATGCCAGCTCTTTGCTAGTAAATCGCTGGCTATATTTTCTTAGTATTGTGGAATGGCAGAGAGGCATCCTTTTGAATAATTCTAGAGGAGGATTTATAAGTGTAAGGTGATAAGCCTACATATTTTTTAAATTGCTTTATGAAGTGGCTTTGATCGCAGAAACCCGTGGTCAAAGCTACTTCAGTTATTGTATCAGTTTTGTGTAGTAGGCGCTGTGCCTTACGAATACGGTTCTGAATTTGGAACTGGTGCGGCGTAAGTCCTACCTCTGTCTTAAAACTTCTGATAAAGTGGTATTTGCTGGTGAAAGTGTTTTGTGCCATTTCCTCGACAGTGAGTTTGCGTTCTGGATATAATTCCAACTGCTTTTTCAAATCGTCAATGTGGGAGATATGTTTTTTAAAATTACAGTGGAAAATATCAGTGCTTTCATTTAGGCGTTTTAATATTAACAATATTTGGTATGGTTTGATTTCTTCTATATTCAGAGCCTGCGCCAAAAGAAGTGCAATATTGTTCTGTATAACCATAATATCAACATTATTTATCAAGCTTTTATCAATACACAGGCTGAGCAGAGTGTAACTGTTATTTGCCAAAATGCTATGTGGTACATATGGCAATATGGCAAATGTTTCATTTTGTGTATAAATTTTTGTCTCTTGATTTGTGTTGAGGAGAACAGAACCATCCAGTATTATGCCGATTGTCAGCACAGAAACATGGTTGTGCAGAGGATAAGATATGGTTGAGTGCTTGCAGAAAATCATCTCAATGCCTGTTTGGGCATTATATAAGTAATGTATGTTATTTGCCATCATCAATGTTCCTTTATGTGTTGGTTTATTTTTGGTACAGCCATGTCAATACACTAGGTTGTATAGCCATGAAGAACACCTCTAGTAAGGTTAAGATTTCATCGATATTTGACGGGTGAATATTATATGAAAGAGTAAGCTTTCTGATTATTTTAACTAATGCATTAAGCGAAGTCAATCTTATCCATAGATTTTCTGCTATTATTCATTGACAATCCGATGGTGATCAAATAAAATACGAACTGCATTTGCTTAAATACAAAAGATAAGAGGGCACATGGGACAGACTGGGAGGAAGAAGAATAAATATTTCGTTGTTGTTCTTTCATGCTTATTGCAGCAGTTTATTTTTGCATCTCATTCAGTTTCTTATTCTCTGGATGTAATATTTTTGAATGGATCTGATAGCTTATCTGCGGAACAAAAACCTGTAGCAAAATTCGGGAATGTGATAAGAAAAGATATGGAACCAGGACGATTCTAATCGTCCCGATTTTTCCTAGTGATAGGATATCCGTTTCCTTGACTGTCAGTGGTGATATCATTGAGATGCTGCTTTTGGGAAGGTTTTTTTTGATTATTGATAACACCGCTTTCCCATGCGCCTCTTGGGGTGGTACGAATGCTTTTATTTTTATTGGATGCTTTCATAGAGTGGCCTCCTGAATTATTGATAGAATTAGTATAACCGAAAATTTGCAAAATATAAGAGAATATCACCCCAAAAAACTATATGTACTCTCGGAATCTCTCTTATACCTGCTTTTACGGCTGATTTTTCGCCAAATGCACACAAATTTAATCAACGTACCATCCAGGTACGCCTCCTGAATTTGTGCACATCTGATAAAAAATCTTTTCGCAAAATCAGGCGCAAAGAGAATCCGAGCGTACATTATAAATAAAATGAAACTTGGGTGCGGATAACTTGTACCCAAGAAGTGGACGCTATCTGTCATGTACGAAGCGTGGGTGAGTTTCTATGGATTGCACAGAAATACATAAGAGAGGATGGATGCATATGGGGTGTGGAAGAATCAGGATTGTCGATCTTGCCGACGAACTGGGAGTGAGTACAGCAACGGTATCGAATGTTATTCATGGAAAGACAAAGAAAATATCAGATGAAACAGTGAAACGTGTACAGCAGCTTTTGGAAGAGAGACAGTACATTCCGAGTATGGCAGGAATACTTTTGGCACAAAATGATTCCAAAATTATCGGAGTGGTGATCAATGACCATGAGAAATACGAAGGCCATACACTGGAAGATCAGTTTATCTCTGCTTCGGTGAATGCACTGGCAAAGGAGATACAACAGGCGGGAAAATTCCTTATGCTTAAGGTCACAGACAATTGGGATGAAATTCCCAAGTTTGCTTCTATGTGGAATATGGAGGGAATGGTGTTGATTGGCTATTGTCAACAGGATTATAAAAAATTGAGGGAACAGACGCATATCCCATTTGTGGTCTATGATGGATATATGGAAAGTTCAGGAAATCTTGTGAATATTGAGGTCGATCACTTTGATGGCGGAGCACAGGTTGGTCGTTATCTGAAAAACAAGGGGCACAGGGCTGTGCTTTGTATATCGGATAATAATATCTGCATGGATCTGGAAAGATTTATGGGATTGAAAAGCGAGATTCCAAATGCAGAACTTATGATAATTCCCATGGAGCAGGAGGCACGCACCATTTTTTACATGGAACGTTTACAGGAAATAAAAAAATATTCAGCAGTTTTCGCTGTATCAGATTCTTATGCAATGGATATGATTCAATTCCTGAAAAGTGTGGATATATCTGTTCCTGAGGATATATCAGTGGTCGGGTTTGACAATGTAAGAGAATGTAAAAAGTTTGTACCAGCACTGACCACGATAAAACAGGATAACAAACAGAGGGCAGCTTTGGCAGTTAAAATCTTGAACCAGTTAAGAAATGGAGAGTGTATAGAGAAACATGTGATGTTGCCTGTAACTCTTATAGAGCGTGACAGTGTGTGTGACGTAAAAATGCACAAAGAATGAGGCTAAATTTTGTTAAGGGTTATGCGTTTAACCTTTGCTATTTGTCATAGTCCATTTTATTATTATTACAACTGCGATGACGTAGATTGGAGGAATGATAAGATGGAAAAAAGGAAGCTGGTAACGCCAGACGATATTACAACTGCTTTGAAGGAGATTGGTGTGCAAAAAGGACAGGTGATTATGGTGCATACATCCCTGAGCAGTCTAGGTTATGTGTGTGGTGGCGCACAATCGGTGATTGAAGCATTGCTTGAGTGTGTTGGTGAGGAAGGTACGATTATGATGCCGACTCAGTCATGGAAGAATTTAGATCCATCGGCAGGTGTTTACTGGCAGGAACCGGAGGAATGGTGGTCTGTCATACGTGAATACATCCCTGCTTATGATAAACGGATTACACCGACAAATACAATGGGTGCGGTGTCAGAAATGTTTCGCCAGTGGCCGGGGACACTTAGAAGTGATCACCCTGCAAGGTCAGTGGCCGCATGGGGACGTTATGCACAGTATCTGACAGAAAATCATGATCTTTCTGATATTTTTGGAGACAGCTCACCGATTGGCAGGCTGTATGAACTGGATGGATATGTTTTACTGGTTGGAGTTGGTTATGACAAGAACACGTCTCTTCATTTGGCAGATGTAAGGGCTGAATATCCAAGCAAGCATACCGTTATAGAAAGCAGTGCTATACAGCTTGACGGACAGCGGATATGGAAATCTTATGAGACATTAGCTGTAGATGGAGAAGATTTTTTGGCAATTGGAGAGGCGTTTGAGCAGACAGAGAAGGTGCGCCATGTACCTTTAGGAAATGGGATTCTTTCCATGATGAGCCAAAGGAAACAGGTAGATTTTGCCGTGAAATGGATAGGAGAGAACAGAAAATGATGGAAGATACCATGGATAAAAGTTATAATAAAACCTTGTATGCCTGTTTTATAGGATATATTGTGCAGGCGATCGTAAACAATTTTGTTCCACTTCTTTTTTTGACGTTCCACAACAGTTATGGAATACCGATGGCACAGATTACGCTGCTTATCACATTTAATTTTGGATTGCAACTGTTTGTGGATATTCTGTCAGTTCCTGTTGTTGACAGGATAGGCTATCGTGCATCAATGATGATTGCCCATGTCTGTGCAGCGTTAGGTTTCATATTTCTGACGATCTTGCCAGAAATGTTTGGAAATGCTTTTACAGGGTTGATGATTGCGGTCGCCATATATGCAGTGGGAGGCGGATTGCTAGAGGTATTGGTAAGTCCGATTGTAGAAGCCTGCCCTACAAAAAATAAAGAGAAAGCTATGAGCCTGCTGCACTCTTTTTACTGTTGGGGGCATATGGCAGTTGTGTTTGTATCGACAGCTTTTTTCTATTTGTTTGGCATAGAAAACTGGAAGATTATGGCGTGTATTTGGGCTGTGATTCCCTTTGTAAATCTGATTTTATTTACAAAAGTTCCAATCTATTCTTTGACGGATGAAGGGGATAAGGGAATGACAATCACACAACTTTTTCACAAGAAGATATTTTGGGTGCTGATGGTAATGATGGTATGTGCCGGAGCTAGTGAACAGGCAGTCAGCCAGTGGGCGTCTGCCTTTGCGGAGACGGGGCTGCATGTAAGTAAAACAATCGGAGATTTAGCGGGGCCGATGTTGTTTGCATTTCTTATGGGAAGTGCCAGAGCCTTTTATGGAAAATATGGAGAACGAATTGACTTGGATCAATTTATGATTGTCAGTAGCATTTTGTGTATCATTTCATATCTTTGCATTTCACTTATGCCAAATCCGATTGTTGGTTTCATTGGCTGCGCATTGTGTGGTCTGTCAGTTGGTATTATGTGGCCAGGGGTGTTTAGTAAGGCAGCTTCAGATGCCAAAGGTGGTACGGCAATGTTTGCGTTTCTTGCATTGGCCGGAGATGTTGGATGCGCGGCAGGACCTACTGTAGTCGGAATGGTTTCTGGTACGTTAGACAATCATCTTAATATGGGTTTTTTGGCGGGTGTGCTATTTCCAATACTTTTATTGCTAGGTATCTATTTGTGTCAGATATGGAAAAGAAAATGTAATTAGATACCAAATTATCCATACGATGGAATCGAGTTACCCATCAAAGATACTCTGTTTGCCATTTTATTAGCAGATCTTGCTGGATGTATGACGGCAGGTTTTTTCTGCCTACAATAAACTTCTTATTGCTTAGTGGATGGAAAGATACTATAATAAAGGCAAATAAATAATGTACTCTTGGATTCTCTTTGTGCCTGATTTTGCGAGAAGATTTTTTGTCAGATGTGCACAAATTCAGGAGGCGTACCTGGATGGTATGATGATTAAATTTGTGTGCATTTGGCGGAAAATCAGCCGTAAAAGCAGGCATAAGAGAGAATCTGAGAGTACATAATGATAGGGGGGAGCGTAGTGAACATGATGGATCTATTTAATATTATCTGTGGAGTGTGTTCCATAGTAGGGCTGTTGGTGTCTGTTTTTACTGCAAGTAAAGTGATTAAGATTACACAGACGATCCAGAATGGTAATGTGCATGACCATTCTAAGACAGAAACTAAAATTTCAGACAGTAAAATTCATGGGGATGTTGTGGGGAGAGATTGTATAAATGGGGCCAGAAATAACAAATAGAATTAAGGATAGTGAAATTGGTGGGGATTTTGTTGGGCGTGATAAAATCTCTGTGAATATTATAATGTTTCAGGATAAGGAACGCGAATTTGTTGTCACCGAAAATGCTAATATAAAGCCAGTAGCCTACTTTACTGGACGTGAAACAGAATTACGAGAATTGTGCAAAAGGATAGAAGAGGGACGTAAGTCGATTCTTGTGAGTGGAATGGGCGGGATCGGGAAAACTCATATTTGCAGGAAATTGTTTGAAGAATATGTCAATAGGAATGCTGCGGATGAAAGTCGATCGTTTCGTCATCTTGGCTATATTGAGTACAATGGGGATATGGGCAGCAGTTTGCAGAACTGTTTGAAATTTAGGAGGCAGGACGATCCAAAGATGAATCAGGAAGCGGCATGGAGGGAACTGGAGTACCTGGCATCCGATGGGAAGTTGCTGCTGTTTGTGGATAATGTGAACAAGCCTGTAAACGCTGATCCAGGATTGCAAAGGCTAAAGGGGATTCCCGGAGCTGTTATTCTGACATCCCGACAGGCATCATTCAGTGATGAATTTCAACCATATTGGATTGGGTTTCTTGAGATACAGCAGTGCAAAGAGATTTATGAGAAGATTCGATTTAGGGGCCGTGAGAGGAAAGTTAGACCAGAAGAAGTTCCTGAGTTGGAGTATATCATAGAAAGTTTAGCAGGAAAGCATACTATTACAATTGAACTTCTGGCACATTTGGCACGTACAAAGACATGGACGGTGAAAGAACTGAGAGATAAACTGGAGCAAAATGGATTTCGGATGGAGTTCCATAAGGATGGGGAGCTTGTCAATATCCAGGATTCTTATGAGGCATTATATAACATGTCTGGATTGACTGAGGCAGAGCAGAATATTCTGGAGGCATTTTCGATATTTCCTTATATTCCACTGGCAGCAAAGGTCTGTAATGAATGGCTATTGGAAGATGCCAGTGTCAGTGAAGATGATGACATCTTAATGAGACTCTATGAAAAGGGATGGCTGGAGTTTGACATAGAGCAGGAAAGCTATGCTATGCATCCAGTGTTTGCACAGTTTATCCATGAGAAATGTAAGCCAGAGGCAGAAAAACATTCTGGACTGGTTCAGTCATGTGAAGAGAGTTTGGAAATTCCTAAAAATGGTTCACCTTTCGTTTGCCAGCAATATTTACCTTTTGCAGAAAGTATTGTGAAAAAATTAAATTTCGGAGAAGATATGAATCAGATCATATTTATAGATTCTATTGCGTATCTGTTGTGGTATATATCAGAGTATAAAAAGGCAGAACAGCTATATGAAAGGAGTTTGCGTATCCTAGAGAAAGTGCTGGGAGAAGAGCATCCCAATACCACGGTCAGCTATAACAACTTGGCAGAAGTGTATGCGAGTCAGGGAGAGTATGGGAAAGCAGAAGAGTATTGCAAAAGGAGCCTGCGAATCAGAGAGAAAGTGCTAGGAGAGGAACATCCCGATACC
>CAJTVT010000067.1 GCA_910580015.1 uncultured Lachnospiraceae bacterium
TACTTGCAATTACTTCCACAGTGCCAAAGGTATGTCCGTTTGCTGCAACTTCCATAGCCTGCTGATTTTTGGTGCATCCCTGACGACTGCAGGTCTTAATGATAATTCCTTTTTCTGTACAGGTCGGCTCTTTTGCCTCTTGAACTGTATCATTTTTATCTGGTGCAGAGCCTTCGTAAACGCCAGCATCCCAGAGATGTCCGCCTTCAACAACCTTTATGTTTGTTTTTCCACACTCTGTACAAGTGTACTTTGCAACACCGTTCTTCTCGCAGGTTTCCGCCTGAATTACCTGTCCTGCGTTCCAAATATGATCTGGCTTAAGTCCTTCTTCCAGCTCTTCTTCATTTGTTCCCATACATCCTTCCTGGGTACATTTGTAATAAATCATATCTGTTACGCTCTCATCACAGGTAGGATCCTGTGTTTTCTCTGTATCTATCGTCCAGATATGCTGACGGCTCACAGTAACATTTGTCTGTTCCAGATTACAGAGAGAACAGATTCTGTCCACGGAACCTGTTTTTCCACATTCTACTGGAGTATTCACCTTCGTCACTGTCCATTTGTGGTCTATTGGGTTGTCTTTTGCTTTCTCAATCCACTGGTCAAACTTCGCTTTAATCGTTGCCTCATCTGTATCTGGGGCATTGGTTGTGTAAAATTCAGTAACCTCCGTCAACTCTGTGGTCGTTTTTAAATCCATTACACAGGGATCGTTACTTCCTTCCTTTGCAATAGCCTCTTTACAAACGCTGCACTTTAAGCCAATCTGTGTGCCGTGCTGGCAGGTTGCATCAATAAAGTCGATCTCTGCTGCGCCATGTTCCTCCAACTTAGGATAGTCTGTGGTCTGAAGTGCTGTACATTCCTTACACTGCACAATGGTCTTGCCTGGTTTTGCACAAGTTGCTTGAATATTTTCCTTAACAGTACCTTCTGCAAAGTTATGTGCTCCAGGGGCTTTTACCGTCTCAGGCTCACTTGTTACTTTACAGTCCTTTCTTGCACAATTCTTTACAATACTTCCATCTGTCACACAGTCGCCCATGCTACTCAGTGTTGTATTAATTGTACCATTTACAAAATCATGGCCAAGTTTTGGAATCTCCACCGTCACGCCAGTTGCACCGCATACACTACAGTTTACAACTCCTGTTCCTACTACGGTGCAGGTTGGCTCTTTTGTCACAGTAATGTTGCCTTCATCCCACTGATGCGCTGCGGCTACAGGTTCATATGTAACCTTTCCACAGTCCTTGCACACCAGCTTTTTCAAACCAGGATTCTCACAGGTAGCTGGTCTTACTGTCACCGTCTGTGTCTCATCTGGTGTGTGGTTATTGGGATTAATATCAGTCTCAGCTCCACCTTCTTTTTTGTGGCAAACACTACACTCTTTTCCTTCTTCCCTTCCTTTTGCTTTACAGGTTGCCTCTACGGCTGGGAAGTCTACCATGTTACATGTTCCTGGCTTAAGCGCGTCTGCTCCGCCTGCTGCTTCAATCTCATCATCATCAGTTACGGTAATATCTGTGTTACATCTGGTGCAATGCTTTGTATATGTGCCTGTATCAGTACAATATACCTTGGTATTTGTGTACGCAATATTTGCGGTACCAGGCACCAGTCTAAAGGTATGCCCTAATGCTCCTACTGCATCCTCAGTCGTATCTTTTGCTTTCTTTTCTTCACAGAACTCACACTTATACATTTTCTGTCCTGCTGTTTCGCAGGTAGCATCCACCCAGTCTTGACTTTCTCGGTCTTCCACCCAACTATGAGCCTTACGATATACTACCTCGCCATTCACAATCAGCGCTCCGTCTGTCAGCTTATCATCTGCAATCTCAGCATCATCAATGTCTGCTGCCTGTGAAAGATCCGGATCTTCACCCTCTGCTGTCTTATGGCATACTGTACATATCTCTGGCATAACCTTTGGTTTTTCTGTACATTTTGCAGCCGGAATAATTACCTTTGTCCCAGCTTCCGGCATCACATGCTTCCCTGTCTTCGCCAAAGTCTCTTGCTTTTCGTCATCACAGACACGGCAGATCTGATATTCAACGCCGTCCTCCCCGCAAGTTGCAGGTTTGTTTGGCTTTGTGGTGTCCTTTACATAGTCATGCGCTGTCATTGGAATCTCTTCCGTCTTGACTCTAGGTTGGCCATTGACATCAGGATACTTATCGCCCTCCCCTGGAGCCGCCACATCACACTTATTCAGCGCTGGATCTGCATTGTAACGGGTACAGGTAAATACTTTCTGACCTTTTCTAATACAGGTTGGAGCTACTTTTATCTCACCTTCTTCGGGATATGCATGGCCTGCTTTGATTGCCTGGTAAGCTGCTCCATGGCATACTTCACATTCAAATCTTCCCATTCCAGCCTTTTGACAGGTCGCTTCCCTCAAGGTAGACAAAAGCTTGGTGTACTTATGATCAGCAAGTTCACGATCTGCCGGAACACCGTTTTGCCATTCTCCACACTTGCTGCACTGGCTGCCTGCTTCATGACCTTTCTCCACACAGGTGGAGTCTTTTGCTGGAATGGTCACATAGTTATGGTCACATGGTTCTTCCCCCTCTTTTGCAGCTCCTGATAAGGTATCTTCCTCTTGTGCAGCTTCATCCTCAACTTCTGCTGCAACTGGATCCACCAAATTCTCTGGTGTCTCTACCTCTGCTTCATCCTCTGTTCCTTCGGTATCCTCCGTCTCATCTCTGTCCTGGGTACTGTCAGCGTCCAAAGCCTCACCTTCCACTGTCTGCTCTGGTTCTGTGCCCTCCAATTCAGCCTGAGCATAGGCTGGCACATTCCAGGACAAGATCATAGTCATCGCCAACAATACACTTAAGAGACGTTTCCATTTGTTCCTGTTCATATTTTTCTCCTTTCATGGTTCACTTGTTACCCGACAAGATCCGGCTCTACCCATAAAATCATATTTATCAGAATCCCACGCCTCCTTCCATTTTCTCGGTAAAATTCCGTAATCCTGCCTTATCATGATTATAGTGTCTGTACCATTTTTTGTTAACTGAAGATTTGTTTTTCACTGTCAATGACAAAATTCATTCTCAATGACAAGATTAATAACCATTTCTTGAAAATTTGAAACAGATGAAAACTTCAATGAAATTAATAAGACATACCTATTTGAAAAAAAGAAATCAGGGCTTGCATTTTTGTAGAAATTTGTTATAATAATCACATGCAGATATAGTTCATCGGTAGAACACCAGCTTCCCAAGCTGGGGAGGCGGGTTCGATTCCCGTTATCTGCTTTTTTTGATTCTTAGCTCTGTTCGCATTTTATCATATCTGAATACCATAACGTATCAGCGAAGGGATGTTGCAGAATATTGGAACTACATGTTGTAGAATTTCCTGCTTTGCAACATCCCCTTATTTTGCTGTTATTCCAAAATATCTGACTCCCTGTATAAAACGCCTGATGTTTGAATTAATCCAGACAGCCGTCCAACCCTGATAAGGGCAGGACGGCTGAACTTAATGATACAACTTTTTCTATGATTTAATGATCCTTATTAATACTCAATTCACGAACTTTATTCTTATCTGTCAGGCTGTATTCTTCTATAAAACCTTTCTCTGCTGTCACAAAAAACCGGTCTCCAATATATGTTCCTCTCACAGACCATCCCCAATTACTGTCTTGGCAGTCTACTTTTAAAATCTCCTGGAATTCCCCATTTTCATAGGAGAACACCAGATACGAATTTTCATACTTTGAGTCATCCTCCCAATAGCCTTCTGCCGAAAATCCAAAAAGATTTTTCTTCGGATCAATCAGCACTGTCTTATATTGGTACAATGCCTCAGAATAGTCGTATTTGGACAAATTCATTTTGGACTTCTCTTTTACATCTGTGGGATCTGAGATATCAAACATAGACAATTTTATGCCTTTTGCTTCCCCAGTCTCCTCGTCAACCTCCATCCCAATGCCCAATAAAAGGTTATCTGCATAGAAATGAAGATATTCTGAGAATCCGCTAATCTTCAGCTCCCCTAAAATCTTGGGTTCTGCGGGATTCGATAAATCTACGGAAAAGAGAGGATCCGTCTCCCGAAAGGTGACAAAATAACCCACGTCTCCCATAAACCTTGCAGAATAAATCCGCTCATCCTTGGCAAGATTTTCAATTTTTCCTGTTACATTCAAATCCAGATCTAATACATACAGACTGTTGGTGGTTTCTAGATCCATGGTATCATATCCCATCAGATCTCCGCTAATGTCATCCACCACTTTTTGGACTTCTCTCTTCTCCACTGTAGTTACCAGACGAAGATGATCCTGATATTCATTCAATGCCATATCATCGCGCAACGTTCCCTCGACTGTACCTTCTGCATCCTGAAACATCCTGCCGTCCTTGTAGGAATAGCGGAACAACTTGGTACTGTCTGTGTGTTTTCCCTCTTCCTGATACGATACCTGCTGGGTATCTGCCACATAGATATTCTTTTTGCTTACATAGAATTGATCGGCAGAAGTTACCAACGCTTTTGTATCTGCAAATTTATCTGGCCGTTCCATATCCACAGACGCCATAACCAGATAAGAATCTGCATCTGTCTCTTCCGGGAGGGTAATCCGCTCTTCCTCCATCGGCTTCCCGTCCAACATCGGCACATATCTACTCAGATCTTCGATTCCCTTTGGTCTGCTCGTATAATAGGAAGAAAAGAAATATAGATATCCATCCGAAATCCTAGAATCCATATAACTGCCTTTGATAGTAAACGTATGGTATAATTCTGGCTTACTGCGGTCTGCAATATTATAAATATGAATCTTGGAATAGGAAGAACCCTGGTCATCTCCTTCGCCATAGTCCACCCAGTTCGGTTCTAAAATTACCAGTTGATCTTTCCACACATATATTTCGTCGATTTGTTCAAATCCTTCGATCCGTGCTGCCTCCTTTAGACCATTCTTGGTATCTACAATCCACACCATATAGCTGCCTGCATTTTGATTCTGATGAACGACCTGGTACAGATATCTACCATCATTTTTGATAATATCTGCTTCCTCCACAGCCTCCTCCTGCTGATTTGTTTTACCATAATCTTCTGACGTCTCTTCTTCTCCATTGGAACCGTCTGCGTCCAAAGCTCCTCCTCTGTCGAAAGTAGACATACCAGAAGTGTCTGTATCAAAAGATTCGCTGCTCGTCTCTTCCTTAGCCGCATCATCCACTGCCCCATCCGTACAAATGCCAACCTCCATTTTCTCTTGCTCATCCCATGCTTTTTCAAAGGACTTATATAATTTCTCATAAGTGGTTCCTTCCTCTTGGTCGTCTGCATCTGTGTACTCTTCACCCTCAGGCTTACCAGCCTTATCAAAAGTGCTCTCCTCATGTACATTCAGATTCCAATCCATATTCCGTCCAACTGCAAATAAAACCAACGCTAGACATGCCGCTGCTGCAAATGTTGTACACCACCAGCGGGTATAACTCTTCTTTCTCCTTGGATTCTCTCTGTTGTCTCTCTTCTCTCTGTTCTCTTCCATAGGCTGCTCTCCCTTCTCTGTCTCACTGGCAGTCTGTTGTCTTAACCAATGTTCCATCTGCTGTGGAAGAAGACTGTGTGGTATCTCAAGTTCTTCTGCGCTTTCTTTTAAATTATCGCTGATTTTCGTTTCATCCCATTTCATTTCCAAATCGTCCTTATGCATCATCACACCTCCAACTTCTTTCTCATCTTCTGAAGCGCCCTCCGATACCTGGAACGAATGGTACTGTGATTTCGATTCAGTATCTTAGCGATCTCCTGGCTCGTATAACCACCAAATACTGACAGCGCCACAATACACCGCTCCTCCTCCTTCAGCTCCCAAAAAACCTGCTTTACTGTAGATGCCATGGCAAGATCTGTCTCCTTTGACAATTCACGTTGCAAGGAAGCGGAAAGATCCTCGATATCTTCCTCTCTGCGGAACCAGTCCTTCATCCTTTTTCGGCAACGATTCACCAAAATCTGCATAATCCAGGGTGCGAACTTCTCTTTATCTCTTAATTGATAGAACTTTTCATATGCAATCAACACTGCGTCCTGTACTGCATCCTCCGCTTCCTGGCGGTTTCTCATATAATAGAAAGCGGTCCTATACATCTGCGTATAAACTTTCTCATAATACCGCATAAACTCTTCCATATGTCCTCAACCTCCCTTGAAATGCATTTCAATGTATAAGAGTCCTGTCTCCGCTGAAATGTTGCAGCATTTTCCAAATTAATTCCCAATTTTCTGACACACTCTTCAAATTCGTTTCTCGTATCTCTCATAGATTTATAGAACAAAAAAACAGCAGGAACTTTTATTCCAGCACTCTCCAGCCAAAATAAAATTTTCCTGCTGTCCCTTTTATTTACGGAAATCTGTAATTTTAAACTTGCCGATATGATCTGTCAATTCCTCTGAAACGGCTTTTACCTGCTCAGAAGACTCTTTACACTCATCCACAATTCCTCCAAAGGCGTCAACTGCCTGCATCGTCTCTCTGGCACTCACTGTGTTTTCCTCCGCCTCCTGGGTCAATGTGGTAATCTCACTGCCAATCTTATCTTTGGATGCCTGAAGCTTTGCCACTTCGTCTGTAATCTGTCCTATCATGGCATTTGTCTGTTCCATTTCCTTATTTAATATACCAAACGTTTCCTCCGTCTGACCGATTTTCTTTGCCTGTGCTCGAAATGCCTCAGATGATTTACTTGTACTTATCACCATAGAATCCGATTGTTCTGCTAACTTACCAATCATGGTGGTGATTTGTTCCAAAGATTCTCTAGACTGGTCCGTAAGCGTCCGAATCTCTTCTGCCACGGTTACAAATCCTTTGCCTGCCTCCCCTGCCCTGGACGCCTCAATGCCTGCATTTAATGCTAAGAGATTCGTCCGATTGGAAATCCCCACAATTTCCTCTGCCACTGTACGGATCTGGGCCACGGACTGCCTGGCTGCCTCTGTCTGTACACAAACCTCTTCCATGGCTTTGCCTCCAGAAGCATTGACAGAGCCAAGTTCTCCCATGATTTTCTCTGCCGTTTTGTGGTATTCTGTCACTTTATCTGAGGTCTCTGTCAGAGATTTCACATTCCCAGTTATCCCATCCATGGCCTTACTCATCTCTTTGATTCTGGAACCAATCTCATTGGCCCTTTCAGACTGGGAGACGGTATTCTCCTCGATATTATTGACCTCTTTGCCCACCTGTTCCATGGAAACTGTCAGCTCTTGAAACGATTGTGTAAAATCTCTGGAGACTTCTCGCAGAGATGCAGCTGCGGATTTTACTCCTTCCAACATCTTAGAAAAAGAGGACGTCATTTCATTCATAGAATTGACAATCTGCCCCAATTCATCTTCCCGCTTTGCCAAGTCTTTTTCTTTCACATCTAGTTTGCTGTCTGCGATCTGATCTAGATTTTCCATAAAGTTCTGTATTCTGTCCACGGTTCGCTTTGTCAGCACAAACAGCGCTGCCAATGCTGCTCCCAATGCCAATATCAACACAACGATGCCCACTGCCGCTGGGATTCTACCG
>CAJTVT010000068.1 GCA_910580015.1 uncultured Lachnospiraceae bacterium
TGCAGAAGAATGAAAATTCTGCGTAGTTTCACCAAATATAAACGTGTCAGTACACCAGAGGGATTCTAAAAGAGAGAATCAGACATTATGGATTTGCTTTTGCGGGTAAGAAAATCCTCACTGATGGAGCATAGCAAGATAATGTACCAATGACACAGAACGATAAATCCCCCTGCTCAGTCAAAACATCCAAGCAGGGGGATTTCTATATTGCAGATTTAAGATCTGGACGTTACATTACTGCTGTCCGCCAGACATCTGCTGTTCCTGTTTCATGATCATCTTCTTAACCATCTCTCCACCGATGGAACCAGCCTGAGCAGATGTTAAGTCACCGTTGTATCCTTCCTTTAAAGGTACTCCGATTTCAGATGCAACTTCCTGTTTAAAACGGTTCATAGCCTCTTTTGCCTGAGGTACTGCCATTTTACTTGTGTTAGAACCAGAATTGTTCGTCATTTGATTCACCTCCAAATGTTTCTTAATATTTATCCGCCGTAGCGTTCGATTTATTGATAAGGGCATCATCCCGGATTGGTTCATTCCTGGGAATGATGTCCGCTCCGAAACTCAGTCGCTTATCATGGTGTTATTATCTGTCAAGAAAAAAATAATATGAATGGAAATTTTTATGAATTTTGGGAAATATTGGGAATTGTCTTGTTTGGATATTTTGAGGAAGAGCAACAGGAGGCCAGGGTTTACACTGGAATAGGGATTTGATATAATATTACTCCGGCGGTTAAATATTACAGTTTTTACTTGTCTAAATTTCCATCTGCTACGTTGTTATCAATCGTTGTAATTTTCGTTACAACTTATTTTTCCGCCTTGCAGATGAAAATTTATCCTGCGTAAAATTCTGCAATATTTAACCGCCAGAGTAATACATATTAAATTTTACGAATTATTGTGGAGGGTAAAGAGACATGAAAAAAATTGGTGTATTTTTAGCGGAAGGATTTGAGGAAATTGAGGGATTGACAGTGGTGGATATTTTGCGTCGGGCAGGTATTGATGTGGAGACCATTTCCATTATGGGGACCAAGGAAGTGTGTGGTTCTCATAAAATTCAAGTGATCGCAGATGTATTGTATGAGGATGTGAATTTTGAAGAGTTCGATGGTGTGGTGCTGCCAGGAGGATTGCCTGGAACCAACAATTTAGGTGCTCATGCAGGGGTAAATGAGACGATCCGTTCCTTTCATGCAGAAGGAAAGCTTGTGGCAGCTATCTGCGCCGCACCGAGTGTTCTGGGACAGGCAGGACTTTTGGAGGGAAAGAAAGCAACATGTTATCCGGGATTTGAGGACAAGCTCACTGGGGCAGAAGTGATTTATGATGAGGTGGCAGAGGCAGGAAATATTATCACCAGTCGCGGCATGGGAACTACGATCCATTTTGCTCTGCGGATTACCGCTTATCTGACAAATGAGGACAAAGCACAAGAGCTTGCAAAGAAAATCATATATTGCCAATAAATACATTTTTCTGGTCTGAAAAGGCTTCTTTATAAATATACATGTAACAAAATGAAATGCCTCTCTCCGTTCGGGGAGGGGATGGAGTGATGATTGTGCAGGAAAAATTAAAAGCAAAATCTGTCGTTTTGGTGCTTGTACTATTTGTGGGAGCCTTTTTTATGGGGCGTTTTGCAGCTCAGGTGCTTCCGGCATCATCGACAGCGATTCAGTCTGGGGCAGAGGGCAATTGGGGGTTAAGCTTTCAGGAGGAAGGCCAGCCGCCAGTGGCAAACGCAACCTTTGAAGAGTTGGCAAAATACGATGCATTTTATGCTGAGGACACCAAGGAAAAAGTGTTGTATCTTACCTTTGACTGTGGATTTGAGAATGGCAATACGCCGCCGATTTTGGATGCGTTAAAAAAGCATAACGCGAAAGCTACTTTTTTTGTTGTGGGAAATTATGTATCAACCAGCCCAGATTTGGTAAAGCGGATGGTACAGGAAGGTCATATTGTGGGAAATCACAGCTATCACCATCCAGATATGTCTCAAATGAACAAAGAGGAGTTTTTGAAGGAGCTTGACGAGCTGGAGACTTTGTATGAGCAGACGATCGGTTCGCCTATGACAAAATATTACCGGCCGCCTCAGGGCAAATACAGCGAGAATAATCTTCAGATTGCAAAGGAGCTTGGATATAAGACATTTTTCTGGAGCCTTGCCTATGTGGATTGGAATCAAGACAGTCAGCCATCTCATGAGGAGGCATTTGACAAGCTGTTGAAACGGGTACATCCAGGAGCCATTGTATTGTTACATAATACATCTAAGACGAATGGGGAGATTATTGACGAACTTTTGACGAAATGGGAAGAAATGGGTTATACATTTAAAGCCTTGAATGAATTACCAGGTGTGGAAAAAACGGCAAAATAAGAAAACGCCTTGTGGAGTGGTGAAAGATTCCATAAGGCGTTTTTATTATAATAGTGTGCGAACCTCAAATTCTCTTTTCTTTCCAGGACCAGTAAAGTGATGAGAGCACTGGAAATCCAAAGTAAAAGATGAATATAGTTATAATTAAGATTGGAAATCCACCTCGTATTAGTGCAAGGGGAGTCTCTCTAAGAAATGCGCCCCAAAACTGTAATCCGGTCAGTTTCCATAATTCAGGTGTGTGATACAGCTCTTTCCAACTGGAAATGGATAGAATGGCAAATTGTAAATTGGTGAAAATGACAATCAGCAGAGCCAGATGCACCGAAAAAAGTCCAAAATTTAAATAAGTAATCCGACGGTATCGGTTTGCGCTGGAATTGGAATCAGAAAAAATTTCCTGAGAACAGTCTGGACGTTTTTTTTCAAAATATTGAGGCCCTTCTGAACGATTTCCGGCGATATGATGCCAACCAGCATTCTCAAATGATGCCAAGTAATCCTTAAAATCTGCAAGGTTCGAGAAAGTGCGAAAATCGATCTTTACCAGAGGCAGGCAGCTTTGTTGGGAACCGTTTTCTGAGCTGAGATTTTCCATAGGTTTTGAGGAAGCTTGTTTTTCAAATTGATACCGTCCTGGGGTTAAGTTTTTCAGTCGGTAACCTTGGGCGACGAATCGATTAATCCAGTCTTCTTCTTTTTGTATGTTTTTGAAAAAAAATCTGTGTCTTATCATAGGATCTCTCCTTTCTATTTTCTATCGTCCGTTTCTACCATCCATGCTTTGCCATCTGCATTAAATGTAGCCTCACGCAATACGGAGATGGGATAAAGTTAATGATATAATTATTATATACAGTGAAAAGAGATAGATCAACAAAATTGAAAGTGTTTCTCTGGATATTTCAAAAAGCAAAGATCAGGAAGTGGGTTGTCTGCTCATGTCTTTGGATTTCTTTACACAGGCGCGTTGGGCGGTGATGACAGCGTTTCGTAGACCCAGTTGTTCCAGCATGGCCACTGCCTCTATGGTGGTGCCACCAGGAGAGCATACAGCATCCTTGAGGACGCCAGGGTGCAAATCTGTATCTAGCACCATTTTGGCTGCACCAAGGACTGATTGAGCGGCAAATTGGTAGGCTTGTGTCCGAGGCATCCCATCTGCGACAGCGGCGTCTGCCATGGCCTCGATAAAGAGATAAACATAGGCAGGTGAGGAACCAGATACCCCGATGACAGTATCTATCATAGATTCTGAAACAACCTGACATTTGCCAAAGCTTTGAAAGAGTAAAAAAGTTTCCTCAAGTTCTGACTCAGTGACATTTTGGTTGGCACAGAGGGCGCTCATAGCTTCTCCCACCAGGGCAGGAGTGTTAGGCATAGCACGGATCAGGTGAATCTCCTTTTCAAAAGCAGATTCAATGTGATGCAATGTCTGTCCCGCAGCGATGGAGATAATCAGTGTTTCCGGGCGGATGGAGTCTTTGATTTCTGGAATGATTTCAGAAAAAAGATAGGGTTTTACAGCGAGAAATAAGATATCTGACTGGCTGGCAGCCACAGAATTATCAAATGTGGCACAGATATCAAAACGTTCTCTTAGAGAATGGAGTGTCTCTTCCGTTTTTGCAGTGGCAATGATCTGTTCTGGTGATGCCAGGCCGGAGCGCAGGATGCCTCCGATGATAGCGCTGGCCATATTGCCGCCGCCGATAAATCCAATTTTTTTGTTCATGAAAAATATACCTCCTAGTCTAATAAATGTACCCTTGGAATCTCTCTTATAACTGCTTTTACGGCTGATTTTGGGCCAAATGCACACAAATTTATGGGGCGTACCATCCAGGTACGCCTCTTGAATTTGTGCACATCTGACAAAAAATCTTCTCGCAAAATCAGGTACAAAGAGAATCCGAGCGTACATATAATGGTGTAGTCAAGAACGACTATCAATGAAAAGTTACAAAGTCCAATCTAAGAAATTTATAAGGTAGTTTTAATCTATCTGGATTTTTTCCATACTCCATTCACCAGGATTATCCCGACATACCTCTACCCATTCCAAAAATTCATTCACTTTCGTTACATCTTCGGTGAGGCCAAGCTCCTCGAAGATCCGCCGAGCCTCTTGAAAATTCTTCTCAGCCGAATCATAATCTCCAGCTATCAGATAGCCATAGCCCATGTTTTCACAAGCAACCGCCGTGCTTTTGGATTTGCCACACCATCTTTGTGTGTAATCCCATGCTTGTTCCAATAGCTCGCAATAGTCTTTTTTCACGGTTGGGCTAATGGTACCATTCTCGTTTTCTGTAGTTCCTCTAATTAATGTGATTAATGCTAGATCGTAGTAGATATCCTGAATTCCCTCCCGCTGATCCGCTGGCAAGTCATTGTAAATCTGTAGAGCGATATTGCTGTTAAGTTCGGCCTCATCCAAATAAACTGCGTAACGTTCCCCCATCATCAGTAATAGTGTGGACCGATAGTTCAAAATCGTCGCAGTTTCAACATCTGGGTTTTCTATGATCCAATAACTATTCCCCAAAGGAATTTTTATGTCTCCCAATTTGGAAACCAGAACTATCCCATACAACTCAATATCCTGAAACGATTTGACGGCAACCGTGTCGCTGGGAAAGCCGTCTCCCATATCAGTTCTCAAACGCATCCCATTCCAGCCAAGCGCCTCATCAAAGCAGTCCATCGCGTCAAGCCAGCTGACATCTAAATCTACTCCACCATGGACTGAATATGGGGAGTGGGTGCCATAATAAGAAGCCATGTAGATACGGCCTTTCAAACACAGCACAGAAGCATAAGTACACTTTCCTCTATGTTCCATCTTGTTTAAATATTTAAGGCAATCTTCACAATCCAGCAATGCTCGTTCCAAATCACGATTTTCCAAATAGGCATTGCCACGCAGATAGTGAACATATCCCAGCTCATCGTCAATCTCATCCGACTTTGGAGGACTAGGACTGTTCAGCGTTCCAATTGCATCAGTATACCACTCAATGGCCTCATCCAAATTGCCATAGCATTTGTAAGTTAGGCCAATCGCATACTGAATCCGCGCCTTGTCCACCTTGGCATGGGCATTGCTTTTATATTCCTCCCATGCATCCTCATATCGTGAAAGCGCATTCTCATAGTTACCCATGCGAAAAAACTCCTGCCCCTGATTGTAATACTCGTTCGCCTGCGACAAGTCCGAAACATCCTCGCCATATACGTAATTGTTGCCATTAATGACCGTTCCATAGTTGGTTCCAATAGCTATGTTGTCACCGGAGTTTTTTGGTGTTTTCTCAGGTAAGAAGACACTTATTATAGTAAATATTACACCAAGTATTGTACAAAGAGAGGCGATGATTGCTAAAAACTTTTTTGCAAAATGCTTGCGTGCTTTTTTCTTTTTTGCGTTAGCCGATGGATAACCTTTTTTTGCCTTTTCTTTTTTAGAATTCTTTGCCATATCCCTCATTCTCCCCTGAATAAGTCATCTGATGACTTTCTATATGGTTCCCCACACCTGTCTCATAGAAATAATTTTGCAATTTAAATATAGGATTAGGGTGTCAAAAGGGTGCGACGCACCCGCTTTATACCATATATTGATGTACAAATTTATTTGTAATAACAATATATGGTATGAGCGTAGCACCAAAGGTGCTTTTGACACCCTAATCAATATAGAGTTGGTCACACAACTAGTGTATTAACCATCTGACAATCAGACCAATTACTTGCCTGAATTTCCATCTACTGCGTTAGATTTTCTAGTCGTAGCCACCGCTACGCCGTCAAAAATCTGCCTTGCAGAATGAAAATTCATTCTGCGTAATTAGTCTAAATGTTAGGCGGTCAATACATTAGAAATTTTCTCAAATGTCTTTTTTGTAAAAAATAGTATAAATTTAGTTGCATTATATAGCATAATATAGTGCAGGTCAACAGGATTTTACTTGTGTTCCCGCAGACAGGGCAATGTCCCCATTCTGAAATCACACTTGCCATATCATTTATTCCTGGTATCATTTTTTATAAAACCTGCTGAGAGGATGGAGTGGCTTTCAAATAAATAATATGCTATACTGGGACTGGATTTAACTGCAACACCTCAATGGAAATCAGTTTTGTGTGGTGGATTTGTATCAGCAGTAAGAGAAATGCAAATCTTGGTTTGTCAGGATTGTGAGAAGTTGTAGGAGGTAAAAGAGGATTATGAGTTTTTTGGGGCTTTTCTGTAGTAATACCTTTGGTTTGACAATAAGTGTGCTATTTATGTTCTGGATCTCTATGTTGCTTTTTGAGCGAAAACCATATCAAATAAGAGAGCGCAAAGTGAAAATAATTGCTTTTACTATATTATTTATCTGTGTCTGGGCATTGATAGGGACAGTTTTTTATGAAGTGGGTATCTTTAGATGGAGGTATAAAGCAGGACAAATCTTGTTTACCTATATGGGAATGACAGGAGCAATGTTTTATTTATATTTTCTTTATCGGGAAAATCTGCTGACTTGTTGGATTTCGGCTGTTTTTTTAGAAATGTTGGAATCTTTTGC
>CAJTVT010000069.1 GCA_910580015.1 uncultured Lachnospiraceae bacterium
CTTCACCAGTTCTTTAAATTCCTTATCGCACATCACTTCCCCCTGCCAGTTCTACTCTTAACTTTTTTATAGGTGCATGGATAACCTTAATAATAAGTTCATCAACGCAGTCTGTATATCTGCCTTGCTGTATGAGCTGATTTTTTAATCCTACAAGGCTATGTAACAGGAGTTTTCTTTCTTCACTATCCACATACAAATGATTTTTCTTTTCTCTCATAATTTCCACCGTCCTTTCTTAGCTTTATTATATAAGAAACTGACAATAATACTCAAAGGTGCAAATTAGGTCAAAAAAATAAGCGTACCACTATTTCTAATGATACGCTTATGATTATTTAGATATAAACATCAACGGTCAAATCTTCCCATTGATTTTTTCTAAGATAGCCGCCATTCGCCTTACGGAAAGCCTGTGCTTCCTCAAAACTTATGGTAAAAGTCCAGAACGGTTTTCGCCTATCTTTGTGATATAGCCGCCTGAGCAGCAGCCAGCCGAGCAATTGGAACACGGAATGGAGAACAGGAAACATAATCCAAACCGATCTTATGGCAGAATTCAACAGAAGAAGGATCTCCACCATGCTCACCACAAATACCGATATGAAGACTTGGGTTCACTGGCTTTCCTAACTTGATTGCTGTCTCCATTAACTTACCAACGCCTATCTGGTCAAGTTTTGCAAACGGATCGTTCTCAAAGATCTTAGCATCATAGTAAGCGTCTAAGAACTTACCAGAATCATCACGGGAGAATCCGAACGTCATCTGTGTCAAGTCATTTGTACCAAAGCAGAAGAAGTCAGCTTCCTTTGCAATCTCATCTGCGGTCAGAGCAGCTCTTGGGATCTCAATCATGGTACCTACTTCATACTCTAATTCAACGCCTGCTGCAGCGATCTCTGCGTTAGCAGTCTCTACAACAACTTTCTTAACATACTTCAGCTCTTTGATATCACCAATTAATGGGATCATGATTTCAGGTTTCAGTGCCCAATCAGCATGTGCTTTCTTTACATTGATTGCAGCACGGATAACAGCGCTTGTCTGCATTTTTGCAATTTCAGGATAAGTAACTGCAAGACGACATCCACGATGACCCATCATCGGATTGAATTCATGTAAAGACTCAATCAATGTCTTGATTTCTTCTACAGGTTTGCCCTGTGCATCGGCAAGTTTCTTGATATCCTCTTCATCTGTAGGAACAAACTCATGCAGAGGCGGATCCAGGAAACGAATAGTAACTGGGTTGCCTTCCAAAGCTTCATACAATTTCTCGAAGTCTCCCTGCTGATAAGGAAGAATCTTATCCAGAGCAGCCTCTCTCTCTTTCACGGTATCCGCACAGATCATTTCACGGAATGCTGCGATTCTGTCCTCCTCAAAGAACATATGCTCGGTACGGCAAAGACCAATACCTTCTGCTCCCAGCTCACGAGCTTTCTTAGCATCAGCAGGTGTATCTGCATTGGTACGAACTTTCAAAGTTCTATATTTGTCTGCCCATGCCATGATTCTACCAAACTCACCAGCAATGGTTGCGTCAACTGTAGGAATCAAGCCATCATAAATATTACCTGTAGTACCATCAATAGAAATTGGATCTCCCTCATGGTATTCTTTGCCTGCCAAAGTAAATTTCTTGTTGTCTTCATCCATTGCGATATCGCCACATCCAGATACACAGCAAGTTCCCATACCACGTGCAACTACGGCTGCATGGCTAGTCATACCACCACGGACAGTCAAAATACCCTGTGCAGCTTTCATACCTGTAATATCTTCTGGAGAGGTCTCAAGACGAACAAGCACAACCTTCTCACCCTTTTCAGCCCATGCAACTGCATCATCTGCGGTAAACACAACTTTACCACATGCAGCTCCTGGAGAAGCGCCAAGTCCTTTTCCGGCAGGAGTAGCTGCCTTCAAGGCATCTGAATCGAACTGTGGATGCAATAAGGTATCCAAGTTTCTTGGATCGATCATTGCAACAGCCTCTTCCTCTGTTCTCATTCCTTCATCCACTAAATCGCAGGCAATCTTCAGTGCAGCCTGAGCAGTTCTCTTACCATTACGTGTCTGTAACATATACAGCTTTTCATTTTCAACGGTAAACTCCATATCCTGCATATCTCTGTAATGATTCTCAAGAGTTGCACATACTTCTGTAAACTGTTTATATGCCTCTGGGAATTTCTGTTCCATCTGAGCGATAGGCATTGGAGTACGAACACCAGCAACCACGTCCTCGCCCTGTGCATTGGTAAGGAATTCACCCATCAATTTCTTTTCTCCAGTAGCTGGATCACGGGTAAATGCAACACCAGTACCACAGTCATCACCCATATTACCAAATGCCATACTCTGTACATTTACAGCAGTACCCCAGGAATATGGAATATCATTGTCACGACGATATACATTCGCACGTGGGTTGTCCCAAGAACGGAATACAGCCTTAACTGCTCCCATCAACTGCTCCTTAGGATCATCTGGGAAGTCTTCACCAATCTTGGCTTTGTATTCAGCCTTAAACTGGGATGCAAGTTCTTTCAAATCTTCTGCTGTAAGTTCCACGTCCATAGTTACGCCTCTGTCCGCTTTCATCTTGTCAATCAGCTCTTCGAAATACTTCTTTCCTACTTCCATAACTACGTCAGAATACATCTGGATAAATCTTCTGTAGCAGTCCCAAGCCCAGCGAGGATTATTGGACTTCTCAGCAATTACATTTACCACTGTCTCATTCAGACCCAGATTTAAAATCGTGTCCATCATACCAGGCATGGAAGCTCTTGCACCAGAACGAACAGATACCAGAAGTGGATTCTCTGTATCTCCGAATTTCTTTCCTGTGATTTCTTCCATCTTTTCAATGTACTCATTGATCTGTCCCTGAATTTCTTCATTGATCTGGCGTCCATCCTCATAGTACTGAGTACAAGCCTCTGTGGTGATTGTAAAACCCTGTGGAACCGGAAGACCTAAGCTGGTCATTTCTGCAAGGTTCGCACCTTTTCCACCAAGAAGCTCACGCATGTTTGCATTTCCCTCTTTGAAGAGGTAAACCCATTTGTTTGCCATTTGAAAATTCCTCCTAAACATTTATAGTTATTAATTATGTGATTCATCCGTGTTCTGACAATCACTTATCCATTTACAGGATCCTAGATACAATGCCTTATAAATGACATTTCAAAAAAACATATCAAATATAAGAGCCGCATTTATGGTCAACACATAATCTTCTGCTTTTTCTAAAGACCTTACATTCCATGTATATAGACAAAGTAAAAACCCGCTGTACCCCCCACTATGCTTGTATTCTATTCCATTACAATCAAAACCGTATTCTCTGAATAATAGCAGATCATTTCAACGACAAAAGGTCAAATATACATTACCTAATTCAGCGGAATTTCATCAGATATAAACACATCCATACACCAAGATATCTGACTATCCACAAACAAATTTTCAGTCGTACAACAGTAGTCAATACATAAAAGATAAGCAAATAATAAGCGAATTTTCGCTGATAAATTTTCTTTGCGGTACACCGCAAAGAGCCTGTCCATGGATAAGTGATTGAATCCTGGACTACGGACTCTCACAGATTCACACATTGTATGTACCTTGCTATATAAAAGCACACACAATTATTGTAACATACTTTTTTCGATTATCAACATTTTTTTCATATTTCTGGATACTTTTTTTCCAAAAACATGCATAAAAACCTATCACCTGCTTGCTGTATATCCGATTGTTCTGATTACATGATAATCGGATGGTTGACTTACCTGAAAACCTTACCATTACAAAAGCGCCTGCCACATTTTGTAACAGGCGCCTTATAGGTATTTATCGGATTACTAGAAATTCTGCATACACTGGCCAAATCTCTGCTTTGCCTCATCCACTTTTTGAGTCTCTGCGGACGGTGTAGGATAATAACCTCTCTCGTGCATCATGTTAAACACTTCATTCTGAATGGTGTGCTCTTTCTCCAGACAGTCCAGGATTGCATTTCTCACGTTGCTGTGGACACACTCATTTGAAAACGTATTGTAAAGAGTAGTTGCTGTTTTTTCAGCGGTCAGCGCATCCGCAAACATTTCTTTTTCTGAATAAAATGACTCCTGCATTTGTTCCTCCATTCTATGCCACCTTTGGGCACAACTTTCCGTTCTCTAGCTTAACTGTGAATACAGGGAACGAAAATGCTCCTTGTGTTCATTAGAAATTTCGGTAAACTTAGCCTTGATCTGTGTGTCATTACAATTATCTGCCAGCACCTGGAACTTTTTGATCAAAAGTTCTTCACCGGAAAGAAGGTCATTTAAAGCAGACAATTCCTTTTCTGATATTTGATTCATGGAACTCTCCTTTCATTATGGGATTTATCTTTCATAGTATTCGCTGTTTCATGCAAAATATGTATCGCTGATTATGAAAAAAATATAAGAGTCAAAATACCGGTTGCACCTATCGTACTGAGCCAAAAAAATATTCCTGGCCTGTAACGCTTTGAAGCTTCCACTATTCTTTTTACTCGAAATTGTTCATAAAATAATTCTGACATAGTTACCAGCAGAAACAAAAATATCCACCCTAGATATCCCATCGCTTCCTTGGAATTATTTTGAATGGAATCTATTTCAAATTTTGCAAAAATCACACCAATCAGCACAAACACACAGCCCAAAAACCATCCAATGGAAATATAACCTGCTTTCGCCATTTTTTGATCCATTTCCTTTACAAGCACCTTTTCAATATTTCGATAATTGTAAAGACACAACGCAAGCGACACGTCCACACTATACGCTAAGAGCAGGCAAATACTGACAATTTCGCCCTGTCTCTCCCCCATAAAAGGACACATCGCCAACAACAGAACTGTACCAAAGGCGCTGCATGATGTATGTTTATCCATCTGTATGAGCACCCTCTTCACTTCCTCTATCCGATATTCCACTTTACTACTAAATCCCGCTATCATAGCAAAATTCCCAGTTTTGACTGAACTGGAAAACATCAAATGCATAAAACCTTGGCATAACACAGAAATAATAACCATCTCCATCAAAATTTCTACTTCTAAGTGCCCAGTAATTCCACCAAGCAACAGATATAAAATCACTTGCATGATAGTTCCAATTGTAAGTCGCCCTGGCATCTTTGGCATTTCCACTTCAGCTTTCTTCGTATTTTCCATATACTCATCCAAAGTCATATCAAATATTGCTGCAATCTCTCTGATCATATATACATCTGGAAGGGTTTTATCCCGCTCCCAATTGGAGACCGCCTGCCTGGTAACATTTAACCGATCTGCCAGTTCCTGTTGAGTCCAGTTTCGTTCTTCCCTGCACTCCCTCAATTTCTGTCCAATACTTTTTTGCATAATCTCCATCCCTTTCTATTTGAGTTTGTTTCAAAATGTTTGAACCTAAACTACCATTTTTTCTTCAAAAATACTAGCAACAATCTGTTGCATCCCTTAATTTCGCGCATTTTAGAGCATTGTATCCACTCTTCGAAATCAAAACCACTATTGTTATTATTACTCCAGCAGTTAAATATTACAGTTTTTACTTGTCTAAATTTCCATCTGCCACGTTGTCATCAATCGTTGTAACCCTCGTTACAACTCATTCTTCCGCCTTGCAGATGAAAATTTATTCTGCGTAAAATTCTGCGATATTTAACCGCTGGAGTAATATGGAACTTATGCTATTTTAATTCGTATCATTTCAATCCGATTTTGGGTTTGTATTACAACAAACATTTCAATTCTACCATTCACAACAACACTATATGACAAGTCACCAGAAAAAACAATAGGCAGTTGAGATTATATTCTCCTCTGCCTATTTCTCTCTCTATCTATAAAATTTTGTCAATACTTTTCATCTTAAAATCTTTTCTCCGTTATTCCTAGTCCTACCTGTGGATTATTACTAAACTTAAATCTTGGCATATCTGTTTCTATTGGTACTGGTTTAAATTGTACATGTTGTGCATTAGAAAAATCTAAGAGTATTTACAATAAAATAGGATTCTAATTGATTTTCCACTGCCCTCTGTGACAGTCAAGGAACTATATATATCCTGAAGTAAATCTGCATAAAAATCCCTCATGTCGCCTTTGACAACTCAAATAGATATGAAAAATTTTTATCCATAGACACAAGATTTTTTACAGCCTCAAAATTCTATTCTAATCCATATATTTCATAATTATCTTTACCATCTTTTCCTTTCCATTGATGTCTCCAAGGTCTGGAATACAATTCTCCTGTTAAAACCCATTTCTCAAAGATTTTCGCCGCTAACGCAAAATCATCACAAAGTGAAGAAATCCATACAATATCCTGTCCAAATTCTATACTATCTTCATCCTCCTCATTTTCTTTTGCATATTTTTCATTATAATATAAAAATGTATGTTCCACATTATCTATATCTGTAAACATAATTTCAATGTCTATCCATTTTTTTCCTTGGTCATCCTCATCCGATTCCAAACAGAACGAATCTCCTTCCCCTTCTACCGTCATTGCATAGACATCATTAACTCTTTCTTTCACAATCTCCTGTTTGACTTTCATTATTACTTTGGAAGTAATTTGTTCCCTCTTGTAAACTTCCTGATCTAAATTACTTTCCAAATAATCTAACACAAAACCATTTTTTCTTATAAATTCCATTTTAACCTTCATTCTACTATTAACCCCAGCTACATTTATATAAAATGATAAAAACCATTGCACACAAAACATTCGCTTCCGCAGGGGCTGAAATGGAAAGGCTGATAGCAGCATAACCGCAGACGGATTTACTACTTCTTTTACTACCATTGAGAGTGAAAACCTAAGAAGTTATAAAGGTATATGTGAACTTCTCCCCATATCTAAAATGCCGGGAAAGCCCGAAAATACGGGCTATACC
>CAJTVT010000070.1 GCA_910580015.1 uncultured Lachnospiraceae bacterium
TGCGGCTGATTTCTTTCTCGTGGTAGGAGATGGTCTTGTCGGCGTAGGATTTCTGTGCCTGTTCCTTTTTCTCTTCTAGGGCAATGAGATCTTCGTCACATTTGGAGCGTTTGTTGTAGTAAGTCTCGTATTCGGAGATCTGTTTCTTCAAAGTCTCGTCAGTGACGCTCTCAATGGCGTATGCGCCATTTTGGATGCGGTCCACCCATTCCTGGGCCAGGTCGATCTTGTAAAGATGCTGCTGGTAGGCCCAGGCAGCTTCTCGGTTGGCGGAGATAGCGGTTTCAAGCTGAGAGAGGTAAGCGCCAAATTTTTCCTGTGTGGAGGTTTTGGTAAAGGCTTTCTCAAAAGCTTTTGCGGCTTGTTCGGTCTGTTTGGTAATGGCGGCGATTTTCTTTTCAATCCAGTCGTAGACCTGGGGGGTGGGGGCAGGGGCGGCGCTTCTTCCGCTGCTGGTTCCTCTGGTGCCTGAGGAATTTCTTCCAGGATTTTTTGCGCCGGGATTTCTGTTCCAGTCCAAAGAGCCAGCATTGTTCTTAATGGATGCAAGAATCAGAGCTTGTTGTTTGGCTAATTCATTTTGGTAGATTTCATCATAATCGCCAGGATGATGACGCATAATTACGAATGTGTTCAGTTTTGCATTATTAACGGCGGTAGCGGCAAGTGCGCTGGTGGAAACATCATCGAATGCTGCCGCCAGTTCTCCCAAGGCCAGGATTTTGCCATTCGTGTCAAGGCCAGTGCTGTTGAACGCAATTTCGGCTGCGGCCAATAAATAGAGGCTCTGGGTTGTGCCATCTGCATAATCTTGTTCCATGAGCAATCCATAGGAGGCAAAATCTGCGGCGTCTGCTAAGGAAAGTTGTTTTTCAGCAGCATTTCCAATTACTTCCGCCACACGCTCTGTGATGATCTCTGAGGCATTTGTGACGCCTGCCATTTCAAGCTGTGTGACAATGCTTTCTCTTGTGGCGGAGTTTAGGCCTTTCAGCGCGCCCCCTGCCGCCAGCGCTTCGATAAAGAGCTGATCTAAAGCGGCCTGCATTTCTTCTGAACTGGTGGAGGCAGAAGTGGCGAGAAGAGCAAATTCCTCAAAGGATATGCAGACAGGCCCCAGGGATTTCCGAAAATCTTCAATTTCGGAGGCTTGAAAGGTGACGTCGGTACCTTTTTCTGCGGCCTCTGTCACTTTTTCGGAAAGCTGATTGATGGCTTCCAGATTTTCCAGAGAGTCTGCAAAGGAGGAAGGGTCATATTCCAGGGATTCGTTTTTGTCCCATGACATTTCACGGAGGTATTTTCCGAAAGCTTTGTCCAGGTCATACTGGGATTTTTCCAATGCGTCTTCGAGGATGTCGATTTCGTGCTGCGTGTTGATCTGATGTTTGTTGATAAATTCATTTAGTCGATCCTGATCTTCGTAGAAATTCTCTTGGGTATCAGGACCTAATACATGAAATGGAGTACCTGGCTGAAGTTTATATTTCTTATTTATGGTATTGTATACCAAGTTCTCCAATTTTTGGTCAATGTTGGCGGCGGAATCTTTCAAATCCTCGTCAAGGATGAAGTCAAGATTTATAGGAATCTTGGAGTCTTGAAATTGTTCCAGCAGGGTTTTGGCAATATCAACCATTTGTTCTGGAGTTAGTTCTGAACTGGGGTTAAACAGGTCTGCCATTCCAAGTTTCATCTTATCATTTGATACAATGGGGTTTAAAATGTTATCGTATACCCAGTCCTTGATTTTAGTTTCATCTGCGTCATCCCCAAGCTCGTCGTACATGGCCGTCACCCATGAGGAGTCCTGAGTCAGCATCTGTTTTGCAGCCTCTAGTTCCGTGTCTTTTACAGCGTCTGAAAATTGGGGAATGGTGTCTACGATGGCCCGAACGGAAGGGATGAATTCGGTGGTTTCGCGTTTCAAGAGGAGTTCTGTTTCACGAACAGACAGGTTGGCCTCTCTCTCTAAATTTATGAACACCCTTTTTGTAACGTCAGAAAAGTCATTAAGCTGTTCTTTGGCTTTGTCAGTAAGGACTTCTATACTGATAAAGTTGTCTCCTTTATTATTGTCATACTTTAAGTAATAGTCAGATGATTCCTTCAGAGTTAGGCGGTTCAGTTCTTCCTTCAATTTTTCGCCTGCTTCTGCAGTAGCTTCTGAACTGATGCCTTTGCCTAATTTCAATAGATAGATGTTACGGTCTTCTTCTTTGACGCTATTGTCCTGTATAAATCGATTCTCCTCAGTATTTACTTTGTGGAAAGCATCTGCGTTATCTTTTTGTTGTTTCAGATCCGCATTATATTTATTCAGGTTCTCGGCGAGTCCGACATAGGCCTCTGGCACTTTTTCCATAATTTGCTTGTTGGCCAGTGTTTCTTCATCTTCTATTAGAGTTTCAATACTGTCAACGATGCCGTCTATGTTCCCAGTCAGATTCAGAATGGCGTTTCCGTTCTCATCGAAATTTTTTGTGAGGCTTGGGAACAGGTCTGAGAGCTGGTTGCTTAAATCTAGGAATTCTTGGTATTCATCTGTGTTGAGGTTGATATTTTTCCCAGAAACCTGGTCGATACCTTGGGCAAGTGCAGCGTAACGATCTTTGATGTTATTGGCAGAGGAGGAAAGCTCATCATAGGAAGACTGTATGTCTTTAATAGCGGAGCGCGCTTCGGCGGCGGCCTCCTGTAGCCGTTCAGAATGATGTATGGTATCATCGATCCAGGAAATGAATTTCTGGACGGCCATGGAGATGAGCGCAAATGCAAGCATGTTCAAGGACATGGACAGCCCTTTTATGGCGGTCTGTCCAAGCTTGGCCGATAGGGTTTGAGCTTTAATAGATTCATTGTGGGCGATGGCGGCTTTTCGAGCCTCTTTGTTGGCTTTCATCAAATCCTCTGTGGAGGCGCGCTGCAGATCGTTGTTTTGGATAAAGGATGTTAGCCATAGATTTTTTTTGCCATTTTCTTTGTATTTAAGAATCCAGCTTCTCGTGCCAGCTTTTACGTCTCGGTCATATTGTTGGAGATTTTTCAGTTTACTCTCAGCCTGCGTTTGGGTTATTTTTGGAATGTAGGTATCAATATTTTTTGAAGTTACGATTTCATTTGCTTCGTTCCTAAAGTAGTCTTGTTTTTTTGCAGGAGCGCTCAGAGCAGTTTTAAATGCATTTCCGAATTTCTGGACCGTATTTGTCCCAGAAGAGAAAGCCTGCTGCACTTGGCTGCTCCATTCAGCAAGACTACGCTTGCTAAAGCCAATGTTGTCTGTGAAACCCTCCAAACTTTTGGAATAAGTTCTAAATATCGGACTATGGAGTGTACATCATAATTCAGGTGTGGAAAATGTTGAATTACGTGTTTAGTTATGTTATATTATTAAATAATAAATTTATGTTAGGAGGGAGAGATATAGATGTATATTGATGGTGATTTTCATGATGGAATGGCATATTGTAAAAAATGCGGTTGGCGTAAAATTATAATGTATAAAGGACGTGAGAGGTGCCCAGTGTGCCATAGCTATGTTGAGCCTGTACCAGATAAATATATAGACCAATATGATCTGTTTCCAGATGACGAGACCGAGGAATTATTTATTGAGGAATGTGTAAAAAGTTCTCCTGAATTTGACCCGGAGCTCTTTGCGCATTGGGAGGAGATTTATCAGGAATATTGCGATAGAATGGATGCTATTACTGCACAAGGTGAGGCGCTCCTTAACGGGACAAATAAGGGCAACAAATATGGAGTGAGATGTCCGTATTGCAATGCAACAAATGTCAGAAAGATCTCGGTTCTGTCCAAGGCAGGTTCGGTTGGTCTGTTTGGTGTTTTTGCAGCAGGGAAAGTCATTAGTCAATGGCATTGTACCCATTGTGGCAGCGACTTTTAATTCTTCCTTTCATTTATTTTATGTTATACTAAACAACAATAATTTATGTTAGGAGGGAGAGATATAAATGTATATTGATGGTGATTTTCATAGTGGACTGGCATACTGCAAAAAGTGCGGCTATAATAAGAAGGTAATGTATTTGAAACGTGAGAGGTGCCCAGTGTGCCATAGCTATGTTGAGCCTGTACCAGATAAATATATAGACCAATATGATCTGTTTCCAGATGACGAGACCGAGGAATTATTTATTGAGGAATGTGTAAAAAGTTCTCCTGAATTTGACCCGGAGCTCTTTGCGCATTGGGAGGAGATTTATCAGGAATATTGCGATAGAATGGATGCTATTACTGCACAAGGTGAGGCGCTCCTTAACGGGACAAATAAGGGCAACAAATATGGAGTGAGATGTCCGTATTGCAATGCAACAAATGTCAGAAAGATCTCGGTTCTGTCCAAGGCAGGTTCGGTTGGTCTGTTTGGTGTTTTTGCAGCAGGGAAAGTCATTAGTCAATGGCATTGCACTCATTGTGGCAGCGACTTTTAATTCATTGTTCCGTCTGTATTTTTTGTGATATAAGGTATTTATATGGTAGTCTATTTTATTTTCAAGCAGGGGGCCAAGTGGCTCCCTGTTTTGCCATTCTGTCTGCTTCGGCAAAGGAAGCTCCACATGCATGATAACTGGGGACAGATCCCAGTCCATAATTTCCCGTCATGCCGGGTCTAGTCCTGACTATGCCTTCCTGCGCCAGCGTTGCATCTAAGCGCAGGCTGCCCTGGTAGTCGATGAGATTAGCGCTCGCATTCTGCGAGACTGCCGCTTTGTGGCGGCTGCACATTCTGTGCGCTGTCATCTGCTCGTTGGGAAGAGCTGGCGGATTGTTACGGCTTTTCCTGTCGCCAGGAAGAGATTGTACCGACAGTTTTACTTCCGTTCAAGGACCCCAATTATGAGAGGGCCGGATCCATATGCAGAGGGATCCCATATCTGCAGTTTTAGCCGTGTATTGCACAGCTTCTGCCATAAAAACCCTGTATCCAGGAAAAACATGACAGACTCGGCATATTGAAAGAGGGACAACTATCTGTGTTTGCCCTACCGAGGTTTTTGGCGCTTAGGTAGCCTCCCATGAGGCTTCCTAAGACGGTGAGAGAGCCAAACTTATTGACAATTGTGTCGATTGCTTCGGTGCCTTCAATTCCAAGATCTAGAAAAAATTTAATCAGGTCGGAATCAATGAGGGAGGCGGAAAGCTGCTGCATTTGATTTTGGAGCTGCGCTGTTTTACCAGCAATGGAATCCACATATTGCGTATTGGCTTCATCAGCGGCCCCGAAACTGTAGGAAGCGGACTGTACAGCTTGTTCCACGCCGTGCCAATTCTCCATTAGCGCGGTAAAGAGCTGCTGTTGTCCTTCACCAGCAGAGGAAATGGCGAAGGATTTTTTGGAAGAATCATCTAGGGTGTCCCAGACAACACTTAGATGCGCTAAAAGATTATAAATATTTTTGGTGTCTCCATAGGCTTCTTTGAGGCTTGAGAACATGGCGGCCTCTCCGCTGGTGACCTGATCCATATCTTTCAGGACGTCGTATGCCCCAGTGAGGAGACCTAGCATTTCTTCAAAGGATAAACCTGCTTCTCCAGCAGATTTTGCCAATTTGGAAGCTCCTTGCGCCAGCGTGTCAAAATCCACAGTCCCTGATCTAGATACGCCGACAAGTGCATCATTGATGGCGGGGGTAAAATCTGTGTCTTTCCCAAAATTTTGCATCATATTTTTCATGTACTCTATAGCAGAGTCCATGTTGTCAATGCCAGGTGAGATATTACTCAGTTTTAAAGCTTCTTGAGTTAGGGTCATGGATTGTTCAATGTCATAACCAGCTTTTTTGGCAGAATTGATGTAAGAAAGGATTTCAGTTCCACTTTTTCCAGTAGCATCGCCCAGTCGGAATGCCTCTTCCGTGACATTTTTAAGCTGGGAGGCAGTGAGGTCGGAAGACAATGAAAGTTCCTGTAGGGCATTGTCAAGCAGAATGACATTTTTCTTCATTTCTCCAAGGGTCTCAATGCCTTGGATTAGCAGATCACTAGGCAGAAAGTGTTTAGCTAGTTTGGAGAATTCCTTGGACAGTGTGTTATTTTTATCAGTACTCATTTGATAACCTCCTTATGTTGCTTGGTTGATAAGTTACATTTATGTGAACAGAGTTTCCAGACAGATAAGATAATGTTGGAAACCCTGGAGTTTTCAAAAGCAGGTTGGCGCTTTTCAGCCTATACTGTATAGATGTAGTCAGGAAAATGAGGATTTGTTCAGGATTTATCAGGGGTTTTGGGGGATTTAACTGTGTGGTAGGTGGAGAGGTGTTTTTCATAATCTAGCAGAGACTTCCTCACTGTCTGTCATGGAAGCGTAAGCGTTGATCTGCTTTTTCAGAGTGGAGATATTTTC
>CAJTVT010000071.1 GCA_910580015.1 uncultured Lachnospiraceae bacterium
AGAGCACACGGTTCATACCCGTGGTGTCGGGGGTTCAAATCCCTCTTCCGCTATTTTGAATGTTAATTGATTGATAATTCTGGTGAATGACGGTTTGAGATTATTTAGCATCATAGAATTTAATATTTAGGTGTTGTCAGAGATCCATAGCTGGTGGAGTTGTTTCATTGGTTGTGGTTTTTTGTTATCCGAATTTATCTCTGTAAATTATATTAATTTTTTGCAGTTTTCTTATTGCTATCCTCATAGTAAGACAATAGTTCTGAAAAATCTGAGTAAAGTTTCTTTTATTTTCCAATATTTCACAGTAAAAATCTATGTAATTTCCGATAAAGTATAGATCAATTCACATTTTTATGCACATTGCACTCATTCTGCAAAGATCAAGTCTTTATTTTCAAAATTTTCGTTTGCTGCGTTGCAGCTCTATAATTAGTTCATGGTAATCTGATAAATTCTTTTTTATCCATTTTTTCAGCAATCCTTTCCTGTACTTTTCAGTAAATATTGTTTATAAGTGATTATTATTTTGGAAAATTTCTAACATAGTATAAGTATCGTATCATGTACAAGTATTATTAAAAAATCATGACAGAACATGTATAGAGCTATGGTGAAGGAGATAGGTTGTATCGGTCAACTCAAATCAAATCATAGATCAGACAGGCTGATTTGCTATTATAGATTCAGGATCGAGATAGAACGGAAAGAGCGGTATACGGATATTTGATTGTCAAAGTTGAAATACCAAAGACAGGGAATGCCAAAGTTTATAGAAAAGTCACATGCATTTCATAAACAGGAGATGTTATGAGGAAATGTGGCTAAAAATGTGGGTTGTTGTATTGCAGCCTTAATGATAGAAGGGAGATATAGTAATGGGCTTTTCGAAAGAAGAATGTAAATATACAAAATTTCATATTGAGAATCATGAAGTGACTTTTGAAGGGGATTCCAGAGAGGGTGTGTGTGTTTCTGTTCCGTTCGCAGATGATACTCCACAGTGTATAAAGGAAAAATTAAATTGCATCATTTATCAGGAGCTGAATAGACATTTGGAATTGGCAGAATGTGCTGGTATTTGGCTTCCATGCAATTGGCTTCCGTGTAATCTGATGTTAAATGCTAGAATGTTGACACAATATTATAATCAGAATATGATCTCAACAAAATATTTTATATCAATTCTAATAACGGATTTACAGCCAGGGATGGGTGCAGGGACATGGATTGATCAAACGATTGATATTTGTAATGAGACAATGGAATTTCTAAATGAATTTAAATCTTACTGCCGTGATAAGGTAGAGCAGGTATTATTTCCAATGTAACAATTTAGGAGTGAAAATCATTCTCTGGGAAAAATTCGTATAGTTTCCAGATTTCTGTAAATACTGTAAACAGGAAACTTGTGCTATGAGGTGTGAAAGGAGATTGTTATGAGTTTGTGTTTGAAAATTACAGAAGTACATGCCAGGGAAATTTTGGATTCGAGAGGAAACCCTACTGTGGAAGCAGATGTAACAGTGGAGACTACCAGCAATGGAAAAAAGACCACCGGACGTGCAGCAGTTCCGTCAGGGGCATCTACGGGGCAGTTTGAGGCAGTAGAATTAAGAGATGGCGAACCTAGATATTTTGGATTAGGTGTACAGAACGCAGTAAAACATGTGAATGATAAAATTGCAAAAGTTCTGATTGGAAAGAATGCATTAAATCAAGTGGAGATTGATCGATGCCTGATTGCTGAGGATGGGACAGACGATAAAATCAACCTGGGAGCAAATGCAATGCTCAGTGTTTCACTTGCTACGGCGAGAGCGGCAGCTAAGGCAATGGAGCTTCCACTTTATCAGTATCTGGGCGGAACCAATGCAAAGAGAATGCCAGTTCCTATGATGAATATTTTAAATGGTGGACGTCATGCAGACAATACTGTGGATTTTCAGGAATTTATGATTATGCCAGTGGGAGCAAAGAGTTTTAAAGAAGCGCTTCGTATGTGTGCGGAGGTATATCATAATCTGAAAAAAATCTGTGAAAAAGAAGGTTTGTCGACGGCAGTAGGGGATGAAGGTGGATTTGCACCAGATTTACCAGATACTATTGCAGTATTGGAATTGATTATGGCAGCAGTGCGAGCGTCTGGTTATGTACCAGGAGAAGATTTTAAAATAGCTTTGGACGCAGCAGCAAGCGAACTTTATGATGAAAAAACGGGAATGTATCAGTTCCCAGGCGAGTCCAAGATCAAAGGAGAAAAAGTAGTCCGAGATACCAACGCGATGATTGCATATTATAGGGAATTGATCGACAAATTTCCAATTATTTCTATTGAAGATGGTTTGGATGAGGAAGATTGGGATGGTTGGCAGGCATTGACAGAACAGTTAGGTGAGAGAATCCAATTGGTGGGAGATGATTTGTTTGTGACCAATACCAAACGTTTGGATGCAGGAATTAAACTTCAGACAGCGAATGCCATTCTGGTAAAGGTGAATCAGATTGGAACTCTAACAGAAGCCATGGAAGCGATTGAAACTGCCCACAAAAATGCGTACCGTGCTGTAATATCCCATCGTTCAGGAGAAACAGAAGATACTTTTATTGCAGATCTTGCAGTGGCTGTCAATGCAGGGCAGATAAAAACAGGGGCGCCTTGTCGTGCGGAACGTACCGCTAAATATAACCAACTTTTGAGAATAGAAGAACAGCTCGGTGTGGTGGCAGAATATAAAAATCCTTTTAATAAATTCTGACAGGATTTGGAGTTAGGACAGATTTCCCATTGGTGCAAATTGCCAGCACTATATTTGGGAGTCTGTTCTGTCTCTGACAGTGCATAAGTTGGTATTCTCAAAGATAAGCGAAATTGATGAAAAATAACTTGAAATGGGTGACAAGTTATGTTATGATAAGAAAAGTTATGAGTAGAAACAAAAGCAGGAGGTATGATTAAAGTGGCAGTATTAAGAACGATCTTAATGGTAGTATTTATATTGATAAGCATAGTATTGACAGTAATCGTATTGATGCAGGAAGGAAAATCAGCAGGACTTGGTGCCATCAGCGGTGCCGCAGATACATACTGGGGCAAGAACAAAGGCCGTTCCATGGAAGGAAGGCTTGTGATGTTTACCAGAATTTTAGTAATACTGTTCCTGGTGATCGCGGCTGTATTGAATATCGGAAGTTTTTAGAGAATGGAAGACTGTCGACTGCGACAGTCTTTTTTCGTCTTATAGGAAATTCCTTCGGATTTCTCATAAGATAATAAACAATTATCGCACTGCGGCGGAAATGAAATATGTCGTGAAAGCGACCCGCCGCAGGCGGAGAATCCTGCAAAATAGGATTCTTTGTTCTTCTATAGCGAAATTCCTCTATATAGTAAAAGATTGTTTTGGTGAAAAATTTGCTGATGTGGTCAACTTCAGGAAAGAGTCAGAGAAAAGCGCCCAGGAAAATAAGAAATAGGAGAGTTTATGGAGAAACAATTATTAGAGAACAGAAAAAAGATGATATATGAATTTATGTGCAGTGATCAGTATGTACCTATGAAATTAAAGGAACTTGCCGTTCTTATGAATGTACCAAAAGAGGAGCGTGCGGCCCTGGAGGAAGTGTTGGAAGAACTTCTGGCAGAAGGAAAAATTGAATTGTCAAAGCGTGGAAAGTATATCAAGGCAGATGGAAGATATCTCACTGGTATCTTTCATGGAACTGCGAGAGGGTTTGGATTTGTCACAGTGGAAGGGGAGCAGGAGGATATTTTTATTTCAGAATCTCTTGTAAATGGAGCGATACATGGAGATACTGTGCAGGTGGCGCTGTCATCAGGACGAGTGTCTACTGGAAAGCGCCGAGAAGGTGAAGTGGTAAAAGTATTAAGGAGAGGGATCGCAAAAGTGGTGGGCACTTTCCAGAAAAATAAAAATTTTGGGTTTGTGATCCCAGATAATATAAAACTAGGGCAAGACATCTTTATTCCAGCAGAGTATTCCAAAGGTGCAGTGGATGGTCATAAAGTGGTGGCACAAATTACGGATTATGGAAGTGACAGGAAAAATCCAGAGGGTAAGATTACAGAGATTATTGGACATATCAATGATCCTGGAACAGATATTATATCCATTGTCAAAGGGTACGATTTGCCAATGGAGTTTCCAGACAAGATACTGCACCAGGCAGAGAATGTTGCAAAGCCAGTGAGCACTGCAGATATGGCCGGCAGGATGGATGTCAGGGACTGGCAGATGGTTACCATAGACGGAGAGGATGCCAAAGATTTGGATGATGCCATCACGCTAACCAGAGAAGGGGAATGCTATCGATTAGGTGTGCATATTGCGGATGTAGCCAATTATGTGCAGGAGCACAGTGCTTTGGATGTGGAAGCACTTGAACGGGGAACTAGTGTGTACCTTGTGGATCGCGTAATTCCCATGCTTCCGCATACGTTGTCGAATGGAATCTGTTCTCTGAATGCAGGAGAAGATCGGCTGGCCTTAAGTTGTATTATGTTGATTGATAAAAAAGGAAATGTGATCGATCATAAGATTGCCGAGACTGTGGTGCAGGTGGATCAAAGAATGAGTTATACCAGTGTTCGTAAAATTTTAAAGGATCAGGATGAGGAGGAACGGAACAAATATCGTGAGTTGGTTCCAATGTTTGAACTGATGGAAGAATTGGCCGCAATTTTGCGAGAGAAACGGAGAAAAAGAGGATCTATTGACTTTGATTTTCCTGAGACTAAGATTCTTCTGGATCAGCAGGGCAGGCCCTTGGAAATAAAGCCTTATGAGCGGAATGTGGCAACAAGAATTATTGAAGATTTCATGCTGATTGCCAATGAAACGGTGGCTCAGGATTTCTTTTGGCAGGAGCTTCCGTTTGTCTACCGTACACATGACACTCCAGATTCTGAAAAGATACGTAAATTAGGAACTTTTATCAATAATTTTGGGTATTCTATTAAGATTGGGCAGGAGGAAATCCATCCCAAGGAGTTGCAGAAGTTGTTAGAAAGAATCGAAGATACACCAGAGGAGTCGTTGATTAGCCGTTTGACTCTGAGATCTATGAAACAGGCAAAATATACAACGCAGAGCACAGGACATTTTGGGCTTGCCACACAATATTACTGCCATTTTACGTCTCCTATCCGCCGATATCCTGATTTGCAGATACATCGTATTATCAAGGAAACATTGCGTGGGAGAATGAATGAGAAACGGATTGCCCATTATGAACGGATTCTTCCAGAAGTAGCAGCCCAGTCCAGCGCCAGAGAACGCCGGGCAGATGAAGCGGAACGGGAGACAGATAAGCTTAAAAAAGTTCAATTTATGTCAGAGCATATTGGGGAATCTTTTGAGGGTGTGATTTCTGGAGTGACAGCATGGGGAATGTATGTGGAGCTTCCCAATACAATTGAGGGAATGGTACATGTCACCAGTCTGACAGATGATTATTATCATTTTAATGAGGAAACTTATGAATTGGTAGCAGAAGGATCTGGTAAGACATATAAGCTGGGACAAAAAATTCAGGTGATTGTGGCAGATACAGATTTGTATATGCGCACAATAGATTTTGTACTGCCAGAATATTCAGATATCAATTACAATTAGAAAGGAATAAAAATGGGGAAGGGAAGCATAAAATTAATTGCCAATAACAAAAAGGCATATCATGATTATTTCATCGAGGATAAATATGAGGCTGGAATTAGCCTAGCGGGAACAGAGGTGAAATCTCTGCGAATGGGAAAATGTTCCATTAAGGAATCGTTTATTGGTATAGAAAAGGGTGAAGTTGTTATCCATGGGATGCACATCAGCCCTTATGAGAAAGGAAATATTTTTAATAAAGATCCGCTCCGTTCCAGAAAGCTTTTGATGCATAAATATGAGATTCATAAAATCGCCGGAAAAATGAAAGAAAAAGGCTATACAGTTGTGCCATTGCAGGTATATTTTAAAGGCAGCTTGGTGAAAGTGGAAATTGCACTTGCAAGGGGAAAGAAACTGTATGATAAGCGTCAAGATATTGCAAAAAAAGATATGCGCAGAGAATCGGAGCGGGAATTTAAGGTCAAAAATTTGTATTAGTATTGACTTTAAGGTGAGTTACGGTTATAATAAAATATCGCTGGGCAACAGCAGTATAAACCAGGGGGTTGTACTGGTTTCGACGGGGGTTGTGCAGCTATGGAAGCCATTGGCGGATC
>CAJTVT010000072.1 GCA_910580015.1 uncultured Lachnospiraceae bacterium
ATACCGGTATTTGGCGTATGCGGTGGAACATTTCTTTGTAAATGGCGGCTCCCGTTGTTTTGTTTCCCGTGTGGCGCCAAGCGATGCGAGGGCTTCCCAGGCAAGAGTACCTGCCCAGGATTCCGTTCTTCGGATTCGGGCGAAAAATCCTGGATTATGGGGGAATAGCATGACCATTGTAATTACCCCTGCCAGCAAGGCGAAAACACAGATTTTAGAGGAGCTTCAGACAGCAGATGGGAAGCAGTATTCTGTAAAAAGCTCCGCAGGTTTCCATGAGGGAGATGTGGTTGTATATAAGGATATGACAAATGTGGAATACAACCGCGTGGTAAAGAGCCAGGATAACATCCTTGTATTTGAAAAGGAGTTTGAGGCAGATGTGGTGGATAAGAATCTGCTGCCAGCCAAGGTGATTTCCACCTGTGAATTTAATCTGGAAGTGAAATATGATGATATTGTAGAATTTTATGAAAATCTGTCCTTTAATGTGTCCATTCCCAATTATGTTGAGAAAAAAACAGCAAAATCGGATTTGATTATTGTAAATTACTTTGGTAACCAAAAGGGCGAGGCAGCGGCTCCATTTGACCAGATTTGCGGAGAAGATCCAGAGAAAGCCTTCTGTGTGGTTTCATTAAAAGGAGGCAGTAACGGTTCTATATCCAATATTAGCGCTGCTGATTTTATCGGTGTGGATAAAGGGGCAGGAAAGCGTACAGGCATCCAGTCATTTTTGGACAACGATAGTGTCTCCATTATGGCGGTTCCTGGTGTGGTAGATCCCAATGTGCAGTTGATGTTGGTTGCCCACTGTGAGAATTTGGCGAGTCGTTTTGCAGTATTGGACATGCCAAAAGATGCGAAGAAAATGGACGATATCATCGCACACAGGGAGATTGTGGACAGCAATTATGCTGCGATGTACCATCCCTGGTTGGAGGTATTTGACCCTCTGGATAAGAAGAATATGGCAATTCCTCCTTCTGGTTCTGTGATTGGGATTTATGCTCGCAGTGATACGTCCAGAGGCGTACATAAGGCTCCGGCAAATGAGACTGTTCGGGCATGTGTGGGATTGGACTGCCAGTTCAACAAGGGTGAACAGGATATTCTTAATCCCAAGGGAGTGAACTTGATTCGTTCTTTCCCAGGACAGGGCATTCGGGTATGGGGAGCGCGTACCGCAAGCAGCGATCCAAGTTGGAAATATATTAACGTGCGCCGTCTGTTTATTTTTATCGAGGAAAGCATTAAAGCAAATACCAATTGGGCGGTGTTTGAGCCCAACGACGAGGTTTTGTGGGTGCGTGTAAAACGAACAATCGATGTATTTTTAACAGGGCTTTGGAGGACGGGAGCGCTTGCAGGATCTGCACCGTCTGAGGCATTTTTTGTCAATTGCGGAAGAAACACAATGAGTCAAGATGATATTGATAATGGAAGACTCGTCTGCGTGATCGGCATTGCACCGGTAAAACCTGCTGAATTTGTAATCTTCAGGATTTCTCAGAAAACAGGTGATTCCGTATAAGGATGATGGTGCGAAAAACATTTCTTCAAAGTATAAATAGTCAGAAAGGAGCGTTGTGAAGAGATGGCAAGTACTCCATATGGAAAATTTAGGTATAAAGTAGAGATAGACGGCTTAGAAGCTGGAGGTTTTTCAGAGGCATCTGGATTTGACGCGTCAATCGATGTGATCGAGTATCGTGAGGGTGATATGGTTCAGACGCCAATGAAGCTGCCTGGGCTGAAAAAGTATGGCAATATTACCTTGAAACAAGGTGTTGCAGATTCCATGGTAATGTATGAGTGGATGATCGCAGGTGTGGAAGGCGAAGTGGAACGCAAGACGATTACCATTACGATATTAGACGAGACAGAAACGGCTACGGCGTCCTGGCAGGTAATCAATGCATGGCCTGCAAAGTATACAGCTCCAGATTTCAATGCCACAGCCTCTGAGGTTGCTATTGAAACTCTTGAAATTGCCCATGAGGGAATGACCAGAGTTTCATAAAACAAATGTAAGAATGCTTCAGGCGGCTTTGGCTGCCTGGGGCAGATTTGGAAAGTAAGGGTACAGATAAATGTTTGAAACAGAATTTTCTTTTGTTCTGCCAAAGGGCTATGTGGACAGAGATGGAAATCTTCATAAAGAGGGAAAGATGCGATTGGCTACGGCGGCGGATGAAATCATACCGTTGCGTGACCCAAGGGTACAACAAAATCCAGGGTATCTAGTTATCATTCTTCTTTCCCGTGTAATTACAAGCCTTGGAACGATGCCAGCAGTAGATACGAAAGTGATTGAGGGACTATACACACCAGATTTAGCATATCTCCAGGACTTGTATGAGAGAGTAAATCAGGCAGAGATTCCGATGTATCGTACAGTCTGCCCTCACTGTGGGGAAGAAATTGAAGTGCCTGTAAATTTTATGGAAGCCGGGCTATAAATGTGTATCCGGCAGACAAAATATATGAGGAGGCGGCGTTTGTCGCCTATTACGTACATTGGGGCAGAGACGAGGTGCTAAGTCTTACACATAGAGAAAGGCTTCGTTGGTGCAAAGAGATATCAGAGATCAATAGAAAAATTAGTCGGGAGCCGCCACAACAGGATATTTTCAAAATATAAGCGGCAGGTTGGCAAGAAGAATGCCATGCAAGCGGCAATGTACAGAGGTGAATGAAGATGGCAATGCAGGATAATCTTGCACAGCGTACAAAATTTAAAGTGATTTTGAATGGAACTTCTTTGGGGTTTTCAAAGGTGTCAAATATATCTGCCACTATGGAATTTGAAGCTGTTGCGGAGGGTGGGGTCAATGATAGGATCCATTATCTGCCGAAGCCGAGGCAGGCTATGGATAAACTGACATTAGAATATGGAATTGCCAGCGGAGAACTGAGACGGACCACTCTGACGGCAGGCTATGAACTTAAAAAGGGTATTATTATTATGGTTATGTCAGAATCTGGGCTGATTCCCACGGCAACTTATCAAGCAAATTGGGGGATTGTGACAAAATGGGAAATTGATACGCTGGATGCTACCAGCAGTGGTCTTTTGATCAAGAAGGTGGAGATTTCTCATAATGGATTGTCAGAAACCATTAATAAGATTGGTTTATAGGAAAGAGAAGAATCAGATTCTTTAGGGATGGTCGAATGTTAAAATTACGAAAGCCTTTTTTTAGTAAGATGCAGCTTCATATCAGGCAGGAGTTGTTACAGCAGTTGTGGGATAAGTATATTCCCGTGTCCGCAGCGGATTACGGTCAAATCCAGCTAATTTATTTAAACCAGGACAACCGACAGAAAGAGCCACAGACGAAAAAGCTACAATTGCAGATTCGTCTGATGTTGAACAACAGCAGGATGCGTATGGGGTTAGGAGAAATGCCTTCCTCTTGGGTGCCAGGGCAAAAACAGATAAATAACAGCCTGCGGCGTATGGAAAAGTATTATCTAACGCAGTTGAGAAGCTGTGATTTTGTGATGTTTCGAACCATGAGCAGATATTTGAAATTGCAAGAACAAGCCGCAGAGGATAGGAAACGCTATCAGATTTTTCAAATGGAACATCAGTTGATCGAAAAGCAGCGGCAAGAATATCAAGAGATTTCAGAATTTTTTATGAAAGTGAAAGAATTTATAACCAACCAGACGGTACAGACAGCACGTAGGTTGGAACAGGAGCTTATTGGGGGGCTCACAGAGACGGAATATCAGACTTTGACAAAAAATTTTAGGAATGACCTGTCAATTTCTATGGGAAATGCAGACAAGCAGACCATAATATGGGGAAAACATAGGAATGAGATGCTAGAGAAGATTAGTCGCATGGAACCGGTAGAAATACAGCAGATTTGGAAGCAGATTCAAAGCAAGAACCAGCAGGAACAGATTTCAGAACAGTGGGGAACTGATGGTTTTTCAGAGAGATTTATTGCGATTCAGGAGAAGTTTGATCGGGAAATAATTCAAGAATTTAAAGAATATGTTTCTTCTTTACTAAGGCAAGAACGGTTTCAGGCAATTCCCGACGTTGTGGATGTTTCGTGGGAAGAGCTGGTAAAGGCGCCAGAGAGAAAAATTGTCTCCCAAATAGAGCAAGTATTAGAGACAAAAAAAACACAGATAGAACAACGGGAAGAGCAGGCTTTGGAGATTTATCAGGAGATGTATGATAAAGTTCCAGAATTTCGAAATTTTGTAGTACAACAGGCAAAAAATCAGGCACAGTATGTGGAGGAGACTTTTCGGATTCGGCATGAGGAGAAGGTGTCAGAGAAAGAAATCAGAGACATACAGGAGTGGGGCCAGGTGTTTTTTGAGAATTTTTATTTGGCTCCTGGACAGTCAGATATAAAAGAAACCAGTGCTAAGGAAGAAAATTTCCAAAATCAAACGCAGGAAAAAATGTCTCTGCTTAAGATACAAAGAGAAGAATCTGAGGTTTCTTCCGTTCTGGAAAATCTGAATTCTGTGCAGTACAAAGGTGTGGAAGAACTGGTACATTTGATACAAGAGATAAACCTTTACCTGAGAGAAAAGACTGCCTATGATAAGACGATTGCTTTGACTTCTTTAGAAAATGCAATACAGGAAACGAAGGTGCAAAATTTTCTGACGAGTATGCATGGATGGAAAGCGGTTCAGAGCGCAGACGATATTCGTTATCTGGCAGAAACCCTACTGTTATGGTATCGAAGGGATGCATCGGAAGTTTCTGGAAGTACGATACAAGGAAATGAGATCGAGACAACGAAAGAAATGATTCGGAATCGGTATCAAAATAAGCTGCCAGAGAAAGAAATACAAACAATCTTTGAATGCAGCAAACAATTGGCAGAGATTACAGAGGAAAAGCCTTTCGTGTATTCCAAAGAACAGACAGAATTAATACATTTGCTGGAAGAAATCAATCACCGTATGGAAACACAATCCAAGGGAAAGAACATTTTTCTGATTTATCAGGAAAGTTATCTGAAGGAACCCAAAGTACAGAAGCTGTTGGTACATATGCGTGGGTTAGGAGAAGTTCAGAGAGAAAAGTATGTCTGCTGTCTGGCAGAATTGTTGTTGATTTGGCAACAGGTATTTCAAGATGGTCGGTTGTTAGAAGCGAAGAAGATTTTGCGTGTCGAAGAAGAGGAAGTTATAGAACTGTCAGAGCAGGCAGAATGGCAGGAAGATTTTTCGTCTGAGGTACAGGAAGAACGTTTGGCTTCTTCTGAAAATATATTACAGAGGGAAGCATTGAAATTATTGGAAAGTGCACCACAGAGAGAGAATTTGAAATCTGAACGTAAGGCAGTTCAGAGTGATGACAGGGAATTTCCAGACAGTAAATTTCAAAATAATGATATGCAGGCTTCAGACCAACCGATCCAGAGCAGCGATTTACACTTAAGAAACAACACGGTAAAGAGCGAAAAATCGGAGATTTTAAGGGGGGAATTGCGGAATAATAACACGAAATTGCCCATGAGACATGTTCAGGGAAACGATTTGAAATTGTTTGTAAGTAAACTACAGGAGATAGAGCAAGAAATTCAGAATAGGTATTCCCAGGGAAGGCGGATGGAGACAATCGACGACAAAACTGAGAAGCAAGAGCCAGAAATAGAAAGTAGAGATAAAGTAGAAAAAAGGCAGGAGAGAATCGTCGGTGAATACCAGGGAATAACGCTTGAACACCTGATTCAGGAGGAGCAGAGAAGAGAGCAAGACTTAACAGAGCGTATTATCCAGAGAGAACAACAGGAAAGAGAAAAGGGAAGAACCGATGACAAAACTCAGAAGCAAGAGCCAGAAATAGAAAGTAGAGATAAAGTAGAAAAAAGGCAGGAAAGAGAGCAGGAGAGAATCGTCGGTGAATACCAAGGAATAACGCTTGAACACCTGATTCAGGAGGAGCAGAGAAGAGAGCAAGACTTAA
>CAJTVT010000073.1 GCA_910580015.1 uncultured Lachnospiraceae bacterium
TTGTCATTGGGAATGGCACTTCTGATACTGCCCTCTCCAACGCCCTAAGAGTCACCTATCAGGGAGATATCTACGGAACCAAAGCCTTCCAGTCCTCCGGCGCAGACTACGCAGAGTTCATCAAGCCCTGGGCAGATGGAAATCCAGATAAAGAAGACCGAGTAGGGTACTTTGTCACGGTAAAAGACGGGTTCCTTGAAAAAGCAAAGGAAGGAGATTATATTGCAGGAATCACTTCTGGGAATCCTTCCATTGTGGGAAACGCAGATGAAGACTATTATTGGAAATATGAAAGAGATGAATTTAATCGGATAGTCATGGAAGATGTTCCAGAACTGGTTGAGAAGAAAGATGAAAACGGGAACTTCGTGTTTGAAGGTGATATGGAGGAGTCCGATGGGATAGCCCAAAATCCAGTGATGGTTGAAAGCGGGAATATGGTTAAAAATGCCAGGATGAAGCTGTCTGAAGATTATGACCCAGAGCTGCAAAAGGATTACATAGAGCGCAAAGACCGAAAAGAATGGGACTATGTGGGAATGCTTGGAGTTCTGCCAGTGCGAGATGACGGAACCTGCATCCCAGGTCAGTTCTGCAAATGTAAAGAGGGCGGCGTTGCGTCGCTGGCAAAAGAGCGTGGCTTTGACACTTACATGGTATTGGAAAGGATATCAGAAAATGTAGTAAGCGTAATTCTTAAATAAAAGAAAATCATGGTAAAGAGAGCCAGGCGAAGAATACGTCTGGTTTTTTTATACAAAAATTTCAAGAAAGAAGGTGAATCAATGCAAGAAAAGGAAATGGAACTGTTAGAACGCTTGACCGCAAACGAACAGCGAGCCAAGAGCAATACCCACCGTCTAGATAAAATGGAACCCATTGTAAATGAGATCCATACCATGTCAAATACCATGGTGCAGCTTGTAGAGGAAATCAAACACACCAATGAAACCGTGAGTTCCCTGGATGAGAAGGTGGAGAGAATGGACAGTCGGGTGGACATCATGGAGCGCGCCCCAGCAGAAGATCTGAAAGCATACCGAAGAACAGCAGCGGCCTCCATTATTAGCGCAATCGCAGGTGCAGCGGCGGCGGGGATTTTAGCAATGGCAGTAAATTTCATTTAAAAACAAGAGTCAGGAAGGAGAAAAACGAATGAAAGACAGAGATTGGATAGAATGGTTGAAGCGGGCCGGAATGAGAGCTGTAAAGACCATGGCGCAGACAGCGGTAGCATTGCTGCCAGCAGCGGCCACAATCAGCGCAGTGGATTGGGGAATCGTCTTGGGGACAGCGGCGCTTGCAGGAGTGGCTTCCATGTTCACATCACTGGCAGGTCTGCCAGAAGTAAAAGAAAGTGAGGAAAACTAATATGAGAGATATCACAGCATTACATCCAAGGTTACAGGAAAAGGCAGCACAGTTAAAGAAAGAATGTGAAAAACAGGGAATCTCCATCCTGTTCAGTGAATGTTTACGCACAAAGGCGGAGCAGGACGCATTATATGCACAGGGTAGGACAGCTCCAGGAAACATCGTCACCAATGCCAAAGGCAGTACCTACAGTTCCCAGCACCAGTGGGGGATTGCCATTGACTTTTATCTGGATATGGACGTCAACGGCGACGGAAGCAAAAAGGATGATGCCTTCAACAATTCCACGGGATTGTTTGAGCGTGTCGGATCCATTGCCAAGACCATTGGCTTAGGATGGGGTGGGGACTGGACAAGCATCAGAGACCGTCCGCACTTGTATCTTCCTGACTGGGGAAGCACAGCTACGAAGTTAAAACAGCAGTATGGGACTCCAGAAAATTTCATGAAGACTTGGGGAGATGGGAAAGCGACAGATGCAGGGCAGGAAGTGAATAAGGTTTCCCCCACAGGATATGAGCGCACACAGTTTATCATGGATGTTCAGTCCTGTACGGGTTCCAAGGTAGACGGGAAAGCAGGCAGGGAAACGATAGGGAATACCATCACAGTATCTGCATCCACCAACCGGAAACATCCGGTAGTAATCCCTTTACAGAAACGATTGAATGCGCTGGGATTTGACTGTGGAACTGTTGATGGCATTGCCGGAACCAAATTTACCGCAGCCGTCAACCGCTATCAATGCAATACCCTGAAGTATCACAATCTTGATGGTGAAATTACTGCTGGAAAGAAAATGTGGAAGTCTCTGCTTGGGATAGTATAGAACAAAAAGTCTAAGAATGTAGAAAAAGGTCCTTCTGAAATCCAGGGAAGGCCGGAAAGGAATAGTAATATGGCTCTAGAAGGAAAGACAGTCCAGGAGCAGATCTGGAATTATTTGAAATCCAAAGGGTTGAGTAATCATGGTACAGCCGGATTTATGGGAAATCTATTTGCAGAATCTGGGTTGGAACCAAAAAAGTTACAGATTATGACTGGGAAGAAGTTAAATTATACAGATGATTCATACACCCAGGCAGTAGATGACGATTCGTATCATAATTTTGTCAATGATAGTGTTGGTTATGGGTTGGCGCAATGGACGTATTGCTCCAGAAAGGAGGGGCTGCTTGAATTTGTGAAGCTGCGGAAATGCTCCATCGGCGATTTGGAGGCACAGCTAGAGTTCCTTATGAAAGAACTGGCGGAAAGCTATTCTGCGCTCCTGGTCAAATTAAAGTCTGCAAGAACAGTGAAGGCGGCATCTGATGCCGTTCTTACAGGTTTTGAGATGCCAGAAGACCAAAGCGATGCGGAGAAGGAAAAAAGGGCTGATTATGGCAGGCAGTATTATGAAGAATTTGCACAGGCCAGAAAGGAAGAGGTCACCAGTAGCATAACAGAAGCAGAATTGAGGCGGAAGCTGGTAAGCATTATGCAGGGCTGGATTGGCTGTAAAGGGAGTGATGGGAGCCATAAGAGAATTATTGACATTTACAATGCTCATAAACCCTTGGCTAGAAGCTATGCAGTAAAGTACACGGATGCCTGGTGTACGGCTGGTGCATCTGCTGCGGCAATCGTTGCTGAACTGACAGACATCATTCCTACAGAGTGCGGATGCAATCAGATGATTGAGTTGTTCAAAAAGTTGGGGGCATGGAAGGAGAGCGATGTTTATGTTCCATCTCCCGGAGATTATATTTTCTATGACTGGCAGGACAACGGTGTAGGAGACAATACTGGAGGTGCGGATCATGTTGGTATTGTTGAGAAGGTTGCCGGAAGTACAATTACAGTGATTGAGTGCAACATCAACGATGCTTGTGGCAGGCGGAATATAAAGGTGAATGGCAGATACATCAGAGGATATGGTGTTCCGAAGTATTCTGCCAAAGCCACCGTCCCAAAGGGCGAAGACGTGAATAAGTCTGGTATTCTGAAAGTTGGTGATGTAGTGGAATTTACCGGAAGCAGGCAGTATACCAGTTCTTACTTGGGCGGAACAAAGAAGCCTGCGAAGCCCTGTCAGGCGAGAGTGACGGCGATCAGCGAAGGGAAGCCGCATCCGTATCACTTGGTTGCAATCAGCGGAAGCAAAGTGTATGGCTGGTGTGATGCCGCTAATATCGGTACATAGGTGATTTCAGCATGAAAAATTATAAGTGTCAAGATAAAGCCACTGGAGAAAACATGTCAGTACATTAGTTTGTGTACAGGATTTACAAATACTGTTACTAATTTGTTACTAATTGACAGCGTTTTACTCAATCTGAGCCAATCTAAAACATTGAACTTTTCAGTAAATTCAAGTGGTTGGCGTATGATAGACACTCTTAAATTTATCTTACTATAAATTCTTTAGAAAAAAAAGTGTTTTCCATAATATGATAGTTTTTCTTGGATTTTTGGAATATTTTTGTAATTTATGTCAAAAGAACACCTTTGGGAAAGTTGCGTTGCATCATTGGATATGATATACTATAAGAAATGTAATAATTTTGTAAAGATTTGGAGATTAATTTGTTACAAAAGAACATGGATACCGTATTGTTGTATTAAGAAGCCTTTGGAGATTTTGAAAGGATATCGAATGTAAGGAGAAATTTTCATGAAGAACAGAAAGAGATGGGGAAGTTTGCTGATTGGAATTATATGTCTACTTCAGATTCAGGTTCTTCCGGTTCAAGCAGAAGAATATTGGCCGGAAGGTCCTCAAATTGCAGGGGATTCAGCAATAATTATGGAAGCATCTACTGGGACAGTACTCTATGAGAAAAACTCTCATGAACATTGTTATCCGGCGAGTATTACAAAGATTATGACGAGTATGCTTGCTGTGAAAAATTCCAGTTTAGATGAGGAAGTGACATTTTCCAAAGATGCGGTTTATAAGACAGAAGGTTCTGGTATATCACGTGATATCGGGGAAGTGATGACCATGAAAGAATGTCTCTATGGACTGATGCTGGAGTCCGCAAATGAATGTGGATATGCTATAGCGGAACATACAGGAGGGGGTTACGATAATTTTGTTAAAATGATGAATGATGAGGCTAAGAGACTTGGGTGTAAAGATACACAGTTTAATAACCCTCATGGACTTCCTGATGAGAATCATTGGACTTGTGCCTATGATATGGCCTTGATATCAAGGGAAGCTTTAAAAAATGATATATTTCGTATGATTGTAAATACCAGACGTTATACAATTCCTCCAACCAATAAGCATCAAGAAGAGACATATCTCTCCAATCACCATAAAATGCGGAATAATTATAAAGGGGATGAGCAGTATTTGTACGAATATTGTATCGGGGGTAAGACGGGTTTTACCAGTGTGGCGGGGAGTACCCTAGTTACTTTTGCAGAAAAGGATGGTATGACTCTGATTTGTGTGGTGATGAGGGAGACAAGCCCTAATCATTATATCGATACACGGACACTGTTTGATTACTGTTTTGAAAATTTTCAGCTTTGGAATGTGGCAGAACATGAAAAAAGTTTTGAACAGGAGTCCTCAGAGAATAAGATTTTTGAAAATGAAGATTCTTTTGTAGGATTGAATAAAGAAGGATTTGTAGTGCTTCCAAAGGCGGCTGTTTTTGAGGATGCAAAACCCAAAATTAAGAAATCAAAAGAGGCAGGCAGTGTTATTGGAAAAATCGTATATAAATATGCGGATCGTCAAATTGGTGGAACGGATATAGAGATCACTGGTGCCAAGGTATCTGAATTTAAATTTCAGAAGCAAAAAGAAGATCTGAAGGAAGAAAAGGTTCCAGAGAAAAAAGTAGTGAGAATTAATGTGAAGTATATTATTTTGGGGGTTGGTGTAATACTTCTTTTGGCTGCCATAGGTATTGGGATTTACTATTTTGTAGATAATTTTTATTTAATCAAATATAAGATGGAGAGTCGAAGACAGAGAAGAAATAGTTTTAAGGAAATGAAAGTAAAAAGATGGAGGCGCAGACGATAAATTTGAATTGCGTTTCGATGTATTGTTGTTTTGCCTAGCGTGCTAACACATTTATAATTAGGCAAACATACTTGCCTTTTCATCCATCTGCTGCGTTAGATTTTCTAGCTGTAGCCACC
>CAJTVT010000074.1 GCA_910580015.1 uncultured Lachnospiraceae bacterium
TGGCGGCGATTTTCTTTTCAATCCAGTCGTAGACCTGGGGGGTGGGGGCAGGGGCTCCTCCTGAGCTTCTGCTTCCTCCGCCACCAGGGGAGTAATAGGAATTGAATGATGGATCAATAGGGGAAAGATCTAAGGCCAATTCCCGTTTAAGTGCATTTGATTTGTCACGGGAGTCCAGCAGGTTCTGAGCAGCGTCAATTTGCTCTTTGGTGTACGCAGAGGCATTAGGATTTTTTTTGAAGCCGAATGGGCCAAAGTTTTTGGGAGAAAGATCCAGGGGTTCTTTTCCATAGGATTCCTTTATCACTTGTTCGGCTAGTCCATAAACAGAATATGGGGCGCCAGAAGGTACAATTTGGGAATTGCTTATAGAGTTTACAAAAGTATTGTATGCTTCGACCTTTTTTTGGAGCAGATTAATCCAGTTGATGTAATCTGTTTGATATGGGGCTCCTAATGCTGATATAAGAAGACTGTTTTTGGAGGAGACATTGTTAATATATTTTGTGTCATACCCCTCTTTATTGTTTAAGTAATTCAGATATTCTTGTTCTGCTTCGTCAAGGGTTGTAAGGTGCTCAGGAAAGGTCAGTATGCCATTAACCAGTTCCTCTGCGTTTTGGATATTCATGTCTCTTAGGTTCTGCATGTAAACCAAGATTTCCCCTCTTGAAGCGTTAAGAATGCTGGAAACGGTATCTTCTGAGGTCAGAAGCTGTTTGATGATTTTTTGGAATGCTTCCTGGATATGTTCTGCACTCTGGTCTGGGTCTCCTGCAATCTGGGAAAATAAGTCGAAACTCTCTAATGAGGTGATCATTTCAGGGAGAGCTTCCAGGGTTTGCTGTGTGATGTATCCGAGTTCCTGAAATTCGCGGTAAGAACTTGTCAGAGGATCCAGCACATTGTTGTAGTCAGTAAGCATTTCTTGGGTGAAGAGCAGGTTTTTGAGCTGTTCCACGGCCTCTTCTGCGGACATGCTCACTTCTTCCAGAAAGGTGTCCGCTCCCTTCGTCTGTTCAAAGGATTCGGCTGTAAGCTTCCCGGTCTTAGCAAGTTCCAGAAGATCTTCACGTGTGTCAGAAAAATTTTCTTGATTAAGAGTTTCTTTGAATAAAACAGGGTCAAAAACTGGTTTGGTCGCATCTGATGTGTCCTGTGCTTCTTTCAGCAAGCTCTTCAAATCTGTGATTGTAGAATTTTTGTCAAATTCTAAATTTGCTAAGATGGAGATTTCATCTTCTGAAAAGTTGTTCCTCAGATCTATAGAGGATATATTGTCGAGTCGATTTGCTAGAGAATCCGCGATCTGCTGGGGGGAATGAAGGATTGTAGAAATTTTTTCAATATATTCTTCAGATTTATTCAGCCAGCCTTGATATTTTTTTATCTTCTCCTCTGCATTTTTTCGGGTTTTGGAGGGGAGATTCTGGTTTTGAAGATCTTTATTTAACTGTGCGATTGCGTCTTCGTATTCCAGTTTTTTTTCTTTCCAGTGAAGTAATTCGTCCTGCAAGTCTGAGATGACATCGTTTTGAATCTTATCCTGGGCTTTTTCAAGCTGTTCTTCTGCATAGTCATATTTAATGCTGCCTTTTGGATTAATCTTTTTTTGATTTTTGTACCGTTCAATATCTTCGTTCAGTTTGTCATAGGAAGACAGGGAGCGGTTTGTGTTGAGCTTTAAAGTGCCAAAATTGTCAGACCCGCCGCCAAAAATCAGTTCAAGGGGGTTCGACTTTCCAAATATTTCATCAAACATTTTGCGAGTATAACTATCTTCATCAAATAAGTCTGTGAATTTTCCGCCAATTTCCTCCTGTATGGCTTTGGCCTCCAGAAGTTCTAAGAGTTCTTCTTCTTTGTCAATTCGTTTATCCAGATAATCAAGGCGATCTTGTTCCGTTTTGGAAAGAGATTCCTTCCCTATTGCATTGAGGGTTTCATATTCTGCATTGAGTTCGCTGAGCCTTGTATTGACCCCTTCAATTTTCTCTTTGGTTTCTGCGACCGTCACATTGAAATGATCCCAGATGCTGGACAAGAGTTTTACTTGTAACACAACAAGAAGTGTAATGCCAGCATTTATTGCGGAATTAAATAATGTGGCTTTCAATGCAGCGAGGTCGTAAGCCTGTCCGGTCTGGATTAAGTATTGGGAAAATCCTTGGGTGGACGCAGATGCATTATTAAGGACTCCTGGTACTTCTTCAAGAGACTGAAGATAACCCATCAGTCTTGTGTCAGCGGAGCCGATAGCTTGTGAGATATTTTGCCAATTAAAACCTCCATTTGGTGAGATATATTCAGATGCAGATAAATTTAGTCTGTTAAAGGCTTGAAGAGCCGTGTTCTGTTCAGCAGGGTTTACGAGGAATTTTTCAATTACATTTCCCAGCTTTATTTTGCCATTTTCTACTTGTGCGAGCGTAAGGGGTTCTGGTCTTGGGTAGCTTCCAACTGCCCTGGACAGATAGCAAAATATATGATAAACTGCATAGTATAGTTAATAGGAGGTATAATTAATGAATCAGGTATGTAAGTGTTTAAAGTGTGGATATGTTGGGGTGCGGATGGATGGAGATCCAGATATTCATACTTTTCGTAATTGCAATGGACAATTGGAAAATGTACCATTAACTGTGGATGAATATGATGTTATAGTTAGTGCAAAGATAAGGGTAATTCAGGATGAGGATGAGTATTTCAATTTTTTTCATTCTATGATTGAACTTAAAAAAAATAATATTGATGAATTTAATAAAAAAATATCAGAATGGGACAGTCAGCGTGATCCAAAGTTAGTAAGAGATTTGCAGGAATTGCGTAATAATCCCAATCCTATTCCCCGAATCAACCCTAGATACCCCAAGTGTCCAAACTGCAATAGTGTAAATGTGCGAAAAATTGATTTTGTGGAACGGGCAGGTTCCATTGCAGTTTTTGGATTATTCAGCAAAAAGATCGGAAAATCCTTTAAATGTAAAGGTTGTGGTTACACCTGGTAGTGGCGTTTATTTCTGTCTCCTGTTGGAAGCGGGAGATAGAAAGGGCAGCGATGCCCGCTATTTTTGACACACCGCATAGCTGCGGTTGACTTTTTGTGACCGCCACGCTCAATGACGGTCAGGCTGACTCTACCTTCACGAATAGAATTATGTATCGTCATAAGTATCCGTGTCCACTTGGGAGCCGATGGGAGCGGCACTTACCTTTTGTGGCAGTACGCCTCTCTGCTGATAACCGTGCTTGTTACATTACGAGTCGCAGGCACGGCGTCCCAGTCTCAATTGTCATGCAGTCACGCATGGCCATATCAGTGGTCTGTAAGATTACAGTTTATTTTTCTAAAAGCCCTCTTATCTATGCCACGATCCTGGCATAGACTCGTTCCTGTTTTTCCTATGTCTTTTAAACATAGCAGTAGGCGCTTTCTTGGGCCTCGCAGCCAAATGTGTCACAGCCTGTATGCTGACCCAAGCCTTTTGCCCCTAGATATCCGCTGCTGATTGTAGCAATTGTGCCAAGGGCTCCAAGTTTTTCTGTTATTGTGTTTAATGCTCCCGTTCCGGCAGTGCCAAGAACCAGGAAGAATTTTAAGATACCAGAATCTGTCAAAGCCATAGAAAGCTGCTGAATCTGGTTTTGGAGTTCTGCTGTTTTTCCAGCGATGGAATCTAAATGCTCGGCGTTGGCGATGTCTGCGGCCCCAAAGCTTTTTTGGGCAGACGAAGCCGCTTCTTCTACAGTAGTCCAGTTGTCCATCAATGCTTTGAAGACAGCTTTCTGTTCCTGTCCTGCATTGGAAAGTGCAAAAGTTTCTTTTTGGGATTCGTCCAAATTCATCCAAATCTTGTTCATTTCTTTTAAAATGTCATAGACATTTTCAGCGTCCTGGTAGGATTGTTTCAGATTGGAGAACAGAGTGAGTTCTCCATTAGTTACCTCATCCATATTTCCAAGAATGTCATAGGCGCCAGTGAGAAGTCCAAGCATCTCTTCAAAGGACATACCAGCCGCTCCGGCAGATGTAGCTAACTTGGAAGCTCCGGCCGTCAGGGTGTCAAAATCCACATCCCCTGTGTTTGAGATGCTTGTAAGTGCATCATTGATATTCGATGCAAAGCTGGTATCTTTCCCGAAGCCGTCCAAAATACGTTTCATGTGTTCGATTGCTACAGATGCATTGTCAATGCTAAGGGAAATGTTGCTCATCTTTAATGCTTCTTCGGTTAATGCCAAGGATTCCTTCATGTCATAGCCAGCTTTGGAGGCGGAAGTGATATAGGAGAGCGCTTCCATTCCAGTTTTTCCGGCAGCATCGCCCAGACGGAAAGATTCTTCGGTAATACTTTTTAATTCCTGGGCTGACATGTTTGAAGTTTTTGCGAGTTCCTTTAAGGCGTCGTCCAATTGGATAACATTGCCTTTCATATTAGCCAGGGTCTTAATGCCATGGACTAAGAGACTGTCTGAAAGGAATTGTTTTTTGAAAACGGAAAAATCCTGGGCGAGAGGATTGTTAGGTCCGTTTGTGTTACTCATGTGATAACCTCCTTAAATTGATTAGTTGCTAGGTTGATAAGTTACATTTATATGAACAGAGTTTCCAGACAGATAAGACAATGTTGGAAACCCTGGAGTTTTCAAAAGCAGGTTGGCGCTTTTCAGCCTATACTGTATAGATGTAGTCAGGAAAATGGGAATTTGCCCAGGGTTTATCAGGGGTTTTTGGGGATTTAACTGTGTGGTAGGAGGAGAGGTGTTTTTCATACATGGTCTCCTCAAGACCCTCCTTGGCGTTTTCTAATTCTTCTTTTAGCTGCTGAAGTTCAGAACGTGTTTGAAAATTCATTCCTGCCATCTGCATTCCTCATTTTGCGGCATATTTATCCCAAACTCAGTCAGCATAGCCCGCTATGCCTTCTTCCTTTGGCATAAATCTTCCACAAAGTGAGAAACACATCTGGCAGAAAGCAATTTTCAAACACGCTCTGGCAGAGACTTCCTCATTGTCTGTCATGGAAGCGTAAGCGTTGATCTGCTTTTTCAGAGTGGAGATATTTTC
>CAJTVT010000075.1 GCA_910580015.1 uncultured Lachnospiraceae bacterium
CTGGCGGTTTTGAGAGTTTCCTCGGATAATTGATTATCTCGGATAATGCGCCCTCTTTCAGAGGGGGAAGCAGCCGCTTGCCGTTCTGAAAGCAAAACTGCCGTTTCCGGCAATCGTTTTTTACTCCCACTGTGGGTTCTTGGCAAGAATGGATTCCATAAACTGCCGGGTAGCTTCCTGATGAAACAGCACCTTCAAAATCTGGCTGACCTGTTCATCGGTCACAGCTTCCGGGTGGGGAAAATAGCTTTCCAGCATCGCCCCTCTGGTGCAAAGCCGGTGCGTCCGTTCTTTCCGGGTAAGCTGTTTTATCTGGTGTTCCAATATCTTTTCCTCATGCTGTGCCCGCCGCAGCTTGGCTTCGGTCTTTTCAATTTCATGGTTGAGCCGTTCCAGCTTTTCACTCATAGGTCAACTTCTTTCCGCGGAATCAATAGATAGATGTGGTTCGGCTCTCCAAAGCCCCGGCGCACCCGCATAATCAATCCGGCGTTCTCCAACTCATTCAGGGAACGCTTCACGGTCATGCTGCTTCGGCAAAGTTCCTCCGATAATTCCACAATAGGAAAACAGATAAACAGAATCCCGTTGCTGTCCTCCATGCCCGCCATTTGCAGCGTGTCCAACAGCAGAGCATACAAAACCTTTGCAATATTGCTGATAGGAAGCCGCAGCGCCGCTTTGGGAAGCGGCATACAGGGCGGCAGGGGCGTGTCAATCGTCATAAATTCAAAATCCATTCAGGCAGGTTCCTCCTTCTTTTTCTTGGCTCGTTTGGATAGATACTGGGGGCATTCCACCACAACCACCCGGAAACTCTGCTTGCAGGTGTGCTGACATTTCCGGCAAAGGTCATTATAGGTCATACGCCCCCGGTCATTGAGGAAGAAAGCAAGTTCCTTCTTCAACTTTTTCGGCATTCTCGGCATAGTGCCTCCTTCATAGAAAACCGCCCATTTCTGCCGTAACAGCGAGAATGGACGGATATGGTTTTTTTGTGTCGTGTTTCGGGGCGATTTTCAAGGAAAATACAGCCGTAGAGCCGCCTTGAAATCTCCCATAGTATTGCGGTTAGGGTATGTTGCTCCCTATGTGATTGTTGCATTTCGGTATCATTTCAGTGTTCTTTTTGCCGGTTCTCCCCGGTGGCGTTCCTCCCCTGAATCTCACAGCGGCGTATCGCTCCCTTTGGTACGCTCGTCACGGTCAGGGTTCCTCCATCTCCCTGCCGTAAGTCCTGGCGCTACATCGCCGGGGAAGCATATCCCACACAAGCCGGTCATTCGATTGGAAATATCCATCGATGAATTACTTGTATGATAGAACATTTTTGAGCCTTCTCCCGTATGTCCATAAAGTCGGAAAAACCGTAAAAAAGCAGAAATCTCCACGATTAAGGAAATGGTATGGTATAATGTCATTAGCGGCGGCAAGCCGCAGGGAAGGGGCAACAACTTATGAAACAAAGCATTACGATACAGGAACGGCTAAAGGATTTACGGGTGGAACGGCATTTGAATCTGGAAGAATTGGCGGCGACAACCGGCATTTCTAAATCAGCCCTCGGCAGCTATGAAAATGATGATTATAAAGAAATCAACCACGGCAGCCTTGTGACACTGGCGAAGTTTTACGGTGTGTCTACGGACTATCTGCTATGTCTGACGGAAAATAGAAATCACCCAAATACAGCTTTGACGGAGCTGCATTTGAGCGACAGCATGATAGACCTATTAAAAAGCGGGCGTATCAATAACCGGCTCCTGTGTGAGATTGCTACCCATGAAAAATTTACGGAATTGATAGCAGATACGGAAATCTATGTGGACGGTATGGCGACCATGCGCTTCCATGATATAAATAATTCGCTGGCTACTGTAAGGGCTATGATACTGGAAGAACACCCGGAAGCTGCCGCAGACCGTTCTTTGAAAATCTTAGAAGCCGGTCAAATAGCAGAGGAAGATTTTTTCTGCCATGTTACACACAAGACATGGAACGCCATTCTTCACGATGTACGTAAAGCCCATGAGAATGATATAGAAAGTGCGCCGACAGTCACGCCTGCTGATGAACTGATAAAAGAAGTCCAAAAGGCTATGCGTTCTTCTGGGGATAAGGTGCAGGAATTTCTGGAAATCTTCTGCAAGGCATTTCAGCTTAAATACAAGCGGCTCTCGGAAGAAGAAAGAACCACTTTAAAAAAGCTGTTCCGAAAATCCCCGCTGATAAAACACTCCGGCATGAATTTCCGGCGTAAGGGCTGGAAATAAAAAACTGCCGTTGTGGGAATTGTGTTCCTGCAACGGCGGCTTTCTGTATTGATATTTTTTTGCTTGCTATCGTATAAATTTCATTGGAGTAAATCTCATTCCGTCAGATAATTGTTCGCTATCCATATCTATAAAACCTAATTTATGATACACTGGAACAGCATAAGGAGATGAATTAACTGTGTATTCGGAATGATTACTGCTGTCCAAAACATATTCCCATAATTTTCTGCCGATACCTTGTTTATGATATTCAGCTTTTACAAAAAAGCAGCAAATGTGCTTTCGATTCTCTTTTGTGGCAATAACACCCTTTAACTCATCATTGTCATAGGCTCCAAACACTTCTAAAGAGTTTACGATTTCATCATTCTCAATGAAATCACGAAATGACTGAATCCCTTCATCAGAATAGTCAGGGGCTTCAAACTGCAAAAAGGTTTCCCATATTAAACTGATAGCCGCAGCAAGTTCTATTTTATTACTGATTTGCCGTATCATCTGTTATCCTCCCTTCGATTTGTCCGAATTAAATCGGCACTCAAACAGGTTTTATCATGTGTTGTTCATATAGTGTTTCAAATGTGTTGACGGCTCCGCCATGCTCAACAATTTTACCATCGATAACTTTATCAATATCAACACCTGTGAAAGATAAACGTTTGTGTGTTGGCTTTATTCCAGTCCATTCTCCTTCATGGGTTCCTTCCATGATAAATTCAGAAATAACGCAATCCCCATCTTCATATTGTCGTATTACCCGCATTGAATAATCGGGATATGTTTGTTTCACGGCTGTAAGATGTTCTTTCATGCCTTCAAGACCTAACGGTATTCTACGTTCTCCATTGACAAGAACGCAATCTGTTGAAATATACTGCGGAAGTTCTTCAAGCAAATTTTCTGAAACAATGACTTCATAGAAGTATTTTACAAGTTCCTTTTTATTCATATTGCACCTCAAATCTTTAGTGATTTCCGTCATTTCAAGGCTCTTTCAAAAAATGGTGTAGTAAACGCCTTTTTGAACCGCAGAACCATTGATTTTACTGGCTTTTTCAGGACTTTTCAAAATGTTGCCATGGGATTCCCATAATGGTAGCTCTTTATCAAATTGTAATCCAATATCGCAGGATAACACCGCTTTCACTTAATCCCACTGTATCAATGACCTCTTTTTCTAACACACCACCATTTTTAATAATCGTTTTTTGGGATGCTTCATTCATTTTATCACAAGTTAATAACACTCTGGTTTCTCCTAATTGACGGCAAATAGGTAAAATCAATTTAAGCATTTCTGAACCATAACCTTTCTGCCTTTCCGATGGACGAATACTATACCCGATATTACCACCAAAATTAAAAAGAAAATCTGATAAGGGATGTCGAAAATCAATCATACCTACTACATATTTATCTTTTTGCCGTATGGCTAAAAAAACTTCAGATGGAACATATTCGCTTTTGTATTTTTCCTTTAATCTGTTTTCAAAATCAATCCATTCTTCAAACGATTGTACATCTTCAAGTCCTGCACAACCATCAAAGCTGTCTCCATGCTGCAACATTTCTTCTTTGTATGCCATAACTTGTTCTGCATATTCTTTTGTTGGTTTTATCAATATAATTTCACTCATAGCAGCCTACCTTTCTAACAGAAATGTGTCTCAAAACGGCGCTTTTCACTCTGTTACGTCACTTTTTTTCAACTCAATCACATCAGAAATGTCACAATTCAAGCTTTCACAAATGCGAAGTAGTGTTTCCATACTGATATGTTTTTCCTTTCCCATATTGGCAATCATATTTGTGGTAAGACCGGTGGCAAGCCGCAAGTCTTCTTTTCTCATATTTCGTTCTTTCAGTAAGTTCCAAAGGGGTTGATAGCTTATGTGCATATATCGCCCTGCCTTTCTCCCGGTATCGGGGTTCCTGCTTCCCATTATATCAAAATTCTTGCCAACTCACAAGATTTCTTGACACAGCAGCCGGTTTCGTCTGGATTGTGCTTTTCCTTTCCGCTTTTTCATTATGAGCCTGACAATTTTATATCACATAAACATGTACCAGCCCAGTTTCTTATGATTTTTTTTAATGGTGTTACAACGGTATTATCAGTATAATTATCTATAGTGTCCGGTAATTTGTGCTTTTTCACAATACTTTCAACATATTGATTCGCGGTCATATAAACTATCCTTTCTCTTTTCATTTTCAATCACTTCAAAACCGAATACTAATTTATAGCTTTTTACAAGAAATACAGATATCTCTCAGCCACAATAGTATGGATAATATATTTTCTATCTATATATAACAAAATTTCCTATAAATTTCCACAATAACATCAAGGTCCTCCGTTTTCATTATCACATCAAAGCTCTTTCAAAAATGGTGTAGTAGTGGTGTAGTAAACGCCTTTCTGATTCGTAAAACCATTGATTTTACTAGCTTTTCCGGGATTTTTCAAGATACTGCCGTGGCATATAAATAAAATTTTTATCATGGTTTCCATATCTCCTTATAT
>CAJTVT010000076.1 GCA_910580015.1 uncultured Lachnospiraceae bacterium
AGATGAAAATTTATCCTGCGTAAAATTCTGCGATATTTAACCGCCAGAGTAATATCTGTTCACATTTATCCTAACATAAGCCCATTTTTTTGTAAACGAAATCGTAATAATTACCGCTTCAACTTGCTATTTCATCTCTGGATTCGTATAATAAGCGGAGAAAAGCGTAGAGACAGAGGAGAAGCGATATGGAGCAAAAAACAGAAAAGTGGAAGTTAGAGAATCAGCAGATGGAACCAAGGGAAGAATGCAGAGAACGGACATCAGAGGATATTGAAAAAAGTATTCGCAAAAAATTTCATAAACAATTGTTTTCTCGATTTGCGAAAGCTGTTCGGGATTATCGGCTTGTGCAAGAGGGGGATCGGATTGCAGTCTGTATATCTGGCGGAAAGGATTCCATGCTGATGGCAAAATTGTTTCAGGAGTTACAAAAGCATAGGAAAGTTTCTTTCGAACTGGAATTTCTGGTGATGGATCCAGGTTATCTCCCAGCAAATCGGACATTGATTGAGGAAAATGCAAAGAAGATGGAGATTCCTATCACTGTTTTTGAGACAGAAATTTTCGACGCAGTGTATGAAATAGAGAAATCGCCATGTTATCTTTGCGCCAGAATGCGAAGAGGCCACCTTTATCATCAGGCGAAAGAATTAGGATGTAATAAGATTGCTTTGGGTCATCACTATGATGATGTGATAGAGACGATATTGATGGGTATGCTTTATGGTGGACAGATTCAGACCATGATGCCGAAGCTGCACAGCACAAATTTTCAGGGAATGGAGTTGATTCGTCCCATGTATTACATTCGAGAGGAGGACATCAAGCATTGGCGGGACTACAATGAATTATATTTTCTTCAATGTGCTTGTCGGTTTACTGAGAGTTGTGCATCTGTTGAATCAGACGGAAGCAGCATGTCAAAGCGTATGGAAATCAAAGCATTGATTGCAGAAATGAAAAAGATGAATCCTTTTGTGGAGGCAAATATTTTTAAGAGTGTGGAAAATGTGAATTTGAATACTGTCATTGCTTATAAAGAACATGGAGAGCGATGTCATTTTTTGGATAATTACAACAAGAGTGCAGTGGAGAGCAGAAGAGAAGAGGAGTAGTTTGACTAGGGAACAAAAACAGAGACTACACTAGATCTTTACAAGAGGTGGGAGAAGTTGGACAAGGAAAGCTATTAAGAGGAGTTTTGTATTTGTTAGAATAACGTCGAAGGTTGAGTCGTAATCGTTAAGGGTTTTTGTTATGTTGATTTTATTGACATTCAATGGGAAAAGGGGTATAGTGTATCTAAAATAACCTAGTATATAACTAGGAATAATGGAAAAGGAGAAAATGAATGAGCAAGAAACCATACGCTGAAAGGAACTTAAAATTTGAAACTTTACAGTTACATGTCGGACAGGAACAGCCAGATCCAGTTACAGATGCAAGGGCAGTTCCTATTTATGCTACGTCCTCCTATGTATTTCACAATTGTGATCATGCAGAGGCAAGATTTGGACTTCGGGATGCTGGGAATATTTATGGAAGACTAACCAACCCTACACAGGAGATTTTTGAAAGACGGATTGCGGCGCTAGAGGGAGGGACGGCGGCATTGGCGGTGGCTTCTGGGGCAGCAGCTGTTACTTATACGATTCAGAATTTGGCGAAAAACGGAGAGCACATTGTAGCGGCTAACAATATTTATGGTGGGAGTTATAATCTGTTGGAACATACACTTTCCGAATATGGAATTTCTACAACTTTTGTGGAACCGTCAGATCCCAAGAATTTTGAACTTGCCATCCAAGAAAATACCAAAGCGCTGTATATTGAGACACTTGGCAATCCTCATTCGGACGTCAGTGATATCCAGGCAATCGCAGCGATTGCGCACAAGCATCAGATTCCTTTGGTGGTGGATAATACCTTTGCGACTCCGTTTCTGGTAAGGCCGATAGAGTATGGAGCGGATATTGTGGTGCATTCTGCAACCAAATTCATAGGTGGACATGGAGTTGCCATTGGTGGTGTGATTGTGGACAGTGGAAAATTTGACTGGGAAGCGTCAGGAAAGTTCCCAGCCCTTACAGAACCTAATCCAAGTTATCATGGGGTAAGCTTTACCAAAGCAGCGGGACCAGCAGCTTTTGTCACAAAGATTCGCGCCATTCTGTTGAGGGACACTGGGGCGACGCTTTCTCCCTTCCATGCATTTCTGTTTTTGCAGGGATTGGAAACTTTGTCCTTAAGGGTAGAGAGGCATGTGAAGAATGCGCTTATGGTTGCGGAATATTTGAATCAACATCCTCAGGTGGAACGGGTGCATCATCCATGTGTCAGCTCTGATCCCAGACAGCAGGAGCTATATCGAAAATATTTCCCTCATGGGGGCGGTTCCATTTTTACCTTTGAAATCAAAGGGGATGATCGCACGGCGAAGGATTTTATTGATAACTTGGAGATATTTTCCCTGTTGGCAAATGTGGCAGATGTAAAATCGCTTGCTATTCATCCAGCATCCACCACTCATTCTCAATTAAATGAGATGGAAGCAAAGGAACAAGGCATTGCAAAAAATACCATTCGTCTGTCCATCGGAACAGAGCACATTGACGATATTATTGAGGATTTGAAAGAAGCATTTGACGCGGTAAAATAAGAAAGATATCTTTGAAATCTCCTTGTACCTGAGTTTGCGAAAAGATTTGTTGTCAGATGTGAAAAAGTTTATGGGGTGTACGTTGAACAAATTTGTATGTGACTATCATAAATTTGACTGCAAATGCAGGTAAATGGGAGATTTTTAGGGTATTATAGAAGAGAAAAGGAGACGGAATATATGTCAGAAATTTATCAGGGAATGCTGGATTTGATTGGAGCTACGCCTTTAGTAGAAGTGCAAAATATAGAAAAAAAGTTTGAATTAAAAGCCAAGGTGTTGGTGAAGCTGGAATATTTTAATCCAGCGGGAAGTGTGAAAGACCGTATCGCCAAAGCGATGATTGAAGATGCTGAAAAAAGAGGAGTTTTACGGAAAGGTTCCGTGATTATAGAGCCAACATCTGGGAATACGGGAATTGGGCTTGCAGCTATTGGAGCAGTAAAGGGATATAGAGTGATCCTTACCATGCCGGAGACTATGAGCATAGAGCGCAGGAATATATTAAAGGCTTATGGCGCAGAGTTAGTGCTTACAGATGGAGCAAAAGGTATGAAGGGAGCTATTGAACGGGCAAAAGAATTGGCAAAGGAGATACCAGAAAGTTTTCTTGCGGGTCAGTTTGAGAATCCTTCTAATCCTGAGATTCATAGAAAGACGACTGGTCCAGAGATCTGGAAAGATACCAAGGGAGCAGTGGATATTTTTGTGGCCGGCGTGGGAACTGGAGGAACCATAACTGGTGTGGGGGAATATTTGAAATCCCAAAATCCAGAGGTGAAAGTGGTGGCGGTGGAGCCAGACGCCTCTCCGGTACTCTCCCAGGGTACAGGTGGTCCACATAAAATTCAGGGAATTGGGGCAGGGTTTGTACCTGAAACTCTAAATACAAAGGTGTATGATGAGATCGTTCCAGTTACAAATGAAGCAGCTTTTGAGATGGGCAAAGAACTCGCCAAAACAGAGGGTGTGTTAGTGGGCATCTCTTCTGGATCCTGTCTGTATGCTGCTTTGGAGCTTGCGAAACGAGAAGAAAATGAAGGGAAAACGATTGTGGCACTGCTTCCTGACAGTGGAGACAGGTACTATTCTACGCCTCTGTTTATGGATTAGAGTACCAAAGCGAACATTCTAAACGCAAGACAATGAACAAGAAACTATGACTGAGATAGTAGACTCCCGATTGTCTTTCAGTTGTGTATAGAAAATATATCCGTTTTAGAATGCAGAAGTGTTTGTGTTCGTTGGGGGTTTCGTTTCTGTTTGGAGGATAATCATTCATGTTATGTTTCCTTGTAAAAACAAAGAACTGTGTTATAATTAATTTAAAAAGGAAATTCAGATGAAAGATAGGAAAATACAATGGCATCCTGGGTTTGTGAGTGCAATGAATCTGGAGCTGATAAAGTATAAAGAACACTTGGAGTTTGAAAAGGAATACAATCTAAATACAAAACCGTTGCAGATAGATCTGCTGGTGATAAAAAAGGATGCAGGAGTTGAGATAGGGAATGAAATTGGGAAGTTATTTCGAGGACATAATATCATGGAATATAAATCACCAGGAGATCATCTAGACATTGATGTGTTTTATAAAGCGGGAGCATATGCGGGACTATATAAGTCATATGGAAGTAAAGTGGACGAACGAAAAGCGGAAGATATCACAGTATCATTAGTCAGAGAAGGAAAACCAGAAGGACTGTTTGCATATTTTCAGGAACATGGTTACAGGGTGTCAAATGATTACAGAGGGATCTATTATGTAGAAGGAAACGTATTGTTTCCAACACAGATAATCGTGACAAAAGAGCTAGAGGAGAAAGAACATGTGTGGCTGAGAGTGCTTTCTGAGAACGTGGAGGAAAAGGACGCCAGAATGCTTCTGGAACAGATGAAAGGGATAAAAGAAAAAGGAGAGCTAGTGTACTGAATACCTGACAATCGAACGAATTACTTGCCTGAATTTCCATCTACTGCGTTAGATTTTCTAGTCGTAGCCACCG
>CAJTVT010000077.1 GCA_910580015.1 uncultured Lachnospiraceae bacterium
ATATATGTTGGATACGAATATTTGCATTTATACGATCAAACAGAAACCGGAGGCAGTGATCAGGAATTTTCTGAAGCGTGACCCAGATGAAATATGCATCTCTGCAATTACTTACGCGGAGCTGATGCACGGTGTTGAGAAGAGCCAGGCCAGGGAAAGAAACCGTGCGGCCCTTACCATGTTCCTTTCTGCCATTTCCATTCTGGAATTTGATCACTATGCGGCAGAGGAATACGGCAGGGTCAGGGCAGAACTTGAAAGAAAAGGGACTCCAATCGGTCCGATGGACATGCTGATCGCTGGACATGCAAGATCGGAAGGTCTGATTCTGGCCACAAATAATACCAGAGAGTTCCTCCGGGTGCAAAAGCTGGAAGTGGAGGACTGGACAATCGAATGAGGTGTGGAAGAAAGCATCTGTCAGAGAAACGCTTTGTACCTTTATAGGAAATTCCGACCTATTGAGACACAAAGAAAAACATATGTTTACTGAACATCTATTAAGCCCCGGCGGAGCTGGGGAGAACGGAGTGATCATGGCATTAATCTTGAAGTAATAGTGCTTGATATTCGTGTCAGCTGTTCAGATGGCATGGATAGCAAGTGCTTATTACTCAAGAATTAATGCAATGATGTACTAGAAGCTCTTGCCCGAATCTTTTTGAATCTCTGGGCAGGGTTCCGCGACGTATGGCGTATAAGCAAGGCTTAAAGTTTCCGCTGAATCTACTGGAGCTCTCGACGTAATCTCAATTTTTCCTTTTAGGTCATAATGCATTTTCAATGATGTCTCTGCATAGTTCATGGGTTTTCTCGCCTGATTTTTTTCCCGCGAATTTAGATGTGGGGACTTTCGGTTTGGCGTTTCTTAGTTAGTTCTATAAAAAAGAGTTCTGCTGTCTGAGTGAACAGTACAGACTGTTCGATCTGTAGATTATGTCCCGCCCTGTCTGCAATCATAACAGTAGAATGCTCGTATGAATTGGCCAGTTCCAGAGCATCAAGGTATCCTACGCAGGAATCCTGCCTTCCTGCAAAAAGTAGTACAGGAAAAAGGAATTCTTTTTGTGTGTCTGGCAAAGGGAAGGTGAATGTGTATCCCTTTTTCTGAAGTTGATTCAGGAACATATTGTCAGTTTTTTGAATTCCTGGATAGATCTCAGCAAGAAATCTTTCGTAGGTATAAGAGTTCTGGATTACAAACATATTGGAGTACATTTGGTTCATGGGCTGCTCCATGTCAAGGTCATTCGTAAAATAATGTTCCAGAACGTGATGCTCCGGTACACGGCGTTTCGATTTGACCGGTTCGACCACAGGGCAAAGGAGGAGCATGCCACGGATCCTGTCTGAAAAATCTTTCAAAAGACCTCTTGCCAGGTATCCCCCGTAGGATTCACCGGCGAGAACAAAAGATTCGTTTGGGATATGGTCTTTGATGAATTCACATAAAAGCTCTAAAATCTGATCGGAACTGGCAGAAGCTATGGATGCCTCTGTCTCCCCCATTCCGGGAAGATCCAGATAAAAACGCTGATAACCCGCTACCTTCTCAAAAACAGGTTCCATACAGGCTTCCATCATGGAATGATCCAACATGGCTCCATGTAGGATGACAATCGGAATTCCTTTTCCCGCCGTGAAAGCCTGCAGAGAATAAGACTCTCCGTTGATTTGATAAGAACACAATTCCAGTTTTTCCAATTTTTTTGGATACATACTTGATCCCTCCCTGTTAGAGCAATCCGACAAAAACGCCGGCAACCAGCACGGAAACCACGGAAACCGAAATGACACCGCTTAGAACCATTGGAGGAAGAAGATCTTTCTCCAGTAATTTCCTCTCTTGCGGATCTTCCGTGACCGCGTTGATGGATTCCACCGTAATCTGATGATTAAATGGATATCCAAGAAAACAGTTCAGTCCGATGGCACGGGAAAATGCAGGTGTAAAATTCAGCTTCTTGCCTATAAGAGGGCATAAGAACCATATTCCGATGGAGGATATCACAAATACACCTATAAACGGAATGAGCGTTTCCAATACCATCCCAGGAGTTACGGATTTCAGATTGTCCATGATTCCAATGTTAAGTCCCAGCATCAGGAATGGATAAGAGCCGGATTTTTCGAGCGGATTTTTTTCTATGATTCCTATGGCATTTGCTAGAATTCCGAAAATAATCGCTAAGATAGAACGATTTACAATTCCGCCGGTGACTGAGCCGGTATAATTTCCAAGGAAATACGCGGTGGCGCCCAACAGACAGCAGGCAAAGAAATGAAAGGTGGTATCCTTATACTTGTCCGGTATCCTGTCGATGAGCCGTGATTTTTTTGTTACAATGTCAGAATCTTTTTCATCCGTATCAGCATTTAAAAGACCTGACGCAAGTCTGACTGCCGCTTCTTTGCGCAGCACAATTCCTGATAATGTGAATCCAATGAACATCTGCAGGGTCATGATCATCATGGCAAGCAGTGCTGCCTGTGTATACCCTTTTGCGTTTGCTGCATCCATCATAATGATTCCGGCAATCCCGCCGCCGGTCAATGGTGGGATGGAGCTTATAACAATTTCCTTGCCAAAGATTACTCCGCCGATGGTAGATACAAGGACAGTGATCGCTATGATTGCGGTGATTACGACAATCGCAATACGCCAGTCCTTTTTTAAATTTTTCCATTCAAACATCGCACCTACATGGATTAATACCACTAAGAAGCATATATTGTATACGGTTTTCAATCCGGATATCTCGATCAGATCCTGAGGGAAAATGGTCCAGAAACCTGCTAAGAATAAAATGGCTACAGTTAGCATGGTCGGAATCCTGAAATTCGTTTTTAACGAGATGGCCGAGCCAATCAAAAAAATGCCTACACAGATTGTGATTGCCCACTCAAATGTAAATGTCATAATTTTATTCTCCTCACTTTTTAAATACAGTATTGCAGTACGGTCGCCAGAGCAAGCTGTTGTCCGGCAATCAGACTTTCACTTTCGATCCACTCGTCATAGGTATGCGCACCGTCTCCGGCAACCGTGCCCAAGGTTACTGCGGGTATCCCGAGAGATAAAGGAATATTGGCATCTGTGGAGCCTTCATGGATATACGCTTTTTGCCTGGTATAATGTTCGATCAGCTTCCTCTGTCTCCCAATCAGATCATCCATCCTGGCTTGGGGAAGGGCTTCACTGCCGCATGGCCTGGCTCCTAAAAATTCCACATATACATCCACTTCATCTGTTTTATACAGCTCCAATATCTCATACAATTTTTGTTCCATATCTTCCAGTGCTTTCTTATGGTCTGAACGGAATTCATAATACATTTTGGCATAGTGTGGAATTGTATTTACGGAAATCCCACCCTCAAAAAATCCCACATTATAAGTCGTTCTACCTTTTGTGGGAAGGGACTGATCATATAGCTTCTGTACAATGCCTGCAAGGACTTGTATTGCGTTTTTCCTTCCAAAATCTTCATAGGAATGACCGCCTTGTGTTTTAACTTCAATCTGATATCTGTGAGAGCCTACGGCAGTGCTGACCAGATGTCCCATATAAATATCGAAAGAAATCATTTCTTTTATATTTAGGTGCTGTTGGAAAACCATTTTTGAACCTTTTAAGTTTCCAAGTCCCTCCTCACATGTATTTGCCACGAAAAGCAGGCCGTTTTTTAGAGTTTCCGGCGGATACATCAGTACATATTTGGCACACATCAGCAGATTGACCAGATTTGCGGTATCATCACCGATCCCAGGTGCCTTCAGCAGATTTCCCTCTTCTTTTACCGGAATCTGTCCTTTCTCCGGAAAAACCACATCCATATGCGCCATGAAGGCGATACTGGATCTGCCAGGAGAACACTGAAAAGGGAAAATGACATTTCCTGCCTCGTCAATGTACACATTTTTTGCTCCTTGTTCTTTTAACCATTCTAGGCAGAAGGCAGCCCGCTGCTCCTCATGGAATGTGGGGGCGCCGATGGACGCCAGTTTCCGTAGAAGTAAAAGTGTTTCGTCACGATGTTGCATAACGTATTGCGTTATATCGGGCGTCTGTTTGAGTTCCATTGTGTTTCACTCCTTTCTCTTGCCGTCTTTGATAGGCGGCAGGTATATTGATTTGTTTTTTTGATTATAACAAAGTAAGATAAAGGGGAATAATCTTTCTTTTTTATATAGATATCAGTTTTTTTTATAACAAAGCTTTTATTTTATATACATTATGTTATTGCTTTCTCAAAACATAAAAATAGAACGATGTATTTTGATTTTGGGC
>CAJTVT010000078.1 GCA_910580015.1 uncultured Lachnospiraceae bacterium
GATTTTCTTTTCAATCCAGTCGTAGACCTGGGGGGTGGGGGCAGGGGCGGCGCTTTTTGAGCTGCCGCTATAATTTCTAGATGGAGAAGGTGCGGGCTTATTGCCAGGCTTCTTTGGATTATTTTTGTCGTCCTCATTGGAGGTATCGGTGTCGGAATTGTCCCTAGAAAATAGTAAGTCAACCAAACTTTTGTCCTGTTTGTCTAATAATTCTTTCCAACCTTGTTCCAAGGACATGCCGTTATGGACATCGTGGAGCAAGCTGGCGGCCGCGGCCGCTCCAAAGTAAGCGTCTGCAAGCTCGTACAGTGCGTCCGATTTTGCCTTGGAATCCAGTGTGGTACTGTTGAAAATTTGCTGCTTTGCGATTAAATCCGCCAGTTGGACTTTGGCATAAATGGACATGGAAGCCTGTTCGAGCAGGGCAGTGCTTGCAGTGTTGCTGCCCTGCGCCATGTCTTCATTGGAGCAGGCAAGGGCAATGTTCTGATAGCGCAACAGCTCTTCATTGACAGACAGACCGTCAACAGACTGGGCCAGTCTCTGATTCACAAATTCGCTTGCATTGGTGATGCCAACGCTTTCAAGTTGTGTGATTACCAGACTTTTATTTTCTTCATTCAGGGAGTTTAAGATGCCAGTTGAATTGAGGTATTCTGTGGCAAGCTGGTTGAAAGCCTCTTGGATTTCCTCTGTGCTAGAGGAAACGTCACTGGCAATCTCAGAAAATTCCTTGAAGCCATCAAGATTACCAAACATTTCCTCCATGGATTTCAGGCCACCAGATGGAACGAATCCTTTGGAGGTAAAATCATCATAAGCCTTTTTTATGGTTCCAAATTTGTTTGCAAAGGTTTCCAGTTTGTCATGCGCAGAAAGTGTAGAGAGGATTTTTTCAGTCGCTTCTTCTGCTGAAATGCCGATGCTGATCAGGAAATCTTCTGTCCCAGAAGTTTCTTGGAAGGTCTCAACTGTAAGTTCTCCAGTTCTTGCAAGCTGCAAAAGTTTGTCACGTGTTTCTGAAAATGATTCGGCGTTGAAAGCTTCCTCAAAGGTGATAAGGGATGGGGAACTGTCAGCGAGAGTTTGGATTTGTTCCACAAAAGTAGCAGCGGCGTTTGAACCCTTTTCATAGATTAATTCACTGTCTTTGATGGCTTGATTTAGTTTTTCATAACTGGAAATGGTTTCTTCGTTTAAAGTTCCGGATCTTGCCATTTGGATTAACTCGGCTTTTGTCACTTCCAAGTCTTCTGTGTTCAGGATATCGTTGACTTCCAAGGTGTTCCAGGAGTTTGGTTCTGTAAAACGGTGAATAAGCTTCATCCCTTGTTCCAGGTTTTCATAGAAAGCTTGTTCATCTTCTGTCAAATCCCGAATATTTATGATGTCGTTAAAATTGTCCCGGTAGCCTTGAAGGGTGTCGAGATCTTGCACAAGCATGCTTGAATAATACTCGACCGCTTCATTGCTGTTGGTTATAGCCTCTTGGTCGTTGCTTTCTATGGCTTTTTCATAGGCTTCCTGCATTTTCATCAGCGCTGCCATTTTTCCTTCCAGCCCCATTTGTTCCAATGCAAGATGGGCGTTATCACCAGAATGCTGTTGAGCCAGTGTATTCACGTCTTCCAGTGTAAAGGAATTGTCGCCATATTTCTCGTCAAATGCATTCATGGTGTCGTCTGCTAACTCGTCAGCGTTATATTTTGCCAATAGTTGTTTGGTATTTAGCTGTTGTTCCAGTTCTGAGGTCGCTTCCTTAAGTTTAGAAAGTTCTTTCTGTTCCACGTATGTTAGAGGTCCTTTTTTTTCTAGCTCTGTAATTTTCTTATTGTTGTTGTCGAGCTCAGATTGCATGGAATCTATTCCAGAAGTGATGGATTCAAAGTTATTTTTGGATTCTTCCATTTTTTCTTGTGCAAGTTCTGAACGATGGATAAAATTATCAATGGCAGTAGCCGCCAAGGAGATACCTTTGGAAATGGCTGCGAAGATCAGCATGTTTCCAGCCATGGAAAGTCCCTGGAATACCATGTTTAGGGCTTTTCCTTTGATGGATGCAGCGGAAAAGCTTTCAACTGTTTCTTGTAATTTTTTTCGAGTTTCTTGTTGCTTCTCATTGAAGGTGGTCAAAGTGTTGGAGGCGCCACCCATTTCAACGGCATGACGGGCGGCTCCTTCGGAGGCTCTGTCCATAGTCGTGGCCAGTGCGGTTTTCATGTTAGTTCCGTTTTTTATTGAGAGCATATATTTTCTTAATGCAGATATATCTTTAGAATGTTGACTATCAAAGTTGCTGAGTTCGGTCTCTGCCTTTTGTTTTTGAAGTTTTCTGTCTGTAAACGCAGATATAAGGCCAGTTGTATTTCCATTTTCATCTTGTTTGGTTCTGAGTAACAAACGGTTGCATTATATAGAAAAAATGTATATAATAGGTAATGGAGAATAAAAAAGGAAAGGTGGTATGACCATGTCTGACTCCGAAGGTAAAGCAGTGGATCAATATTACTGTCCTAAATGTTTAGATTGGACATATGATATTACGGTTCCTAGGGCTGAAGGTTTTATGGAATGTAGTTTGAATGATGGGGAATGTATTGAGTGCTATTTGAATCTAGGAAGACGTAGCAGATATCATTTTATTGGGAGAGTTACACTTGACGAAGCGCAGGAATTTCTGAAAGACCCAGCCCGTAAATTAGATCCCCTGTTTGATCAAGAGGCATACGATGCACGAGAGAATTATGTACCCATACAGTATGAGGATCTTCTTGCAGAGAATGAGAAGATCAGGAAGCGAAGCGGGGGATATGCAGTAGTGGAATGTCCCTATTGTCATTCTAAGAATACAACAAAGATATCAAGTGTCTCAAAGGCCCTCAATACAGCTATGTTTGGTATTTTGGGAAATAAGCGCAACCAGCAGTGGCACTGTAATAATTGTGACTCGGATTTTTAATTGTTCAGGTTTACCCTTGCAGCTTTTCAGCAGGGGGTTTATCGACTTTAGCCGGTTGAGTACAGTGGATTTTTTCGTGTTCCGAAAAGTGAAGGCGTGCGAAACAAAATCCCACCTTTCCTTTCGTTTGTGGTAATAAATATCAGACTAGTGTACTGACCGTATTATATTTAGTTAAACCTATTTATGCATTTTTCATCTATTTTTAATGATTATAGAAAATTGAATTAGGCTAAATATCGACAGGTCAATACACTAGTGTAT
>CAJTVT010000079.1 GCA_910580015.1 uncultured Lachnospiraceae bacterium
AGCAGGCTGATTTTGAAATTGAAAAGAAATAGAATCCATGTTAATATTATACATACAGAGGATGACTTGCAAGATGTGACAGTCAGCAATGTCCTTGTAAATGACATCTATAATGGTATAGGCTTCAGGGTAGGCTCAACTTTATTGATTTTGATAGAAAGCCAGTCCACCTGGACACCCAATATCATATTCAGGGCATTGATGTACCTTGTGCAGACTTACAGGGAATATTTCAGTGAAACCAGGCAGAACATATATAACAGTAAAAAACTAAGGATGCCAAAGCCAGAGGTTTATGTCATCTATACTGGAGACAGGAAGACAAGGCCAGAAGAAATTTCATTTGCAGAGGAATTTTTTGGTGGGGAGCAGGTCTGCCTGGATTTAAAAGTGAAAATGATATATGATGGCAGGGAAGGGGATATCATCAGCCAGTATGTGGCATTCACAAAAGTGTGCAATGAGCAGGTGAAGGCTTATGGCAGGTCCAGGAAGGCAATCAAAGAAACCATCAGGATATGTAAGGATAAAAATGTATTAAAAGAATATCTGGAAAGCAGGGAACAGGAGGTGCTGAGCATGTTGATGGAGCTTGTATGATCAGGTAGAAGTGATGAGGTCATATTTGGAGAGTGAGAGGTATGAGACTAAGAAAGAGATGGCAAGGGAAATGATACATGGGAATGAGCCATTAGAGAAGATTATCAGGTATTCAGGGTTGTCCAGAGAGGCTGTATTGGAAATTCAGAAGGAAGAGTTACAGATGGCAACATAATTTTTGGCAGGTTCCATTATCTATATTGCAAGGGTTCTTAATAGAAGCGTAAGAGAAGCAGGATTCACAGTGATGTGCTGTCCTGCTTTTTTTTGTGGATTTTTAAAGGGCAGGGCTGGTATTTGCAGGATTTATAGGGAGATTTCTTATGGTATGCTTACAGGGCAGCAATGAAATGCAAGGATTAAACTGGGAAAAGGAGGAAGAAGATGACAAAAGTTGAACTGTTAGGCTACAAGATCAGCAGGATGGATTGGAAGAGTCTGGGGAGGTCAGGCTGTCAGACCATATGGAATTTTCTGTCAGTTTTGAACCAGGAGAAGACATGGCAGTGCTGGAACAATATTTGGGGATGGAAGATTCCAGTAAATTCTTCCTTAAACTGGTTTTGGAGGGGATTTTCCATGTGGATGGCATTAGAAATGGCAAATTTCCAAAAGAGGAACAGCTGAAGTGCTATTATAGGAAAACTAATTTCTATATACTGGATGCTGACAGGATTGGGGGACTGACAGACCAGAAGCTGGATGAAATAGCATATGAGTATGGACAGGAGCAGCAAAGGATGCAGGCACAGGAACAGAGGGAGGAAAAGTGGAAATGTGCTTTCCTGAAATGGTCTGGGTCAACTGTCTGCAGGATTGTGCCTATGAGCAGATGAAAGCAACCAAGCAGATGTTTGGGAAGACAGGAGGCAGACAGGGGTATCATTTCGTCATATCGTTAAAACCGGACGAAGGGACATCGGAGATTATGTATGATATAGCTATGCGTTTTGCAGAAGAGGCATTTGGCGGAGAGTATGAGACTGTGGTGGCTGTTCACACAGATAGAAATCATCTTCATGCCCATATTATAATAAATAGTGTAAATATGGTAACGGGGTATAAATTTCAGTACAATAACGGAGATTGGAAATACAAGTTTCAGACGATTACCAACAAACTGTGTGAAAAATATGGATTCCATGTTACCCTGACAGAGTACAGCAAAGAATCTACGAATGTGGCAAGACCACAGTGGAAGCGCGAGCAGACATTTTCAAAATGAATTGAACAGGATGCGAAGTTCTGTGCTTTTAACGCAGAAAATATGGAACACTTTATTTTCCTGCTGGAGAAGCAGGGATTTGAGGTAAAACAGGGAGAGCATATCGCTGTAAAGGTTCTGGGAATGAAGAGGTTTAAAAGACTGGATACTATTTCAGAGGATTTTAGCAGGGAAAACTTAGAGGCTATGTTTAAGTATGGAGATGCGAGTCTGGCATCCCCTGTGAATCATGCAATGCCTTTAATACCAATAAGAAAAACAATTCTTACACCATATCAGAGAAAGTGCTATGCACGAATGTATCGTTTGCGGCTGGCAGAGAAAAAGCGTTTTACGTACAAATCAGCTTATCTGTATGAGCAGATACGGAAAATGCATGAGCTGCAGGAAGAGTATCTGGTGGTGGTTAAGTATGATGTGAAATCATTTGTGGAATTGGTTCATTTGAAATTCCGCCTAGAACGAGTGGACGAGGAATTGTGTAAGGTGCAAAAGGAAATGTGTCAAGAGAGGGCTTCTCAAAAAAGATCTTGCAAAAATGCGGAAGAATTGGAATTCTTTGAGGCTTTAGTAGATGAATATCGGGAACAGTTGGAGCAGATAAAACTTCAAAAGAAAGATAATCTAAAGGAATTGAAAGCGGTGGAGCGGTGCCTTGAGAGAGATGGAAGTATGCTGGATGCGGAATTAGAGTATCAGATACCTGTTGGGAATATGGATGATCTAATAGAAGTTGCAAGGGATGAAGTGCCAGGGAATCCGCATCGGCAGATGGAGGATTCGGTAGTTTCACAAGTGATTTCAGTAGATATTACTGATGAAATTGCGACAGATGTTGGAGATAGAGATGCGGCTGATATGAAGTTACCCGCAAACAAAGCTGATTATTTGAGAATGAGTGTGGCTGAAAAAGTGTTCTGTTATCCGTTTAATACAAAGGGAACAGGATCGGCATTTGAGATGGTTCGGGCGTATTTTGAAAAGATAGATATGGATACAGGGTTTTATTCCGTATATGAGGAGGCAAAACTTCTGTCAGATTACTATGAGAAGCAGAAAGCGGAAGAATTTATCGGAGAGAGAGCAGAACGGGTAATAGAGA
>CAJTVT010000080.1 GCA_910580015.1 uncultured Lachnospiraceae bacterium
ATGTTTCCCGTTTAAATCCAGGGCATCTAACAGCGTCAGAACTACATTTGGCGCGACCCCGCACCAGACCGGGAACCCAATCAGAATACGGTCATATTTTTGTACGTCCGGTATCTCCATTGCAAGCGTTGGACGCGCTTTTGTAAAGATCTCTTTCATAGAGGTCAATACCGTCTTCCCATAAGACATCTCATAAGGTCTTTGGGGCTTAATTTCCACTAAGTCCGCCTTCTTTAACCCCGCAATCTTCTCAGCGGCCCCTTTGGTTGTTCCTGTCTGTGAAAAATAAATCACTAATATAGCCATAATCAAAATCTCCTTCCACATTTCGGGCAGTATTCAAACTCTTCCTGCGTCTCATATCCACAGTTTACGCATCTTTTGACTCTGCTTTTGTATCCCGCCTGTACCTGTGTCAGATGTTCCGGCAGGATTTCTATCTTTTCTCCCCTTGCGATCCGTTTCCCAATCTCCGGCGCAAGAGAATACACCGTATTGCAGCAGGTACTTCGTACATAGTACTGTCTGCTCCATTTCAAACAGGGAATGAAAAACAGCGACAAGCACATGTAAGTCATGTACACCTGGTATCTTCCATAAGAACCGCAATGCGCACAGACCATCATCTGATTATAGTCAAAATCTTTTCTTCCCTGGGTAATTCCCATGATAAAAAACATCTGCGTGCTTCTCCCTATCCATTTATAGTTTCTATTATAGGATTCCCTTCTTCAAAATGCAACTGGCTTCCCATTATATTACTCCATTCCTGTCTGACTTTCTGCCCGTATTTCCGACATCACAGCATTTTCCGTCCGAACATCAAAATCCTAAATCTTCATTAATATAAAAAATCAATTCCTTCCCATCCAGATAGAGCTGAAAATGCTCCACATTATTTTTGATATCCCAGTCTTCCCTGTATTCTTCGGTACGGAAGTCAATCTCACAGACCGGCTCATTTTTCTCCACACCCCTGCGGTTTAAATATACAGTAATCGTAAGCCCTCTTGGATAACCATTGATATCTGTAGAAAACCGGATGGTATGGAACGAATTCTCCCGGCACATCTGGACTACCTCGCGGGCAAAGGCTTCCTTATCCTCAATCCGGTCACTATTTGCCACCACTTTTAAATACTGCCAGTTATCACTGGACATACTGCTTACCGCATCCGGAATTCCTATGATTATCTTCCCATTCCTCGGAGCCTTTCGTGCCATAGCATATCATACCTGCCACCGCTAAAATCAGCAGAGCTGCTTCCATGAGCCGTTTCCTATTGTTCATTGCCTTGATTCCTCCAATCATTTTCTTACACATGAGAACATTGAAAATCATAGACCATTTTGTTCTGCATATAATAAACTTATGGAGGTATAAAATGTTGGGAATTGATGTAAGACATATAAAAGATTTAAGAGAAGACCAGGATTTGAGCCAAAAAGAGCTGGCGAAGATTCTGAATCTCAGCCAGCGGTCATACTCGCATTATGAAAATGGAACCAGAAAAATTCCCCTTGATATCCTGGTCGCACTGGCAGATTTTTATGGATGTTCCACGGATTATCTGCTGGGACGCACAAAGGGAAAGAGCAAAGCACCCCCTTCGTCTGCATAAAACAGGCATGGCAATCCTTTACAGCTGCCATGCCTGCATCCTTCCCCAATCAGATTTTTCGTATTGCTTTTTATTTCACCAATCCCGGCCAATGACCTAAAAGGCCCTTATTCTTTCTGGCAAAAAAATTTGCTGGGAAACTGTACGAAGCCTGAATGACGGAGAGAAGGAGAAAACTTCCAGTAGTTTTTAAAAATAATCTTCCTTCTTTAGTCTATATTGTTCCAAAACAATGTAGTCCAATCTGTTCTGCCTATAATTCTTTACAGGAGGACGAAGAATATGGCTACGGTAGATATTACGCGTATTAAGGGGTTACGGGAAGATTCCGATATCAAACAGAAAGAACTGGCAGATGCCCTTGGTGTCAGTCAGAGGGCCTATTCCCATTATGAAAACGGAACCAGAAAACTTCCTCTTGATATCCTGATTGCACTGGCTGAATATTATGGCTGCTCCACGGATTACCTGTTAGGCAGGACAGAGAGAAAAGGGCTTGATTAACAGTTCCTAAACACAGAAAAAGCATGGAAATCCTTTCAGGGTTCTTTCTGTGCTTTGGGTACCGAATATTCTCTAAATTTGCCATAAGCCGCCAAATTGGTTTAACAAATTAAAATGAGAATAATGAGTTACCCAAAGTGCAGAAAGAACCCCTTTCAGACTGCCATGCTTTTTTCATTCGTGTTGCTTTTCCAGGCTGCATCCCTTTTTAGGGATGTGCATAATATAGGACTTTTTATCAATTATGCGCACCTGGCGACTAATTTTCCTTCAACGATATCTGTTTATTTCTTTAATCCATTGACATACTGAACCTGTTCAGATTCCGGGATTTTAAGCGCTGTCATTGCCTGCTCTGCACTCCAATCCATGCTTTCCATCAGGTTTTTGATAGACGACAGGATTCCTTCTTTAATCCCTTCTTTAATCCCTTCTTTGATCCCTTTTTCTTCTATTCCTTTACTCAAATTGCACATTAAGAGCACCTCACTTTCTAACTCCCTTGTCATTTTAATATTGAAATCATCCTGCAGGATCCTCTTCTTCTCATCCGGTTTCCTTTCTGCCGAAAGCAAAACATCCAAAAGTTTTAAAATCCCTGTATACTTATCGTCTCCCGAATTTCCAAGGCATACAATCACAGCCGTTATTAAATCATAATTCTCTCTTTTTTCCGCTATATTACCCACTATATTTTCTTCCCGGACCGTATATCTTGTAATCGTATTTTCACGGTACTTCGGCGGGTCTGCACAAATCCAGATACTTATGGCTTTACGGATCTTCTC
>CAJTVT010000081.1:0-780 GCA_910580015.1 uncultured Lachnospiraceae bacterium
TTTTCAGTAATCTCTCATTTCTTGTCTGTATCCTACGCCTTAAATGTTTGTAAAAGATTCAAGAAATGTTTGAGAAATGTTAAAAATGAATATTCCAACATTTTTTATCTCACCCAGAATGCCTATCGTTCCGATATATTATCCTGCACCACCTATTCATTGATGAGTTCATTCTCATTTTGCTTTTCTGTCTATCTTCTGAAGCTGTTCCATTTTGTTTTCTTCACGGCTGACATATTGCCTGCGGATATTCTCTGCTTTCTTTTGATCCAGCTCATTTACTCTGTAATCGCTCATTATTTTTCTCCCTCAATTTGGCTTTTCGTCATATCATTATTCAGACAGTTGGTATTTGATTGATAATCCTCAAAAAATGAAAGCCACTGGATTTCCTGCCAGCAGCTTTCGTTACTCCGAGTTTCGGAATGATGGCTTAGTTTTCCTTTACGAAAAGGATGATCACTCCCTGGTCCGGGCTTCCAAGAAGCTGCTGAACCGTCCATCCATCACTGGCCATAGGCTTTATGATCTTGTTGATCTCGTCCTCATATCCACCTACGCCTACTTTCTTGACTGTTTTTACTTCATACTGCATTTTTATGTCCTCCTATTTTTTACAGTGATTTCTCACTTGTTGACAGAACTATATAACATTATTGTTTTTGTAAGTTTTAAGTTTTGTTTCGGTATTTTTAAAATTCTAAGTCCAACATACTGAGTAGTTACAAAGTTTCAAACTTCTCCCCGCTCTTTACTTCATCACTGTAAAGTTCACGGGGA
>CAJTVT010000081.1:790-2734 GCA_910580015.1 uncultured Lachnospiraceae bacterium
TTCGGATAAGCGTGCCACTGGCGGACAGACATACTGCCCCGGCCTCCGCTCAAAATTCTGACAGTGCCATCATTATTTGTAAACTTTCCCGTCACATTGTCAAAAATCAATGTTGCAACAGGATTATCCGGCACTTTGAACGTCACGCCCCATGTGCGGGCATTGCAGACGTGTGCCCTTGCCTCAAATATACCATCCTCCACCTTGATTCTAATATTGTAATAAACCGGTATAAAACCATCAAGTTCACGCATAAATGCCCAATCCTCATGTTCGATTGTCATTTCACCTTCCGGATAATATCTGTCATGTTCTAGATCGTATATGGCAAAATCTTTCATACCAAGCCGCATATCGTACATGGAAGAATGAATCTCGTTAAAGGTGATAAATCCCCAATCTTCCCAGCCTCCCAGTTCTGCGGCAGAGGAATCCACGGCGACATACCTTTCACGCTGTCCGGTTCCCTTTACTTTAATCGTTTTCCCATTCAGAACAATTTCGCCATCTACGTCACCAGACCAGTTGTAGCCGTAAGTGATGGAGTGCTGAGTAAGATAGGACGGCTTCTCTCTGCCATACCAGAGCGGATAGCCATGTGCCCTGTGATACAGATCAGCTTTGTATTCGCCGTCGCAGGTATCAAGTGACAGATGCCATGTCCCATTATCAAAGCACTCTACCCTGTATTGAGGACCACAGGTGACAACGACACTGCTTTCCTTCTTTTCAATTTGTAATGTTCCCTGCGGATTCCTGTAAAAGTGGTTCATGCAGGCGCCAGGATATTCAGCAATCTTGTAGATGGAGTTTTTGAGCTGCCTCACTCCACCCTTGCCTTTTGCGTAGCACAAATTGACCAGATCCATCTTTTCGAGTGCAAGGGAGAGGATAGAGCCGCCAAGGGCATAAATTTCTCCGTCATCGCCCTCTACATTGAACTCAAGCAGCCAGTCTAAAAAGCTGCTGCGAACTTCTTCCTCTACGCCGTTTCTCGCTTCATCCGCAAGTGTTACTTTCGGATTTTCAATTTTCATTACAATAATCTCCTTCCTATCATTTATGGCAGGTAAGCGTTTCCCCACCCGCTAAACGAAGTATAAAACGCTTATGTTTCTAAAAATTTTAAAAAATGTTTGAGAAATATTAAAACAACGGCGAAAACACTTTCATAATTTCCGCTATCAATCTTTGCCAGCTACACATAACAGCCCTGTCTTTTCTTATCTCTCCCGACTGCACCAATGTATCCAAAAAATCTGACTTCATTTCTGCAATACAGTCTGTATCATACATCCATGCGCCACATTCAAAATGGTGGACAAGGGAACGATAATCCATGTTAATGGTTCCACAAACAGCAAACTTATCATCACATATATAATTCTTAGCATGGATGAACCCAGGGGAATATTCATAAATTTTTACGCCATCTTCAAGAAGCTCCTTATAATTTGAGCGTGTCATTAAAAAAACGGTTTTCTTATCAGGAATATGCGGGGTAATAATCCGCACATCCACACCCTTTTTTGAAGCAATACGCAGAGCCGACAGTATTTCACGGTCACAAATCAAATAGGGTGTCGTAATATAAAGATAGCATTTAGCAGCATTTATCATATTCAGATACACATTTTTACCAATAGTATCTGTATAAATAGGTGCAGGACCGGAGCCGAAAGGAATAACAACGCCTTTACAGTCTGCCGGACTCCACTGCATTTTCATGTACTTTGTGTAGTCAATTGGTTCCTTACTCTGTGTATTCCAGTTCACAAGGAATAATGACATTAGATTTCGCACTGCTCCGCCTTCAATTTTTACAGCAGTGTCTTTCCAATGGCCATGCTTCATAACGGCATTTATATATTCATCTGCCAGATTGACACCACCCGTAAAACCCACACACCCGTCAATAACGGTAATTTTACGGTGATCCTGGTT
>CAJTVT010000082.1 GCA_910580015.1 uncultured Lachnospiraceae bacterium
CTATATAAATCTTGTTCTTTAATATGCGGTTAATAGATACCGCCGACCATTTTGCTTTTGCATTTTTCTGAAAACCGCATTTATAATTTCCCCCAAGTTGCCTTTTGTACTCGGAAGGCGCTGCTACACCAAGTTCATTGAGTTTTTCAGCGATTGCCGCCGAACTCATACCTTTCAACTTCCAGTCGAAAATCTTGCGTACAATATCAGCCGCATATTCATCTGGTATGATTTTATTCCTGTCCGTTTCCAGTTTTTTATAGCCGTATGCAACATGAGCGCCGATATACAGCCCGCTTTCACGCATAACCTCCTGATGACTTCTCACTTTGCCAGATATATCCCGGCTATAATTATCATTTACAAAATTTTTGACCGGAATCAGCAGATTTACATCGCTTTGCGTAGCTGTCAGGCTGTCAAAATGATCCAGTACAGATACAAACCGGACATGATAGGACGGGAAAATTTTTTTCACATAGCGTCCAGAATCAATGTAATCACGTCCTAACCTTGACAAGTCCTTAACAATGACCATATTCACCTTACCATCGTAAATATCCTGGCACATACGCTGAAAACTTGGACGTTCAAAATTAAGTCCTGTAAATCCATCATCTATATAAATGTCATAAAGGGTAACATTTGGCATAGATTCTATTGCTTTTAATATCAATGCCTTTTGATTGGCGATGCTGTTGCTTTCTTTCTTGTCCTTGCTCTCCCGCAAATCTTCATCTTCTTTTGACAGACGCAGGTACACAGCAGCCAAATAAGATATGTATGAAATGTATTCACCCATACCGCTTCCTCCTAATTTTATAGTGCTGACAAACCATAAAATCAGGGTTCCACATATGAATTTAGTCCTGAATATAGTTTAGCACAGATTCCCGCTTTTGTCCAATGAAGAAATACGCAATTTCACTTGTGAAAGTTTCACATTGCACTGGCAGTTTTTAATATCAGCTCCTGCAGCCGATCCGTAAGTGTCACTGTTGTATCCTCAAAGCCAATCTTAACAACATATTCCCCATATCTATAACAGTAAGGATTCTTAATCTGTTCGAGATAGTCCTTAATCTGTCCTTCCCGGCTTTTCCTTTTATTTACTTCCACTTCTCTTATATCTGCAAGTTCCTCCCTTTTTACTGTCCTTACATCCACATTTTTCATTTCTTCTATGCTCAATATACATACACCTCTTTCACTTTTCCACATTCCATTATATTGACATCTGCTTGTCCTATATGTATCATGTCCCACGCCAAATCATTATTTTTTGATATGTTTATCAATGAAAATTCGTCTGTAAGATAAACTTTCATTGATAAACATATTAAAAATATCCTCACAGGTGACAGGCGGGAAACCTGCCCACATTGGACTTGCACCATCATCTTTTCTATGTGACTGACTTTCGCCAGAAGTATCATTATCACGAAACTGTTTCTTCGCCAATAGAATCCCCTCTTCCTGTATAGGAAGTTTTCTACTCCAACACTGATATTTTTTCGCTCGTGCCTTTGCTTCAACATCATCAGATGCTTCTTCACTTTCAATTCCTTACCGGAACAGACAGTCATAGCGTATCTGCTGCGTAGCTCCACAGTTTCTCACGTCCTGTGAGGTTATTGTATATTCAATTTTCAAGGTACACCGCTGTAAATCTGTCAGCTATGGAAAAGGGTAATTTACCGCCCTTTATACCGCTTCAAACGCCAGTATCTTTGTAATCAGCTTGGTTTCCAATCTCCGGCGAAGCGTTTCATCAATACAGAAATGAAGCCGCCCACTCTCGTCATACATCTTCCGGGTGGACAGGGAAATTATGTATCCTTCATAATGCTTTAACACTGTATTGATTGCCATTACGTCACCCTCTGATGCTGCCTTAATGATATGGAAAGGCAACAAATTTTTTTCTTCTCTGCTCTTACATCTCTTTTTCATCCGCTTTTCCCTCCATAATCTTCTTTAAAATCTCAGGCGAGCGTGTCCGGTGTTCATGGACTGTGCTGCGGACAAGGTTCATCTCCCTTGCGATGTCCGCATCACTCATCTCCAGAAAATAAGAAAGCAGTATCACATTCCGCTTCCGTTCTGAGAGAGCCTTTAATGCTTCCGCAATCAGGGCATCTTTCACCTCAATGTCATATCCATACACTGTGAAATGACTGTTTTCCACTCCATACTCATCCATAACAAACAACCGGTTCAACTCCTTTTCAGACAGTTCAGAGAACATGGCTTCATGCCGCCTGCGGTATTCTATATATCTGTAATAGCTGGCGGCTTCACCTTTGAGCGACATTTGACACAGACGGTCAAACTGATGCCGGATTGTCATTTCATCGTGGAAAGAAGGTTTCTTCATACGAGTTCACCTCCTCCCCCGTTGTGACGTGACAAAGGCATGAGCCTTTCCCCTTCCGCCTATATCTCCCCAACGGGGCATGGCGAATGTTCGGGTGGACAAAAATTTTCTTACGAAAATTTTTAATATATAAAAAACGCCCGGACAGGCAAAATGCCCGCTGGACGTTATTCATATCTGCTATTCTGTTTTTCCCACACGCTATGGGAGCGTATAATTCACTTGTCAGGGTGTATCCTGTCTTACTGCCTGTAAAACACCTTATAAA
>CAJTVT010000083.1 GCA_910580015.1 uncultured Lachnospiraceae bacterium
AATCTTTACATTGGTCAGTATACTGGATGTAGCCATTCTATCGCCTCCTCTTCAACAAAACACTTGTTTTCCTGTTTTTATTCTTATCTTATCATCTCCGGGCCCTTTTTCAATCAGTTTATGCAATTTTCAGATTCTGAATCATCTGCTGTCACTTTGCAATTATTTACTTTTTTAATATATGCACCTCACTGAAGTGTCTGCACCATCCCGGAATTGTCCATTTCTCCCAATTCAGCAACCTCCATAGCCTTTCCAAACTTCCCAATTTCCCCCTGATACTTCTCATCCGCCACATGAGTATCAATGTCAATCGTTATACTGTAATGTTGATCTCCATGATGCTCTGCACCACCTTCGGCTGTATATCTGCCCCAAAGCATCAGCTGCAGAATATGTGACATATGGCATGAAAGTATAAATCTTCAAAATACAATGCAATCATAGTATTGATTTGCATGTTCCATTGTGAATACTGGATATTTTTAATTTCATCCTGCTTCATCATTCTTTTTCGATAATAACAGTTTGTTTTTAAGCTATTTTACACAAACATATTCTTATGCTACAATCCAAATTTCAGTTCCATAAAAGAAAAAGAACCCCAGATTTCTCTGAAGCCCTTCCATACTAACTATGAAATTCAAACGAACTATTTTACATAGCCCCCATCTACTTAACCAACTTTTTGAGTACTGTGTCCAGGAATCCGCATAATTTTCTTGCCTGCTCTAATTCCTTCCGTTCCTTTTCTGTAAATGCCAGTTCTTTCTTCATCTCTTCTGTTATGCTATTCATATTTACCATAATTGATTTCTCTCTCAAAACTCACCACTAATATTAACCACCTGTCCGCAGAATCCGATAATCTGCCTCCTTTGCTGGCAGCAATCAGTCCTTATAGTGCCCTCTACAGGATTTCACAATGATTTGATTATCTGAAATCTCATAAACTAAACGATTTGATTCATCGATTCGCCTGCTAAATGAGCCGGATTTACCATATTTCAACGATTCAGGCTTTCCAATTCCATGTAATGCCCCATCTCGTTCTATGCTCTGCAATAATTGATTAATTTTCTTTAATATCTTTTTATCCTGTGTCTGCCAATAGAGATACTCACTCCATCCGTCTTCCGCAAAAGTGATTTTCATAAACTATTCCTCCATGGCCAGAAGCTCATCCATGGTTTTCGTTACCACCTGCCCGTTTTTGATCTGTTCGTCTGCCCTGTTTAATTTTGCCAGATACTCAACATTCTTTTTGGCCTTTTCTAATTCATTGTACTCTGATTCTGATATAATAACCACATTCTTATTCTCTTTACGAGATACAATTACCGGCTCCCCGCTAAAAGCCATATCAAAATATTTCTTGATATTTTCTCTTACATCCATCTGCTTTGTTGCAATCATAGCGCACTCCTTCCTGTACTTAAAACCGTACTGTTTATTGTACTAAATATTATATGCTAATTGGCACCCGTTAGTCAACAAATTTTATATTTTTCTCTATTCTTTTTCTTATTCTTCCATTCTTTTCAACTTTCTTCGGGTCTTTGACAGTTCCATAACGCATAAAGTACCTACAGGCCGCATAAAGCCTGTATTTTTTTGTCAAATTTTTTGTTTATAAATATAGTAATATATAGTGAGACGCTATATGGAGGCAACGTAACATGAAAGTAACAACATCTAAATCTAAAAATTCAGAGTCCTTTTATATAACCCAGTCCTACATAGACAGCAATGGCAAAAGCACCTCCAAAAGAATCAGGAAACTTGGCACCCTCAAAGAACTTGCCAAAACCCTCGGCACTGACAGGGACGGTGTTATGGAGTGGGCAAGGGAGCAGGCCAGACTGGAGACAGAAAACTATAAAAAAGAAAAAGAGGCAAAGACTGTCCTTGTGCCTTTCCATGCCGACAGACAACTGGATTATGGCTGCCAGAAACTTTATAAAGGCGGATATCTTTTCCTCCGGTCCGTCTATTATGGACTCAGGCTCGACCAGGTCTGCCGGAAGATCCGGGAACGGCATAAATTCCAGTATGACCTGAATGCCATACTGTCGGATCTGATCTATACCAGGATACTGGAGCCGGGAAGCAAACGCCCCTCCTACAGGGCCGCAATGGACTACCTTGAAAAGCCTTCCTATGAGGAGCATGATGTCTACCGTGCCCTGGACGTACTTGCCGCCGAATGCGACTTCATACAGTCGGAAGCCTATAAGAACAGCAGCTTCCAGTCAGACAGGAATGACGGTGTCCTTTACTATGACTGCACGAACTATTACTTTGAGACAGAGCAGGAAGACGAGCATTCTTTCCCTCCAAGCCTCTGGTTCCCTTCAAGATATATTCCGGATAACGGATTTTGACAGCTTCCCAAAAATAAACTGCATATTCACAGCAGAAAATAGCCCCATATGGTACTGGGACAGTGGCGATGTTTTTTAACTTCTCTGCTCTTAACGCTGTGCTGTTCATGATGTGCCTCCTCATATAAAATCTTTAAATAAAAGAAGGAAGATTGGGAGTTTTAAGGAACTGCTATAATTGAGTAAACTTCGCCGAAGATTGTGAATAC
>CAJTVT010000084.1 GCA_910580015.1 uncultured Lachnospiraceae bacterium
AGACCGGCATATTCTGGCGGTCTAATTGTAATACCCATTTTTCAACCTGTATAAAATTTTCGATGTTCTTTAAAATTTAGCTTGACTTTTTATTTGCAGGCTTTCGTATAAGCATCGTAATCAATCTTGTGTCTGCACATCATCCACAAACTTGGAATTGAAATTTTCCAATCCTTATCCTTCAAACTAAGTCTGCCCTGCCTATCTGCACCTTCTTACCGCAAAAAGCAAATCCATATTTCCGTATACGTTCTTTAGAAAAGCCTTTTGCCGCGAGGGATGCTTCATAATTTTGCCTGTCTATCTGCCGAAGCGCATCCTGCACCGTGTCGGACAGTTCTTTTTCATCGGTATCTTGTACCTTAAATTCAAAAATATAAGCATTATCCGACGCTTTCTTTGGTTCCAGCATCACGTCATATCGCCCGAAGCCGCTCTCCCTGTTCGAGGTAAGGGTATACCGGTTCGTCAACTCCACCATTAACCCCAGGACAAACCCATGGTAAAAACGCTCTGGCTTTTCTGAAGAGGGTGTCTTTCCTGTATCGAAATAGCTGAAAGTCTCCATAGCCACCTGGTTCATATAAGTGTTCATCGCTTTTACATCATCCAAAAGAAGTGCTTTAATAAAAGCGTTATAACTGCTGTTTTCCGCAAACCATCCTTGAATCATATTTTCAAACATGATCTTCACTTCCCTGTTTGTCAGGGTCAGTTCATAATAAGTCCGCCCCGTTTCCTCTGAAAATACGGCCTCCACAACTTTCAGATATCCGCTGGCAAGCAAAAGACTCCAGATTGCATTCTTTTTTACCATAAGCTGGTCATAAACAATCTGCTCGTCAATCTCCATGTGCAGCGATTCTCCTCCTAATAAACGTTCAAAAGACTGCTTAATGCCAGAATTGCTTTCCCTAAGAAGCTTTTCTATGAGTTTATTGGAACTTGTGTTGGCCCAGTAAAGGCCTGCTTTCTTCTTATCAAGGTAATGAATGATTGACCATGGATTGTAGATATCTTTCATCTTTCCAAACGTAAAGCCGTCATACCACTCTTTTATCTCTTTTTCCTTTTGCAAGAGGCTGAATTCCTTTAATGCAGCAAATACTTCTTCTTCCGTAAAACCAAATATTTCCGCATATTTATCTGAAGTGGTAGTCACCACTTCCAGATTATTTAAATCAGAAAAAACGGATTCTTTGCTTACTCTCGTTATTCCCGTCATAACAGCACGTTCCATGCAAGGATTCGTCTTGAAGGTAGCATTAAATAAACTTCTGGTTAACTCCACAAGTTCCTTCCAATATCCTTTTACATACGCCTCCTGCATTGGCGTATCATACTCGTCCAAAATAATAATTACTTTCCTTCCGTAATAACGGTACAAATAATTTGACAGGGTTTTTAATGATGCGGAAAGGACATAATTTTCCATATCTGCTGTGACATTCCTGAAATACTTCTTCTCTTTCTCGTTAAGCAGACACCCTTCCAGCAAAAAATCGTTTTGGCTGTACAATTGTTCGATGAGATAGCAAATCATCTTCCTTGCATCCTGGAAGTTGGTCTCCTTTACATCGGCAAAGCTTAAGAAGAGCACTGGATATGTTCCCTGCAGCTTCCTGTATTCGCTGTATTCCCATATCTCCATCCCTTCAAACAAATCCCCCCTGTCCGCATAGTTGAGCGAAAAAAACTTTTCCAGCATGCTCATCGTCAATGTCTTGCCAAACCTTCTCGGGCGGGTAATTAAAGTCACGCTATCCCCACTATCCCACCATTCTTTGATAAATTTGGTTTTATCAATGTAGAAATATCCTTTTCCCCTAATCGTTTCAAAATCCTGCTGTCCAATCGCTACAGTTCTTGCCATAAGTTATCCTTTCTTTAAAAATATCCAATCCCAGCTTTATCTTCAAATAGTGGGTGGGAATGGCAGAAATGAGTATCCAAATATATGTAAGCGACTTTTAAACAGATTATATGCCAATCTATTTAAAAATCGCCCTCTTTTCATTTACACAGTTTGCCGTGCAAATTTATCCATATAATCCTGTGCTTTTTGCAAAGATATATTTAATTTCTTCTGCAGCCGCATTAATATATCCTCTTCTGAAAGGCCGAATTCCAATCCTGTTTCGATAATTCCTTCTGCTTTTCCTTCTGCTTTTCCTTCTGCTTTTCCTTCTGCTTTTCCTTTCTCAATTCCAATAATTTCATTCTCTCTGGCAATCTCTTCAAACAACGTACACATCCTGCCGTCTCCTTTCGTATAAGCATCGTAATCAATCTTGCTGTTGGTGGCACCTGCCACTGTCATAATCACATTTCTGTCTGTTTTATGCTCTTCACTATATTGTATGGCTTTTTCTTTTGCCTCATTCTTTGGAATGCTCCGGTCCAATATAATTTCCAGTAAATTACTCAAACTTCCCACACCGATTGGTGTGCTGAACCTTGAAAAATCAATACTT
>CAJTVT010000085.1:0-602 GCA_910580015.1 uncultured Lachnospiraceae bacterium
TCCGAGAGCGTGGAAATAGCGAGTTTTCCGGGCTGATTTCCTACCTCTTGGATAGTTACAATTCACGGCCTAGCCGATAAAGAAAACCCCGCAGTTATTGATAGCGGGGTTTTTGCATGGTTAATAGAGGTGCCTGTATATTTTTAACATCACACCTCCAGACCGGCATTAAATCTCTCTTTGACCGATTCGTATATATTTTTACCTGCAGCTTTGATGGACTGGATGATACTCAAGCCGTCGCAGAACCAGTCTACTCCATTCTGGCTGCGAAAGCACATCACCTGGGCCGCTTTCCGTTTGAATTTTCTTGCACATCTTTCTGCCAGGTTGTTATCCGGTTCCACCCTTGGATCATGTAAAAAGAGTGTGTACCTCTCTTTTTCTTCTGCCATCCGTTTGTAAAGGTTATACCCGTCTTTGAAATATTCGCCGGGTGGCTCATATTCATATTCCGTTTTTGCAGTCGTTATGATCTCGTCATACCTCTGATCTAATTCGGCGACTTTTTCCAAATCTTCCTCCCCTCCATTATGTACATCATTCCAATATATGACCGCATCTTTGATCCATTCTTTCATCATGGCATTCCATGTGAGGTT
>CAJTVT010000085.1:612-2400 GCA_910580015.1 uncultured Lachnospiraceae bacterium
CATTTTCTATGCTGCTAATGAGATATCTTTTTATGTGCGCCATGCATTCCTGGTTTTTCGAACCATGCTTTATCAAAGCCGCTTCATGGGCGCTGATCAGGATGCCGTCATAAAATTCCAGGGGAGAGCCTTCCACGCCTTCCTCTCCTTTTTTAGGGCGCCCCTGATACAATACCGTATCGCCCGCGGCACAGATCATAACAGCAGTCTGGCTTCCATTCATTCTGCCAAATGTAAAATCTGCATGCATAACAGGAGCGGAAAAAAGCTTTAAGAAAACCTCATCCCGTTCCTCTTTTGTCTTTTCCGAAAATTGTCTGGAAAGACTGCAGATAAGGCCGGTGGACAGATCCAGCCCCCCGCCGGTGACCTCCTTTATAAAACTCTGCGTTTTTCCGATCCCAACGTAACATTCATTATTCAGCAGGTATGCAAATGCTTTTACCGTTCCGTCATAGGCCACTTCATCTTTTAGGCCCTCCGGAAAAGCAGCATGCACCCTCTGGCCCGTTGCCTGGTTCCTAAATTCCGGTGTCTGGTACTCGATTACTTCTACATTCACATGCAGTTTTATCAACTGCTTGCGGATGATTCTGCCGGTTTCTTTGAAGTTTGGGTCGTCTGTATATATAGGCGGTGCCGGAATGGCTACCACCTCTGTTGGCTCCATCTGTTTACGCTCATGATGGATATGTCCTTTCTGCCCGCCTGGTTTTTTCCCGCTTTTTTCCCTTCCGTTTGGAATGGTTTTATGGTTTGGGCTCTGTGAGGATGATTTGGAAGAGTTCGTATGGTCCTTATTGATACGTGCCGTTAATGCGGCTATTTTCTGTTCCGCGTCATAGAGGGCTGCTTTCAGCTCATATAATTCGCGGTTTTTATTCCGCAGCTCATCGCGCAGTCTGTCCATAGCGGCATCCCTCTGGCGTTCCACTTCGAGGACGCGCTGCCCAAGACGCGCGATCTCTTTGCGCAGGGCAAATTTTCCCGCATTCGCTTCCCGATAAACATCATCAAATATCTCGGACCATATTTTCCGGACATCAACCGTCTCCGCATGGGCCTTTCTAAGCTCTTCTTCCAGCCTGCGGATTTTAGCATTCTGCTCACGGAAAACGGCTTTGAACTGTTCCTGCATCCGCACATACTTCTCGCCGGATTCAAAAGCTTTCACTTTGTCTTCCGCTGCTTTGAGCCTTATTCTTAATATACCTGTATCAAATGATGGGCCAATAGACATGGCAGCCTCCCGGTCAATAGCCTTTTAGTTCTTTGACCTGTTTCTTTAATGATTCGATAAGTGTTTCCTGGGCTTCATACTTTTTCAGAAGCTTTTCATACATTTTTTTATAATCGGCACTGTCCATGGCCACTGTTTTGCATTTCCTGTTCCGTCCGTCTGTCGGGACGATCTCCCCGGTTTCCGGATCGACTCTTCCAATAAGCTTTCTCTTTGCCCTGGTCATCTTTTTCTCAGGATCCCAGTAAGAATGAGATTCGTATGCATAAGTGATACCAGAACGCTTGTCGTATTGTTTAATAATTGCCATGATAATCCTCCCTTGAATGTGGTTATGTGTATATTGTATCACATAACCACATAAAACACAATACTAAAATGCCAAAAAGTATTGAAATTTCAACACTTTTTGGCATTTCTGCCTCTTGATTTATATGGTTATGAAAATTCAAAAAACTTAAGAAATCCTAATCGGCTAGGCCGTGAATTGTAACCTTGGATATACGGCACAGGCAATCAAAAAAGTATACACTTGAGATAGTTCATCG
>CAJTVT010000086.1 GCA_910580015.1 uncultured Lachnospiraceae bacterium
GTTCCTATAGCTATACTGGGAGAGGACATCCATGACAAACGGAAGGATAAACCGCAGCGTGAAACTGGCGGGAATGGGAAACGCCCTGGGGGGCAGCCAGCAACTCTCACAATTCCTTTGCCGAAACGGAGTTGCTTATGGTGAGATCCTTACTGGAGGGATCCGGTTCAAAACCGCAGTCAGGCGCCGGAACCCAGCGACAGGCACTAAAAACATCCCCATCCCATCTAAGGTCAACAGAAAAAGTGGCTTCTACATATTTTTTGAAGCTTCGAATCCCCTTGGGCATAAGCCAGTAATTTTTATAGGGCGTATGGAGCGTTAAATTCCGCAGCTTCATTTGCTCAAAGAATTGGGACACGAATCTCCCGATTTCCTCCGCATCCATTGGATAATCGTAAATAGAGGCTGCCTCTGAAATACATTTATACTATAGACCGCCAGGATTTACAGTGGCGTCTCCGGGAAAGTACTTGGCTGGCGGTCTAAAAGTCACTGCTTAAGGCAGTGACTTAGTCGGGTTGCGCTGCAAATTTAACCGGTGTGCAGTATAATTTGCAGTACAGGGACAAACAAAATCTGTTTTTTATTGACCAAACCTATGCTTAAGCCATGACGGCAAAATCCAGGTGTATCGTATAAATTTTCATCGAACATGGTCATTCCTCCAAATTCCGATTTTTCACTGGCATGTTCACCTGATTTGCTGCTCGCAGAACATATTACATCACATGAACATCCAAAAATATGGGATTCATCGTGTTTGCATCCGTAAATAAAAACTCCATCTGCAAAGTCAGGTCATTTAATTCACCATCCGTAGTCAAATCATAATCAGCAGAAAATCCCCTGCCATCCCTATATAAAATGCAGGAAAGCTGATGATACTCATACTGGGGATGAAAATCACAGGGAACGCCAAATTTATCCATATAGGGCAGTTCATTCAGTTCCAGAAAACCATCCACCGCTTCCTGTAAATCCTCAACTGACCATGTTGACATTTCTTCCGTATTAGGGTCAACTGGCCATGATGCCATCTCGACAATCTCAAAGACTTCACTGTACTTTCTTTCTGCAAGCAAATCCACTACTTTCTTCACAATGGGCTCGGCAAGGCGGGGCAATTCCACTTTTTCCAATTCTTTGATATCCTCTAAAGTGTACTTTCTCTTATTCAGCATGTTTACTATTTTATTTATCGTTTCTTCCATATGCATCATCCCCCTAAATCCCGATTTTCGCTGGCTCCATTATACCGCAATCACTTCCCAGAGGGAATAAATTTTACAAAAAATTCATTTTTCTGCGATAAACCTTTTTTCATCAAATATAAATCAACGTTTATACTTCTACCCGTTCAAGCTGATTTCGGGCTTAGAACTCCTCGGTTACTCCCTCGGCGGTTTCCTTCCGGCAATTTCAAGCCCGGGATATAGCAGTCGCCCACCGGAATATTATAACTCAGTCTTCAATCAGCCCGTATATCTTATACAGGGACAGCATATTCTGATAATTCATTTTCGTTCCCATAAGCTGGCGGTAGGTGGCGCTTTTCGTCTTGCCCTTTTCCTTCAGCTTTTCCATCTTTTCTACCACGTCGGCATAATTTTGCCGGATATCGGTTAACATTTTTTCGAATCTTTCCTCTCGTTCTGTCATTTCCTTACCTCCATGGTTTCTGATTTCAGAAAAACTGTAACACATGCGGAAAACCGGCCGGTCGAACTTTCCCTGTGAAGCATTATAGCACAATAGGCACAGGAAATGAAGAGCTGACGGAAATATGTTCCCATGATGATATCCGGGGGGAGCGCCATGGAGAAAGCCGTCAAGGTATCCCTTGACGGCGGCGGAGGTTCTGGCCGATACATTGACGGATTTCATGGGGTATGATACACTGCATATAAGCAAAGCGCCAGATGCAGGGCAGAAAGAGGGAAGTCTTGCTACATTTATACTGCAAAGTGATTAAAAATTATCTAAAACCAAAAACCCGGGCAAACGGCATGACTGGCAGGGCTATTTATGGTGAAGAAGTTCCGTCCGGAATCTAGGATGGGCTTGCTGTAAAAGTAGGGTGATTTTGCACAGGAAGGAGTGATGCTATGAGACGAAGGGCACAGGCGTTGTATCAAAACGGAGTCAAGGACTTCTTTGCCCATGCAGAATAGCGGACATATAGAATTCTGTATGGGCGGATAAAGCTATATGTTCTGCTGTTTCTGCACTTTATTTATTCCAGGATAAATAAGGAGCGGTGAAGATGAAATATTTAAATAAAAGTTTCCCAATTTGTCGGACTATATCTTATTATATAGAAGCAT
>CAJTVT010000087.1 GCA_910580015.1 uncultured Lachnospiraceae bacterium
TTTTTGTGATTGACTGCATTAACAGGAAAATGCCTGTATGGATGGAACCAGAGTTGCTGGAATCTTATGTTGGATGTACGGATGAGTTCCTTGCTGGTCAGATGCTAGAGAGAAGGTGAACTGATGGCGGTAAAGCAGAAATCCATATTTATCCGATTCAATATGGAAGATGAAGCAGATAAAGAATTATACCTGAAACTATCAGAGAAAGCAGATAGTTCTGCATCACTTACCTCTTATGTCAAGAGAGCATTGGAAGAATATCTCAATGTTAAAACCGAAATGTCAGAGCGTCAGCAGTTCCATGAGCAAATGCTCTTAATGGTGCGTGAGGAAATGCAGTTACAGGGAATGAAACTTGTTGGAGCGTTGCTTGCTGGTATAGGAACAGTAAATGTACAGAAGATTCCAGAGAAGCCTGTGATGGAAGAAGCGGGATTATCAGAAGCGTGTGGGAGACTTCCGGAAGAACTTAGAGGGGTTCTTGACCTTATTGGATGAGACTAAAAAAATAAAATTATAAAGGAATATTTTATAGGGTATGTACAGGCACTCCAATCGGGGTGCCTGTTGCACGTTTGTTGTAAAGCAAAAGCAATGTGCTGTAGAATTGGTAAATTAAAAAAATATTTCCGGTTGAAAGTCGCATATGTGAAAGCAGGTATAACAGATATGCAATAATTTCATAGTTTCTAAAATGATGTACAGTTTAGGTATACATATTGTGACATATAAACTGCACACATTTTATGTATGATGAAACATTGTCTGTTTATGAAACATTAAAAAAATCATTTTACAATTGGATTTATGTCAGTGGCTGTTGCTATACTTTGCATGGATTGGAGGTGATGAGTTGGTCAGGATTGATTTCAACAATATAAACGACAAGATTATTTACGAAGCTTTTCAAGTTGAAGGGAACGAAGCGGAGGCTCTGAATGACAGTTATCTGGAACTCTTTGAACTGATTGGGCGAGATGCAATGCTTAAATTATTCACGCATTTTCATGGGGATAAGATTGACTGTCCCATGCGGCTGTACCGTCCGGAATTTATAGCAGACCTAGCAAAGGGAGAAACGGACAGGCGTGAGAGAGCCAAGATTGCGCGGGCAGGAGGATATTCGGCGAGAGTGATTGAAGGGTTGCTGAGCAAACGCCGCAAAGAAAATGAAACGGAATGACATAAGATAACAGGAGAAGCTTAATGATGGTTACATATGCAGGGGATAAAGAAGGAGCAAGGAAGAAACTTGTGCGGAAACTTAATGAAGTAGGTTTAAAGAATGTATTGATTGGGGGTATAAAGAAAGTCAGATATATGCAGATGATTAACAAGTATCACTTTGATACGTGGCATCTTTCCCCTTATGAGTGGAAAGAATATGCACAGGTATGTGTCCGATATCTAAATTCTCATGATTGTAAAACGGTAGTGGACATTGGGTGTGGTTTAGGTGAAATATTGCAGCATATAAAAGCAGACAAGAAAATTGGATTGGATTTACAGGAAGAAGTAATACAGGCGCACGGGAACTTAATAGTGGAGAAATTGATTTTGTAGTAGGAAGTTTTGGAGAACTTATAGAGAATCCAATTGACTACCTGATTACATTAAACTTTATGCATGGAGGAACAGAAGATGAATGGATGGAAATCTATCATACAGCAGCAATTCAGAATGAAGTCGGACATTTTGTAGTGGATACCGTTCCGGAGAAAGCATTCGATTCTGCCACCCACTCATTGGATTGGAGCAAAATTTTACCGGACAATTATAAGAGGATAAAACGGTTAGGGCCATTTCTTAGTGGAAGATATGTTGAAATTTGGGAAAGGCAGTAGGATGAGGGATATGCTCCGTGATATTTCCATGGAAAGAACTGTAGGGATTTACCGTATGTTTGTATATATGTATTTTGGAAGGAAGATTGTGGGGAGTATAGATCATTTCCATAATAATATCAGAAGGATATTCACTATTACAAATACAATTGCCGATTTTCATCAGATAACTATCTGACAATAAAGAGGATTGGGGGATATGTTCCTTCAATCCTTTTTAGATTCTATCTTTTACCACACATATACGGATATAACAGGAAACACACAACGCCTAGGAGGAAACAAAATCTATGGAGAAAAATATTTTAGAAGCATTTCAGCACAATATCATGGAAAGGCTGGGGGGATGATGGTTACAGGGCGGCACTTGAAAGGGAGAAAGAAGCTGCAGAACGTCTGAAAGAAACCCTCACCGAAGAACAGATGGCTATGGTGGAGCAATACCATTCTGCCATATCCGCCACCATGGGTA
>CAJTVT010000088.1 GCA_910580015.1 uncultured Lachnospiraceae bacterium
ATTATATTTATGCACGATTTTTCTTACATTTTCCAGGCCGATACCATGGCTTTCCTTTGCTCTTTTGGTTGTAAGAAATTTTCCATAATCTTTTTCCAGTTTCCCGTCATAGCTGTTTTCAATCTGTATTCTCAGAAAGCCTTGATGCAACTCAATCTCTATATCCAGCCTTTTCTCTTCTGTCTGCTTTGCCGCCTCGATACTGTTCTCCAGCAGATTCCCCAGGATTACATTGATGTCAAAAGAATGGGTCACAGTTTTGGGAAGCTGTGCTTTTACATTTACATTGCACTGTTCTTCCTTTGCCCTGTAAAGCATGTAATTCATTACACTGTCGATTTCAAAGTTTCCAGAAGCCACGAATTCATTCGGATTGACCATAAACTCCTGCATGTCATCAATATATTCTTCAATGGCTCTGTTCTCACCTTTTGCCGCCAGTATCTTCAGTTCATTCATATGGTGTTTCATATCGTGGTGCAACGCTTTTACCTTTTCTTCACCTTGCAGCATTACATTCAGTTGGTTCGCATACCCCTTAATCTCCTGCCGCAGTATTTCATTTTCATATTGATGGAACAAAGCTTCTGCCAGGATATTATATAGATAAAAAGCAAAAAAATTAACCAAAATAAGTCCGATGCTCACTATCACAATCCCTGTTCTTGTGCCGCTTTCCGTATAGGCTATCGCACAAATCATCCCGATGCTGCACAGCGGCACTAAAATAAACGAGATGTTCTGAATGTTCTCTGTCTTTCGCCGGGCATTCACAATTTTTTCCGTAATCTGCTCACAGACCAGCACCAGAAACACATCCAGCACTTCATAGATTTGATTGAATCCCATACCGTCCTTATAGTCTACAAATGGGAGTATAGCTGCCATGCTGCATCCCATGTTAATTATGTAAACGGAAGCGGTCACAAATAAAATCATCTTTAACGATTTCGTGTATGTCAGAGCAATCAGCCCGATTCCAAGTATATTACAGGCAACATTGACCCACATCGTATGAAAAGCCAGGTAAGTTGCCGTATTGACTATGAAAAAGCCCCCATATGCCAACACATGCCTCATCCGATTGCTGCCGTTTTCACTTTTGTCCTGCAAAAATATGTGCATAAATCTGCTGATTATGTAAATCCTGAAAAGGTTTGTGGTAACACAAATAATGAAATCCGTCATGATAATCCCTTTAACAACCTCTCTCTTACCTGTTTTCGATATGCTTTGCTGATTGACAGTATCGTGTTATTATCCATCTCCACTGTTTCATAGGCATATCGTACTACATGAGCCTGATTTATCACATATGACTGGTGAATCGCAAAAAACTCTTTGGGCAGTTTCTTCTTCAGTTCCCTGATTCCGCCATAAAACTCTTTCTCCGCGTCCACTGTCACGATTTTTATTTTCCGTCCTTTGCTCTCAAAATATAGAATATTTTCATACGAAATAAAGTAGTAATCCCTACCGTTTTGGAATCCAAATTTTCCCGAATTCCTCTCAATCAATTTCACTGCCAGTTCCAGAGAATCTTCTATCTGCTGCATGGCGATTGGCTTGACCAGGAAGTCCATCGGTTGGGTCTTGAATAATTCTTGCGCATATGCAGAATGCCCTGAAATATAAACAATCTGCATCCCCCTGTCCTCCATCTCGTTTCGGATAAAGTCACCCACCTCTATTCCCGTCAGTTGGATTAGCTCTATGTCCAAAAACAGTATGTCCAGATGGCCTCCCTGTTCAAGATATCGGCACAGCTCTTCTCCTGCGTACCATACCTGAGTATCTATTTTCAGTTTGTTCCTCTCGGCATACTGCAATATCATTTCCTCAATTGCCGCACAAGTATTTTTTCCATCATCACATATTCCAATATTGTACATACTACACCCTCGTATTATTTCTTTTGCAAAATCATACATTATCTCTGCTTATATTTCAACCCCTTTCTTTGTTTGGCATTAGAAAACCAGCCGAGGATTTCTCCCCGGCCGTGTCATGTTTCAATCTGTATTCTTTTATTGTGTCTCACATCTCATATCCTTCACAATACGCTGGATACTTTTCTCTGACAGGAAGTATCTGCCCGCCAGTTCCGCGCATCCTGCGCCCTGCTGCCAGTCCGCGTAGATATTCCGGTTCCTGTGCAGCAGCTCCTGCC
>CAJTVT010000089.1 GCA_910580015.1 uncultured Lachnospiraceae bacterium
CTATGTTATACTTTGGTTCCCAACCAGAAGTAGAAGAATTTTATGAGAAGAATGGTTGTCAAAAGAGTTTACAATCTTACATAATAGAAAAGAAAAGGTAATCTGAAATTCCAGGCGATTGACAATATTGGTTTTGAAAAGGGAATTTCCGATTGGCATGACTTTAAAAAAAAGGCAACAGGACTTGGTATTTCAAACATATACGATAAAGTTATGAAATTCACAAATAAGCCTATTACGGCAGTTGCGACACACATTCATTGGGATCATATTGGCGGACGTCAATATTTTCCAGTTTGCGCCACAGCCCCGGCAGGCCATCGCACAGCGATTTTGTTCAATCCCAGTTTGTCGTTGCTTTATTATATATCCGTTTTTCCAAAAATGAAAGCGATTTCTTATACTTCCTGTTTATTAATTATTAAAACGAAACTTGAACAGGGCAGCGGCAAGTACCTCATTGGTGAAGATAGCTGTCTGACCACCTCTTTCAACGAGGGACGACACAGAGCCGCCAGCAAAGCGGCAAAGGTACATTCAGGCAACTTATTACATCGCACACAAAAAGGTGTGGTATAATTTTTTTGAAAAACTTTTGGATTTGATGTAGTATTTGCCGCTGAAACCGTAGTAAACAGATGAAGCCGGAAAGGAGGCGGTGTGATGATAGAAGATGAAAAAATCATTGAAATGTTTTTTGGGCGTTCAGAACAGGGCATACGGGAGCTGGATATAAAATACGGTAAGGTTTGCCACAAGCTATCGTATAACATTGTAAACAGCAGGCAGGACGCGGAGGAATGCGTTAATGACGCTTACTTAGGGGCGTGGAACGCAATCCCTCCAGCAAAGCCAAACCCGCTTTTGACCTATATCTGTAAAATCGTTCGGAACATTTCACTGAAAATCTATTACAGAAAGGAAGCAGCCAAACGAAACAGCACTTACACGATTGCTATGGAGGAGATCGAAGCCTGTATAGCAGACCCGAACACAGTGGAAGCCGAAGTGGAAGCCAGAGAGTTAGCCCGTATCATCGAAAGTTTTCTGGACACGCTGACTGTTGAAAACCGCGTTATCTTCATGCGCCGCTATTGGTTTTCCGATAGCTGTAAGGACATAGCCGAGTTTGTAGGGCTTACGGAGAAAAATATCTCTGTCCGGCTGACTCGTATCCGTCAGAAAATGAAAAGCTATTTAGCAGAAAGAGAGGTATTCGTATGAACTCAAAGAAGTTTTCCGAAGCCATGAGCGAGCTTGACAGCAAGTATGTTGATGAAGCTATCAACTACAAAAAGAAAAGCAAAAAGCCCATTTGGATCAAGTGGGGAGCGATCGCGGCTTGTTTATGCCTTGTAGTCACTGGAATTGCCGTAAGCCAAATCCCCAATGTTTTCCCCGACCACGGTGCAGGCATTGACCCAGGAGGAACGCATCCCGACGGGATAGACCCTGTAATTGCGTCCATAGCAGTATATCCCGCCACAGAAAGTATTGAAGATGTCGCAAACGCTACGGTTGAAAGTATTGCGGAAGTGGACGCTTATGGCTTTGATACTTTGGGCGAATATTTACCAGCTTCTCTGCCGGATGGGTATCATTTTGGGAAAGCAGATCTTTATGAAACCACAATGAAAGATGGTACGGTATATTATATGCTCCGTGTGCAATATACCACAGGTTATGGTATTCCACAGGAAATCTCAGGAGAGGAAGTTGCTCCTGACCCCAATACTCTTGGCAATAGTTTGGTGGTCTTTATCATGAATTATAAACCAGAAGTGAAAAGAGAAATTTACGAACCAACAGATATTACAGAAAGCAAACTTGAAGAAATTGGTGGTCTTACTTTCCATATTTCTTATGGCGACATCTATGTTGGGATTTCTCCCGATACAGCAACTACCAACGATATTCTTGTAGTGGTAGATTCCATAAAGTAAAAGAACCATGACCAAAGGGCAGCCGAGAAAATCGGTTGCCCTTTTCCATTCATCCATGAGGCAGAAATACGGAAAAAGTTGAGCCATCCCCCACCTTCGAAGCCATACAGGCGCGGTTGATGGAAAGTCTGTCGGCATTCACTTTTTCAGCCCTCCAATCCACATATAGCCCATGCCATAGACAGTTT
>CAJTVT010000090.1 GCA_910580015.1 uncultured Lachnospiraceae bacterium
CAAGGCTTATAAAATCGTAATGATAAGCAGTTTTAGGTTGCGAAGTATGAGCAGTTTGATATATGGTTATTGCTCGGTGCATAGAATATCAGATATTCCAAGCCGTCCTCTGCATTTATTGTAAGACCAGCAGCTTGAAAGTCAAAATCTGGTGTGAACAGCATGGGATAACGGCGAAGGCTATTGACTACCATACACGTCGTCTCCGCCAGAAGGGCTATACGATCCCGCAAAGAATCCCACAGACATTCCCCTGTGAAAAGCAGGAAATGGTCTGCCTGGACGCGACCATTGGTGCTGTTGGTGGGCTTGTCTCTAGAATGAAATAGTCTTGATAAAAATCCCATAAATATTCTTTTCTGCCTTAAGAGGCATATAAAATTCAAAGTTCTGTCATAAAATAATCTATGCAAATGCTTGTAATTGCAAGCAAAAGCGAATATAATAAAGAAAAAGGAGGCGATACTGTGAAAGAAAGTAGAGGACAGCCAATAAATGGCCTGTCAGACTTCTTCTTTAGGGAACGAAGCAGTCTGGAAGCTATTTCTTCGTGGTTGATGGAATTGTCCGATTGCTCGATTAGGTAATCAATAACAGAAGTGGCTGATTTCCCGAAGATATCGGAAACAACCGAATCTAATGCGACATTACAGACAGTAAGCGCATTCTGAAATCTGTTCTTTTCGCTGGAGCGACAGGAGATTAACTTATAACGGTATTTTGTAAATTCACGCAGGATACGGATTGGTTTACAGGGAATATAACTTCCCGGAACCAGACCTAATCGAAATAAATCGCCAATCCACTTGGAATCTTTTGTATCGTCCTTATTGCCTTTATGTTCTATCACACATATGAAACTTACACTGATTACTATGCTGTCTAAAACTGAAGAAAGTCTTTACAACTCACCTCCACGTGCTTTGTAGTATAGCTTCTTTAAGAATTATTTTATCAATAATGTGGAAAATTGGAAGACTTTCATTACTATTTGTGCCGCCAACTGAAAGGCGGCGGAATGGAGATTACTATGGCAAATACATCCGCTGTTTATGCAAGAATAGATACCAATCTCAAGGATAATGCTGAGAGCATTCTTTCTCAGCTTGGCATTTCTCCATCCAGTGCAATTCAAATGCTTTATAGCCAGATTGTACTGAAAAAGGGTATGCCATTTGAATTGAAACTTCCTTCTTCTAAACCGTTAGCTGTTGGTGCAATGACTAGAGAAGAGCTTGATGCAGAGCTCCAGAAGGGTGTCGATTCCATCAAAGCAGGAAAGGTATATTCTGCAGATGAAGTCGATGCGGCACTTGCAAAGGAGTTTGGCATATGACGGATAGCTATAATGTCGGCTATTCTGCAGATGCACTTGGTGATTTACGTGAAATCTATTTGTATATTGCAAATGAACTCCTTGTTCCGGAAACTGCTGCAGCTCAGCTGGAGCGTATACGAAAGGAAGTTCGTTCATTGGATTTTATGCCAGCTCGTTATGTGTTAGTTGAATGGGAACCTTGGCATTCGATGAAAATGCATCAGCTTCCGGTAGACAACTTTATTGTGTATTATCTTGTTGATGACAAGGAGAGGGCGGTTACAGTAGCTCGAATATTCTACGGTGGTCGTGATATCGAAGGAATCATAAATTCAAATAAATAAACAGTAGTGGAGCTTTTTGTGTAAAAACAAGAGCTCCATTTTTATGTGTGCCCGGTGGGCACACGTTCTAACGGGTGAAAGTCCCCAATCCGCCCGGCAGTGGGAAGGATACAGCCGAAGCCAAGGGTGTCCATCGTGAGGTGGAATCTGAAGAAAGGATTAGGCAAAACTCTGGCTTACTACATTTGAGGCTAAATGCAAGGATGAGATTGCGTAACAAATCAAAGTCCAATAACTGCACGAAATTGTATTTAGTATTTATGGAGCGAGTATAAGAGGGAAAGAGCGTGTGAGTACCCGGGGAGGTCTCGTGGACGCATCCAAAGCGATAGAACATTCGCGGAAGCGGTTGAAATAAGATTTACCACGAGAAGTCAGCAGAGGTCATAGTACTATGGCGGTTGCAAACGTCATGGGAAGGACTGA
>CAJTVT010000091.1 GCA_910580015.1 uncultured Lachnospiraceae bacterium
TTCATAAGGGGTTAGGGGATTTTTCCCCTACAAGCGGATTGGATATCCATTTTGCAAACGTGTAAACGATGCAAAATCGTCATTTGGATATCCAAATCCAGTGCTTGATATTCTACTTTTTAGCAAATTTTCCTAAAGTCTTTTTTACAGATTTCCTATTTCTGCTCTCGTTAGATTTTTTACCAACAGAAAAGTATCTGCCAACTTGCTCCCATTATGGTTCCCAATTGGCACCCAAAATCACTTTGCCTTTATTAACTGGGTGCCAACTCGGTGCCATTTACCCTCTATTCTTCTGTACCCTACTCTCCCATTGAAAAAGCAAAATCCAACATATCTTCTGCAATCTCCTCTTTTGGCTCTTGTTTGGATACTTGCGCTCCAGCAGTTCCTTGTTCTGCACCTTGAAAAACAGCTTTTTCGGCAAAATAGTCGTTTATGCCCTCCAACACAACCCCTGCAACCTCATTTGCAAACTCCTTAATCTCATCCTCTGAGTTCTCACACTGTTTACCTGAAAACCGCTTTCTCATCGCATTTTGCGAATTACTCCGACTGTCTATCACTGCAATAAGCGCATCCGCAAGCACTTTTCCATAAGATCCATCCCTGCGGTTCAGCCCATGCAGATATTCCCATGCCCTGCGCTGATTTTCATCTTCCATGTAGAATTTTACATTGGTACAGCGAAATGTTCCTCTCATAACACTTATTCCTTTCCCATAACTCAATCTACATATAATCGGATATGGAAACTTTGCTGTCTATCTGCGCAATTTCTTCTCCGCCAAAGTCTCATATCCCTTTGCATTGGCGCAAATATCCGTAATAAAAGTCACTCCTGCCTTCTCCGCTAAATCCGAATAATTTCGGAGCAGACAGTCGCCTCCGCCAATCACATACAGATGTACCAGCCCTTCCTTATATCCATAATCCACCAAACGCCTTCTGATATTTTCCGTATACCCCGTTGCAATATGTTCTACCTTCTTAGCTGTACTATCTGTTCTTTCCTGTAAACCGTTCCGAAGAAGCGGTTCTATCAGCATTTCAGGAATATCCTCCCCGTTTTCTTTTGATAATTCTTTCTTGTATCTCTTTCATACAGATGCCCACACCAAATTTGTCCGTCACAAGGCTCTTTTCCAACGGTTTATTGTCAACAATCTGCATCACATTCATTGTTCCGTTTCCAATATCCGCCAGCATATTCATTCCCTGCATTGCTCCTAAATTAACAACAGCCGCAAATCCCTGTGGAAATATTTCTACGCCGCACAGATGCACATAATATCTCTCTTTTCGGAACTCAAAATGCAGTTCCTGTTCTTTCATCAAATAGTGCCTAAAGTCTGCGCCCTGACTTTTCATCCATGCAAGCGGAAGCCCAACCGCCAATATCACATTTGCCTCATGAAGTCCCCTGAACTTCAATTCCTCCGCCAGCGCTGCAAGTGTCAGAATATAAAAATCTTCGGAATCCGTTTTATTCCCCTGATATACCAAATGTGACTCTCCGATCATATAAAACTTATCCTTATATCTCACAAAATTCTTACTGACGATTGGCTCTTCCTCCATGCATTCCACGCCTGTCCGGAATACCCTGTGCGCGGTCTTCATATTCCCATATCCATGATCCACGCCGACAATTATTCTTATGTTGCTGTTATATTTCTGCATATAGCTTGTCCTCCTGATTTTTTATATCTTTTCTATAAATATTTTTCATCTATCTTTCCATTGCAAAATAAATCTCCATAATACATAAAAATCTCTTTTGCTCAGGACAAGCCTCTGCTATAATAAATTTGCAAGATTTACATAGAAAGGCTTATCCTTTTTATGTCGCAGATTAAATTGTTCCACCAATTTAATCTGCATCCAAAATGTCCCTGTTTCCGGCAGGGGCATTTTCATTTGATGCCTCATTCCTCTTCCGGTCCAGCATATCCGCAACTTTCTTCTGCTCGTTGGGATATAAATGCCCATATGTATTCAGGGTAATCTTGATATCCTTGTGTCCCATGCGTTCCTTGATGACCATAGGCGCCACTCCCTGATGCGCGAGATACG
>CAJTVT010000092.1 GCA_910580015.1 uncultured Lachnospiraceae bacterium
TTGGGTGAAACTACGCAGAATTTTCATTCTTCTGCAAGGCAGATTTTCAACGGTGTAGCGGTGGCTACAGCTAGAAAATCTAACGCAGCAGATGGATGAAAAGGCAAGTAGGTTTGCCTAATTATAAATGTGTTAGTACGCTAGCAATTCTCTCAAAACAACAAAGAGGTTGTCACACTCATAAATTCACTTGTTCAAAAGGTTTTATCTCTTATGCGTCAAAGACAGAATGCCATTGCACGGAGCTTATCCATACAATGACATTTTGATTTCAATTATGATATTTTGATTTCAATTATGATATTTTGATTATGACATTTTGATTTTAATTATGATATTTCAATTGAGACGATTCAACCACTCGGTTGACGCATCCATAGCAGTGCGGCAGGCATTGGTCTGATCCAGCGCATTCAACATTACAAAATCATGAATCGTACCCTGCACCCGCAAAGCTGTTACCTCCACCCCTGCACATCGAAGCTTTTCACTAAAGGCTTCTCCTTCACTGCGCAAAACATCTGCTTGACCATTTATGATCATAGTCTGAGGAAAACACCTCAGACAATCTACGCTTGCTCGGAGGGGAGACGCCGTTATCTGATTTCTATCTTCCATAGATGCTGTATATTGTTGCCAGAACCATTTCATCCCTTCCCGATACAGGTAATAGTCCACCGCAAATTTATGGTAACTCGGCGTATTAAAGCAGGCATTCGTTACGGGATAATATAATAACAACTTATGAATACATGGACCATGCCGCATCTGTGACATTAGAACCATAGCGATTGCCATATTTCCGCCAACACTGTCACCTGCCACTGTGAGCGTAATTTCATTGTCCAAACAAAAATATTCCCTTGTAATTTCCTGTATATGGGACAGGATAAAATAGCACTGTTCTATGGCTGTCGGATATTTTGCTTCGGGTGAGCGACTATATTCTGGAAATATGACCAATGAATTTGTCCTTGCTGAAAGTTCTCTGACTAATTTTTCGTGTGTATGAAAGCTACCAAACACCCAGCCTGCACCATGGATATAAAATATAATTTTTCGTATTTTTTTATCCTTGGGCATAATAAAATACACTGGTATACTACCCCACATTCCGGTGTTGATACAAACGGAGGATATATGAGCAGGATATTTATATACTGGTGTATCCTGCGCTTCCTCCAACACTTTTCTCCCTTGCTCTGGTGGCATCTGAAAGATCATCGGAGGCACAGAGTTTTGATCGCAGACAGTTTCCGCAGCGGGTTCCAACGGAACACATCGTTTCATATATCGTTCTTCCTTTATGTTATCACTGATTTTTACTATAATATGTAATTCTTCCAGTTTTGTATATCTGTCAACAAATATTCCATATGCGCTGTTTTATCCTAAACTGCCCTTCCTGCCTCGTATGCCTGCTTAATCCCTGGATGTCCTGTAATTTCACCTGCTGCATTCACACCACCTACAAAAACTGTACCTGCTAATCTTGCCCGCTCAAAGCAAGCGATCCAGCCCTCTAAGCCACTCACTGCTCGTCTGTCCACTCCTTCCTCGTCTTCCGCCGCCGTGGATAGAAGATAAATATCCTGGAAGGCATAATCAGATCCATACAAAGAATTTGCACGGTCTAACATCGTTTTCATCTGTCCAGACATTTCATAATAATAGATTGGTGTGGCAAATGCGATTACTTCTGCATCATGCATTTTCTTGGCAATCCACACCGCATCGTCTTGGATTACGCAGTTCCCTTTCTTTAAACATGCCAAACAACCTTTACAGAAACCAATCGTTTTATCCCGCAGGCTGATCTTTTGTATCTGATGACCTGCCTCTTTCACCCCCTCCATAAAAGCATCCGCTAACGCCTCAGAATTACTGTCACTCCTTAAACTTGTAGAAATCACTAATACACGCTTACTCATTCTAATCTCCTCCTTGCATGGGAAATGGTGTTTTTGACAAATGCCCAGGGCGGGACTTCCAGTATTGGGAAAAAAACTAGTGACTGACACATTTATAATTAGGCAAACCTACTTGCCTTTTCATCCATCTGCTGCGT
>CAJTVT010000093.1:0-1447 GCA_910580015.1 uncultured Lachnospiraceae bacterium
TGGTACTTCTGTTTTTCCTTTACAGGTATATTCTCACCATGACAAAGACGGATTTTATTTTGTATCACAGCACTGGCACGAAGAACTGGAATGGGTATATGCAGGAGATTATAAAACTTTACCACACATTGCCCACCTGTGCCCTTTTAAGTATTAAGCTCCACATATTACACATGATCGAATTATTTTTTCAGTCAGATTATTTTTATAAGAATACGTTATCTCCCAAAGGAAAGGACTCCTTAAACAAATTAAAACAAGTGATTGAATATGTTCACATCAATTACCCGGAATCAATCTCTTTGCAGACATTGTCTGAAATATGTTTTATGAGTCCTAATTATTTCTGCCACTATTTTAAACAAGAAATTGGAAAGACACCGATCAGTTTTATCAATGAATATAGAATAGAAAAAGCCTGCGAAATGCTGTCAGAATCAAAAGTGCCGATTTCTGATATCGCACTTTCTGTTGGATTTGATAATTTTAGTTACTTTATACGAAAATTCCGGGAATATAAGGGAGTGGCACCGAATAAGTACCGTTCTCTCTGCTTGAAATAGTATGAAATCTGGCTGTGCCGTTTCTAATTTCTAAATCATACACAGCCAGATTCTATTTAAATAATTGTACTTCAGGTTTGCGTGTCGCTCAAATATCATCAGTGAGCTTTTCCCTTGTGACACAAAAAAGTCCGCAGTCTCCTTGGAAGGAACTGCGGTATGTACAGAAAAATATGATGTACTAGACCCCTGCTCAGCTTCATTTCCATAGACCTGGTTTATTTCCTGTCATTGATTTATTGAATAGATTTTCCAAGCTCGTAGGCTTTTTGAAGTTCTGGTTTCCCTTCAATGTCACCTACATCCCCATTCCCTCCGGCAAGGACAGCTCCAAGGTTTTCCCATTTCAGATGCTCCATCAAATGGTCATAGTAAAGAAGCACATCTTCAAAACCATTTCCTTCCGCAGCCATAAGCAATGCAGAAGCCCTGCCATGCCCTCGCAGGAGATTCCCATCGCCTTCCTCTAATGCAAACTGCCGGATAAATTTTATCCATATCATCTCTTTGGACACAGGGACATTCCCTGCTGCTATGGCCGCCAAAGCATCCCTTACACCCATGGATATCCATACCGTCAAGGAAAAATTCCGTAACTGCATTTCCTGCTTCTTTTGCGCCTTTCGTAAATTGTGCTGTCAAAGCTGCAGTATTCCCCGCTTTTCTGGGACTTCCATTCAGAATCACAATCTTCTTACTCATATTCCCCTCCTTAAATCTTGTCAGCTAAAGCCGCCGCCTTTTTGCAGCCATCCGTCTTGTCAATATCACCCACATTCAGAACACCAGGAATCAGAACCTCGCCTACCATCTTCCATTTGTTCAAAGCACACATACGCTCCATGGGGATACGAACCCCATCCATGACTGACATATCATCTTCC
>CAJTVT010000093.1:1500-1987 GCA_910580015.1 uncultured Lachnospiraceae bacterium
AATAGCTGGCGCTATCGTATTGAAGTCATCATCAAAGGTGCAGGCTTTCCCCGTAGAAAAGCAGGTTTCACAAGCACGGCATCCACCCACTTTTTTCGAAGCGGCATCAAAACGGGTTACTGTATGCCCTATCTCCTTGGCGGCCTTAATAAACGCCTCCGTCATGGCAAAACTGTTACCATTTTTGCGCGGACTCCCTGTAATAACAACAATTTTCTTACTCATACAACGATTCCTCCTTTACTGCAGGATTGACTTTTCCTGCTGTTGATATTATAATTATAGCGAGAATGAAATAGAAAACAAGTACGCACCTTCAAGTGCGATACTAACCTAGAAGTTATATACTTACCTAGAGGAGAGTGTGAAAATGGGCAAACGGTGTATATCGCAAGAATGCTTAGAAACAACCGGTTTCAGCTACACATTATCCCTCATCAACGGGAAATATAAAATGACAATTCTTTATACGCTTATGGAATTTGGT
>CAJTVT010000094.1 GCA_910580015.1 uncultured Lachnospiraceae bacterium
TCTCATTGGACGAGACCATAAAGCAGATTACGGAGATGTTCCAGTTATCCGAAAGCGAAGCCAGCGAAACGGTTAAGCTGTATTGGTAAACAGGCAAGAAGCTTCACCCCCAAGGGAAGGTTCTTTCTGAACTTCAGCCATTCCGTTTATGCCCACCGTCCAGAAAGAACCTAATCACATCCAGCAACATGCAGCCTGTCAAGCGCAACGCTTATCCAGCTACGCCGCTTTCCAGAAGCCCAGTCTTCCCATAAAGCTTCTTCCCCAGCCCGGCCGTCCAATCCGGTTCATGGGAAATCTCCTCCGCAACGCAGCGAATCAGTCCCGCACACGAATACAGATTGCAGAATCGCCGCATCCGTTTTCTCTTTTCGGCATAATCGGCCTCCAACGCCTTTACGCTTCGATACCCCTGCAGGAAAGCGCTTTCTGCGGCTATCGATCAGCAATGCTGACAAAAACAGTTTATTCTGCCGTTTATCGCAGATTCACTACCGTATACAGCCGAAACATAGATTTTGAAAATATTTGATGGTATAATTGGGATTCAGATAGGAGGTGGCACTTTGAAAGTCGGGATAACTATAAGCCATTCCGCAAAGGAAATTGAAGTTCTGATTACGGCACAAGAACAAAGCGGAACGGTCAATGCCCTTTATGAACATATTGTAGATTTTGATAGAAAGAGCCTTGAAACACTGACAGCATATAAAGACGATATAGCGAAAATTGTATATGTGACAGATATTTTCCGAATATATACAGGAAACCAAAAAGTCTATATCCAGACACTTCAAGGTGAGTACGCTGTACGGTACAGATTGTATGAACTGGAAGAGGCTCTTGATAAAAAACAGTTTCTCCGTATTTCCAATTCAGAAATTGTAAATGTCAAAAAAATCCGGGATATTGATTTGAGCATAATAGGAAGAATCTGCATCCGCTTTTTGAATGATACGCAGACATATGTTTCAAGAAGATATATCCCAAAAATCAAAAAATCTTTAGGAATATGAGGTGAGGTGATACTTTGAAAAAGAAAGCATTGAAGTTTGGAACAGCAGGTTTTCTGTCTGGGTGTTTTGCATATTTGTTGTTTTCAATCGCAGTTTCATTGCGTATGAACACAGGAGATTTCTATTTTGTTCTTCCTGCCTTGAAAAACCATTACGGCAACGAATTACTTGCAGCCATTGTTCAGATTGCTACATTTACCTGGCTTGGGACAGCTTGTGGTGTTGCTTATATGTTCAGCGAGAATGTTGAATTTGAGCCCATAAAACAAGGCATGGGCTATTTGGTTTCATTGACTTTGGGAATATTGCCATTAGCGTGGACAGGGCAATGGTATAAGCACATTTTTATAGGTATATTCAGCTATCTCATTATTGTCGCTGTTATTTCGCTCCTTTTATTTGTAATTGGATTCGTGAAATTGAAGTGTGATGTGGATGAAATCAGGCATGCTATTGGGATAGGCGAGGAGGTTAATCATGAAAAAATTTAAGCTGTCATCAAAACAAATCATCATCTGGATATGTGTAAATTATGGACTGTTTATTCTGGCTTTTTTTACTTTAGGATTTATGGACAGCAACAAAAGTATTGTGATTGCCAATTTCATTTTGGATGTCGTGCTATGTGCGGTTTCTCTTGTCCTTAATGTCATACTATTTTCTACAAAATACAAAACGCCTATTGTTGGGAAAATAGGCTTACTGTTTACCACATTATGTTTTGCAGCCTTCACCTGTTATGCGTTCTTAACACCAGAAAGCGGGTTGCCCCCTGTTTTATTCAGTTGATTAAGAACAATAAGTCGA
>CAJTVT010000095.1 GCA_910580015.1 uncultured Lachnospiraceae bacterium
AAAGCGTCATTATTTTTGACGAAGCGCAGATGCTGCCTGTCCCCAATGTCAATAAGTTAGGAAAACGAGCCAAGATAGAAACAAAAAATATAAAAAACTATTGACAATAGGCGAAATTTGTGCGGGTTCTCTCACTAACTTTGTTAGTGAGAGAACCCCTTTGTAATGAAAATATCCCCAATACCTCAAGTCATTACAGAGGAGGAGCCATATGACGCCAATCGATATTCGAAAAGCTTTAGTTTCCATTATTCAGAATATGGGAGAAAATAAGGAACATTATGTCAGAGAGCCAGGAAGAGATTTCTGCCGAAAACGAAAATTGCCATTTGAAACCATGCTCGCCACCATACTGGGTATGGGCGGCAGTTCCCTAACAAATGAACTTCTGGACTGCTTTGGATGTGCAGAAGATGTTGCATCTACCCCTGCATTTATTCAACAAAGAGCTAAGATTTTACCAAAGGCTTTTGAATCTTTATTTCAATCATTTGCTCAAATCAGAACTGGACAACATCTTTATAAAGATTACCAGCTGCTCGCTATTGATGGTTCAGATTTGTTATGCGCACCAAATAAGACAGATCCGGATTCCTATTTTCCAGGTGCGAATGGCCAGCGTCCTTATAATCTTTTACACTTGAATGCCCTGTACGATTTGCTTCAGCACACATACCTTGATGCGGTCATACAAAAACGGCGATGCCAAAATGAACATACAGCTTTGGTTGACATGGTAGATCGTTCTCCTGTGCAGCAGGCCATTTTGCTTGCCGACAGAGGATTCGAATCCTACAATAATCTTGCCCACATTCAGGAAAAAGGCTGGAAATATCTTATACGCATAAAAAATGGAAAGCCTGGGATTATATGCGGTTTTGATTTACCTGATTCTGACGAATTTGATCTTTTCTTCCCCCTATTGCTATTCCGACGAAATACGAGAGAGGCCAAAGCACTTTCTCAAGACAAAAATCGGTATAGATATGTTCATAATAATTCCCGATTCGACTTCCTTCCGACTACTACCAGAAAACACGATCCGTTCTTCTTCTATGAGCTTCCCATTCGAATTATCCGGTTCAAAATCGCCAACGACACTTCCGAAACGATTGTCACAAACCTTGACGCAGATGACTTTCCACCTGGAGAGGTAAAACGCCTTTATGCCTTGCGCTGGGGCATTGAAACTTCATTTCGTGATTTGAAATATACAATTGGTTTGCTACATTTTCATTCCAAGAAACCAGAGTATCTGTTTCAGGAGATTTTTGCCCGGCTGACCATGTACAATTTTTCTGAGTTGATCACTTCTACAATTACTCTCCAGCAAGCGGATAGAAAATACTGCTACAAAGTTAACTTTTCTGTTGCTGCCTATATTTGCCGAAAATTCTTCCATGGAAATATTTCCTCAGACAGCATAAATATACTTCTGTCAAAGTTCATTTCACCAATACGGCCAGGACGAAAGCGACCACGTAAAATGTGCATTAGACCAAATATTTGCTTTGTTTACAGAGTGGCTTAATTTTGTTTCCTGCTCCTTTTGGGCGGATTCATATCCGCTTTTTTGTCATGCCCCAATTTATACCGGCGTAATGAGTCCTCCTTTGTTGCCCCCCTTTTTTTAACAATTCACGCTTCCGGTTGTCTATTGCTTGCTTAACTTATTGACATTGGGAGAGGATCCCACCTGTGCCAGCAGCCCCTGCGGCTGCCGTGCCAGAGGAGCCA
>CAJTVT010000096.1 GCA_910580015.1 uncultured Lachnospiraceae bacterium
AAGCCGGAAACAAAGGGCTGGTTTCAGCAGCAGACAGGGCGTATATGAAAGCCCCCGTCCCTCGTCCACTGTCCCCAGCCTATGGGACAAAATGTCCCAAACCTTGGACACCATGACTATATGTGTGGCCGCACTCATTCACTTTTTGGAGCCGTTCTTTTCTCAAAATCGAAATGGGAGGGAAAGCCATTTTAGGGCTTTCCCTCCTTGATTACCCATCTGCAAAGGCGGGCGAGACTGTCAACGGCGGCGCTGAAAGCGCCGTTCATCTTGACCGTTGACTGGCTCGCCTGCCTTTGCTATTTAATGCTCATCACTAACAATTTCAGTATCTATTACAAGATTATTATTTTCAAACAAGCGATATACTCTATCTTCCTTTTCTAAAATAAATCTTTTGTGATAGAAAATATCGGAAAACTCAAGCACTTTTTTCATCTGTGCTGTATCAATCAATGCACCCAAAACACCCGAAACGACAGGCACAGCTTTTCCAATAGTTTTTAATGTTAACTTTCGCCCAATTTGCTCAAACGCTTCTTTGAAGAGACTATTTTCTAATCCCTTTGCTCCTACATTTTGTAATGCTTTCTGTGCAGATTTATTAGCTAAAGCACGCATCTGTGCCAACAGCAGAGGGACACCACCGCGTGCAGCCATATCTGTCCACGTCTTTTTTGCCGTTTGCTTAACAACTGCGGCTTGGCTCATTACCATAATTTTGCTAATAATACTTGTCGCTTCATTATTGACATCATTTTGAGCTGGACTTAATGAACTTGTGAATACATCACTTGCAATTACCATTTCTGCATAATCATTTTTCACATCGTAACCATAGAACATGGCTATTGATTGTACTGCCCTAAAATAAAAAAATGTGCTTAAAACAATATTAAAGGGCAACCCCCAAAATCCAAACACTCCTGTTCCGCCACCCTCTAACATGGCGGCAAATGTGTCCCTTCCTCGATAATCATTTACTATCTTCGCCAAATCATAACTTCTTACCAAACAAATCTCACTTAATGTTTCTAATTGATAGTGTGGAAAGGTTTTATTTATCTTATCCAATATGTATTTTTCACTAACAGAAAACCTGACCGCTTGTTCTTCGACAGCTTTAAACCCACTTCCAATAATGTTCATCATTTGGACATATAACTCTTTTTCAGTTATGCTTAATCCAATATCACTTCCGATTTGTTTGACTTTTTCGGGTACAAGTTGACCTGCCTTTGTTCCTAACTTAGCAATCATACTTGGCTCAATCAATTTATTGTATCTTTTTGTTAGATTATCAAGTGTAATAGTTTCTTTACTATCTATAATCGGAGAAGGTTCTTTAAAATCACTGGTCAGCCCCATACTACTGTACCTCCACTATTTAACCGCAAAATTCAAAATATGTCATTATTACTATTTCCGTCCCCGTTGCGGGATTGGATTTTTCAGCAAGTCCGATTTCCCAGCAAGTCGTTTTAACGCCGCCTTGTCCTCCCCGCTCAACTTGCCATAATTCAGCCGGAGCCGCTTGCAGATAAACACCAAAGCCGCTTTCTCCGGGTCGCTGTCCGGGCTGGCGGCTTCATCAGCGGCCTGTAAAAATCCTTTCAGCGGGTTATCCTCCGGGACGCTGAAAAAATCCTCCCTGTGGGCT
>CAJTVT010000097.1 GCA_910580015.1 uncultured Lachnospiraceae bacterium
CGATGTGGGATAACACAAAAACTTAAATACATGATTATAATAACACAATATATAGTGATAGTCAATGGAATAAATTCTATATATAGATTTTTGGTTAAATGAAGAGTAAAATATGATAATTTCGAACGATTTTATTGTTGGAATCGTTCAAATAGGATATAATAAAAGTAATATGAGATGAAGGAGGGATTCACAATGTCTATTACGGCTACAGAATTAAAGCTTAATCTTGGCAAGTATCTGCTTCTTGCAGAAAAAGAAGATGTTTTTATTACAAAGAACGGGAAAGTAGTTGCAAAACTGACGAATCCATTTCAGGACCGGGTCAGCATGGCACAGTCATTATTTGGCAGCGTACCTGCTGAAATGACACTTGAAGAAGCTCAGGAAGAAAGGCGAAATAAAATATGAGAGCATTGATAGATACCTGTATTGTGATTGATGCACTGCAGAGCCGGGAGCCTTTCTTTAAGGAGGCCCAGGAGATATTTCTGGGAGCGGCAAATAAGCAGTTTGAAAGATTCCTGACTGCTAAATCTGTTACTGATATTTACTATCTCACACATAGATGCACACATAGCGATCAAGAAACCAGACAAATTCTAAACAAGCTGTTTTGCCTGTTTGGATTACTGGACACGGCTGGAATGGACTGCCGTAAGGCAATATCGTCCAATCTTCCGGACTTTGAGGATGCAGTTATGACAGAATCTGCGATCCGTGAGGAAATGGACTGTATTGTTACAAGAAACCTTGGCGACTATAAAAAGGCAGTTCTAACAGTATATAGTCCTGAAGAATTTTTGTTGAACATGAAATAAGCCAGCGAAATCTCTGTTTGGCTTTGTCCTGATTGGCGCAGGCACTTTCTTTATGACCATATGAAAAATAAATACATGAATGTAGAAGGAATTTCAAGAGTGGAACTGGAATTCAAAAAGTGGTGATTATGGGAAGAAAAAATAAGGGTTCCTCGAAAACGATGAGAAAAGAAATACGTTTACAAAAAGCAAAGCAATGGGTTCTGACTTATAATGGGACACCGAAGCATATGGCAAAGAATTACCGGAAGCGGTTCCACGTTGATATTAATACAGCGCTTTCTGACCTTCAGGCAATAGGAGTGGAATTTACTCAGGAATATCTGGAGTCTGTAAAGCGCAGCGAGGAAGAGCGGATCCGGCAGAAACATGCGAAAAAGAGACAGAAGCTGATGGAAGAAGCAGCTCTTTTGTATGCGGATTCGGATGACAGGTTTGCTTTTATTGCAGGATATACAAGTGGGGGCGTGCCTTATGGAACGACATGGGAGGAGCTTGGACTGGAACCGTATGCTTCATATGAGCAGCTAATGGAGGCATATGCCAGTCTGGACGGCATAGGAGAAATGGGTAATCATGACGATGTGGATAAGGATGAAGAGGAATTTAATTAGGACAGGAAGGGCGGTTGAACAAATGTTAGAATTTCGGTATGATATGCAATTATTGATTGAGGGAGAAGGCCTTGATGAAGATGTGATAAGTGAATATTTTACGGAAAACTTTAAGGGAGATTGTCTGCTGGCGGTTGGGGACGAGGAATTAATAAAAACCTGAATCCGTGAACTTCGTTTAAAGTAATACTTTGGCATGCTTCTAAAATTC
>CAJTVT010000098.1 GCA_910580015.1 uncultured Lachnospiraceae bacterium
TCGTTAAGCAGTATAAATCCCTATGGGCAAAGTATACCACCGACGCAAGCGGCCTTCAACCTTGAATAAGAACCTACAAATGTCAAGACCTAAAGTGGGGTGTACTCTAAAAAATGCCCCAAAAAGAGGAAAGCCCCCTATAAATCAAAACTTGCACAGCATTGCAAGCAATATTGAATACCATATCAGTCTCCATCTGAGTCTCGAACAGTTCCTTATAGGCATCCTTGTCCAGAAACTTATAGAACTTCTGTCCCCCAGATCCGCCCACATCACCCTTTCCACAGTTTTCCGAAGGCTTCCTCAAAGATAAAGGAACAGTCGTTGGCGAATCTGTCTGTCCGCTAATCACAGATAGTATAACAGGCAAATGTCTCCGAAATGTTACAGCGGACAGATTTTTCACAAAATTATCCATCTCTATTATAATTTGATTTGGTTAGCAATACAAGGATAACACTTATATCCCATCAAAAAATCAGTATAATAATATCTTTTAATCGGCATAATCCACATTATTCTGAAATCGGAATAATGTGGATTGTCCGCTCTTCCATAACAACGGTTGTGACCTCGCTTTGATACTTTGGCTGTGTTTGCATGAACTCCCTCCCATTTCAAAAATTATTGGCAGCAGAAAAGGGCGGCACTTTTTACAGTGTCGCCCTTTGGCCTGCCCCAGCTTTGGGACATTTTGTCTCAAAGACGCAGTTTTAATCTTCATCTTCGACATATTCAAGAATATCCCCCGGTTGGCACTTTAGAACTTTGCAGATTGCGTCTAACGTACTGAACCGGACAGCTTTTACTTTTCCCGTTTTCAAGTAAGAGAGATTGACATTAGATATACCGACCTGGGCCGCCAGGTCATTAAGTCGCATTTTTCTGTCCGCCAGCACCCGGTCAAGCCGAATAATAATCATAGTGTGTGGTCCACCTCGTCCTGCAAATGCACTCCATAATGGATGATATATGCGGCTACAATAAAAGCGATGCTGGGGATAAGCATATTAAACATTGCCTGCCCTGTAGAAATGGACATCCGCCCATTAGATATAAGGTTGGTAAGCCAGCAAATCAATAGTTTGATAAATGGAACAAAAACAGCCACTGAAAATTGGAGTATCCCATAATAAAGCAGATAGGAGGAGTTTTTCTCTGTAAAAATATGCCCGTTATTTATATTGGAGAATACCCGGCTCAGAAACCAATAAGCAAAAATCATAGGAACTATATGGACAGCATACATGAGAGAAAGCCCAATCTGAATTGTTAGGTCAATCTGGTCATTATCGTTTGTCCATACATGAACATCATCGCCCGTAAATACAGTCATACTGCGAGAGTGTGCAGCGTGCTTTTCCTCTGCGTAAATTGCTCGCTCATAGGTTCCCGTTTTTGTATGCAAGAAAAAAGATTGACGCCCCATAAAGCTGAGGACGGTACATAGGACATAGAAACAGATTGCAAAATAGCAAGCAAATTTCATTAGTTGAGCGGCGGGTCTTGCAAATCGCTCATTTGCGAGTTTCTGAATGAATTTCATAATTTATCACCTCGGGTTTATGATAGCA
>CAJTVT010000099.1 GCA_910580015.1 uncultured Lachnospiraceae bacterium
GCATCCTCTTCAAAATAATAGATCGCATAATCATCCCGGACATCCTGATAGTCTGTTTGTGAAACAACTGCTGTTGCGATCTGTTCCGGGGCATCTACCGGGGAAACTTCGCAGAAGTAGGTTGCCCCGTGGAATGGCCCGTAGTTTTTCAGATTTTCCCTGCCTGCAACAGAAAACTCTATCCCATATTTCTCCTGCATCTGTATCAGCAGGTACTCCCGTGCTGATTCCAGATCATTTTCAAATGGGCCGTCTTGATACTCTGCATTTTGCAGATCATCAATCGCCTGCATGATGTCATCTCCGTATTCGTCACTAAAATTGCCCAGCGCATCACTGGCCTTATCCATCATCCCACATCCTGTCAGCATAAGCAGCAGTAAGGAAATCATACATAGTCTTTTCTGTTTCACCACACCTGCAAACCTCTCCTTTTTTGCAAATATCAAAATACATGATCCAGCCGCCATCCAATGTTTTTATATGCCATTTCCGTTGGAAACTCTACAATAATTTAAGTATTCTAGTTTTACAGAAAATTCATCAAATTCGCTGCGTACTCATTAGGAATAATTGTTAGCTGTTGACATTCCATTCGTAAAGATTGATATTGCTCAGAAGTCGCAGCAATCGCAGTTTTCAAACTACCTTGGATGTTCCCCACAATATGACAGAACAACGGTGTTTTATAAAGCAGTTCTGTGGCCTTTTTATAATCTCGACCTGTACTGGAGGAAAGCGGTATATTAGCAAGATAAATACAAGCGTCAGTTAAAAAACCAAACAAATCAGCAAAATCAGCAAAACCGATTTGTTCATAGGATGCAATTTCTTCAAAATCCAGACGGCCCCCTTCGATGGCTACCAGTTTTATTAAAAGCCCAGATACCCATGTGGTAATCTGCCATTCAATCGCAGTAGGGTTTTCGTTTTCAAAATAACTCTTATAAAAGTCTGCTTGTATATCAGTCAATTTTTCATCGGAGTTGTATGCAAGCGTACTGGCATAAATGTTATTTGCAAAATCTTGAAATTCTATTACTGTAATGCGCCCCTCAGCATAGCTCCAAAGTAAATCAAGTGCGTTTATTAACACTGGAGTAGGAGACTTGCCCTTAAAGGATAATCCTTGTTGGAGTGTGTGGACATACCGCTCAATGACAAGTAAATTTCCAAGTAGCCGGGAGCGAGTATCGCTATTTTTGAAAGCAGTCTCGGCTATGTCACGAAACCTTAATATCCAGTTATTCGCTTTTGGGCCATTTAGAGAAGAAAAATCCGTATCAAGTGAATATTTGCTCATAATCTGTTTCTCCATTCTTTACCATCTATACCTTAGGACATTTTGACTCAAAGGGCTGAACAATTCCAAACGAAGTTGTCCTCCATAGACCAGTCTATACCGCCTCGTCTGTGCTTTTGGCTCACTGAAAAGCATTTTCGGCAAGTGGGATTTCATAAGCCTTTTTCTCCAGGTACTCCCAATCACCATTCCCGACCGATTCATAAGATGTCCATGCCACTTTAAGCTGGTTTTCAGATA
>CAJTVT010000100.1 GCA_910580015.1 uncultured Lachnospiraceae bacterium
TTTTTCGGCATAGCGAGAATGATTAGTTGTCGGGATATATTTTTTAGAGAGAGCCAGTTGCTTCTTAATTGTTTTCGTAAATGTTATACTCCGAGTAATAACGGAATGCTTTTACGATATAATCAGAAGACCCCTCTCCTCGATTATCACATCACTGATATCAAACATGACTGACAGATAATCATTCAGATAAATCATGCTGCCATGCTTCCCGGTAAACGAAACTAATGTGATAAGATTCATTTCTTCAAATTTCTTTAAGGTGCGTGATACAGTTGTCTTGGAATGGCTCCAGCAGTCGCTCAATGTCTGGAAGCTGGTTACCGGATTGCCGGTGTTGTTGCGGTAATACACAACCGAACCAGAATAGGAGCATTGCACAGACGGATTGTTATAGATGGCGTGAATCCACATATCCAGAAACATGTCCATCTCCGAGCATTTGCCCATGATGATTAGCTCATGGACTTTGGCAATCGGGAAAAAGAAAAAGCCGTCATCCTTCTTGCAGGGGAAGTTGTACTCCAGTACGGTATTACCTTTTGGGCAGTCTGTAATCTTAAACTTCACAACTTTCTTATTCTCCAGAAGGGAATATGTGATATAGTTCTGTTTCTGCAGATAGTCCAGGATTGAAACCGCCTGATGCTGGAACCGACACCGAAACCATGTGCGGAGATCTGCCAGGGTGCAGATCCATTCCCCAGGCCCGACAAGATAAGTCATAGTTTCTGTGTGGCGGTAAGATGACCTGTAATTTGCATAAGAGCACAGGACGATGTAATAAAAAAGAAAAGAGCCTCCGTTTGTCCGGATGCTCTTGTTAGTGACGAGTGACCGTATGAAATCTCTGTAAATTCTGCAGCGCGAAAATTCCACAATCTGCTTCAGCTTTAATTGATAAGTTTGATTATCCATAAATGTTTCCTTTTCCAAATTATAAGGCAGATGACTATCAGTGCATCTGCCTCATTAATAAAATGATTAAGTTTTAAAGTAGGTATTGAGGTGTTCCATCTCCTTTGCTATTGAACAAATTTGAGAGTACCTCATTACATTATAATTCCATTTTTTTATTTTAAAATATCTTTTTATAATGTGTCATATTAACCTATCTGCTTGAGAGCTGGCAAATGACAGAATAAGCGATGAAGAGTTAGAGATTCTGTCATCGTGGAATGAAAATGTCAAAGCTGAAATCGAACGACGTGCTGTGAATGAATCAGAATAATCATATGTGAATTGTTAAGTTGCTCCGGTTGCTGAAAAGTAACCAGGGACTTTTTCTGCCATGTCGGAAAATTAAGCGCTTACGAACAAGCAGAACGGGCAATTAAACACCCGGAACGTGCTTTTGAAATGAGCCGAGAGGAAAGAGAGGATATGGCAGACATGGAAAAGAAAGTTATGATACGGCTGTGTGATAAATCGTAGCAGAAACAGAACTTTATGGATCTATGTCAATACTTTGGACAAAAAAAGTTGAAAGATTATGCTACTTTTTT